>NZ_CP172311.1:2215000-2548957 GCF_047946655.1 Leeuwenhoekiella sp. A2
ATCTTCTGCAATGTGCATGTCAAATTGTACGGTGGGGAAATCTTTAGGCGGTAAATGTGTAGCTGAAAAATAATGAATGGGTCTATCTGAAATTAATATTCCGCCGGCGTGAATGCTTAAATAATTAGGCCTGTCTTTAAAAAGCAATGCATATTTAAGCACAAGTTTTGAAAGATTGTCAAGTTCTGAAAATACATATTTACCCTCGCTCAGTTTGTCTATCTCATGTTTAGGAAGACCAAAAACCTTCGCCAGTTCGCGTACCGCACCGCTATGTTTAAACGTCACATAAGATCCCAACAAGGCAGCTTGCCCGTTTTTTCCAAAAGTTTCAAAAATAAATCGGGTAATATCTTCACGATCCCAGGTAGAAAAATCAATGTCAAAATCTGGTGGATTTGCCCTAAATTCGTTCATAAACCGCTCAAAATAGAGATCGAGTTCTATAGGGTCTACATCTGTAATGCGCAGCAAATAAGCTACAATACTGTTTGCACCACTGCCGCGACCTACATAAAAGTAGCCCTGACTGCGGGCATATTCTATAATTTTCCAGTTAATGATAAAGAAAGAAACAAAATTCTGACTCTTGATGAGTTTAAGTTCTTTAGCCAGACGTTGCTCAATTTGTGAGGTGATCTCGTCGTAGCGTTCGGGAAGACCTTTTTGACAAAGATCAACCAGCTTTTGATAATCCAGATCTTCTGTGCCGTAAACGGTTTTAAGATTTTGAGGCTTTCGGTCTTTTGAAAAATCGAACGAAATACTACAAAAATCGAGTAAATTGAGGGTGTTTTCCAGAATATGTGGAAACTCAGAAAATGCTTCTTCTAATTGAGTTATAGAAAGCATTTGCTCCTCAAAACCTGCCTGCTCTTCTTTTGGCAATTTACTAAGCAACATATTATTATCAATAGCCCGTAATAGCCTATGAATATTATGATCTCTTTTGCCGTTGAAACTCACAGTGTGTAAAACCACGAGTTTGTCACGATAACCGCTGTAGCGCGAAAAAGGAAGTTTTCTTAAATCTTTTAGTCCGATACCTATAAATTCGTTTTCCGAAAATTTGGTTTTATCAAGTTCAAGAACCTTTTCAAAAGAATAAATAACTACTGCATTTTTAAAAACGGGAGCATGATCAGGAAAGGATTTTTTATTGTGTAAATGCTGTGAGAGAAAATTATTGATTTCCAGAAAACCCTCATTATTTCGCGCTAGCGTGACATAGCATTGCTGTATTCCGTTTCTAAAATCTACTCCTAAAACCGGATTTATGCCTAATTCTTTCGCTTTTCGCACAAAAGTGAGACAGGCTGAAGTATTATTAATATCTGTAAGCGCTAGTTTTTGAATACCATTTTTTATAGCAAGCTCAAGCAGCTGCGTTTCAGAAAGGGTACCGTAGCGTAAGCTGAAATATGAATGACAATTGATATACATTTCCCTATCCCTACCCTCTCCCAGAGGGAGAGGGGATTAGTTTTATTGATGTCTGTGTGCTAAAACTATAGGCGGCTGGCCGTTAAATGGATTTCCCTGATCGCCAATTGTGCGTGCGCCTTCACCCATTGTGCCTGCTCGCATAATGCTGCGATCGCCGTAGCGGCAGCGTATATTGTCCATCGCTTTGTACAGGTTTACCGTGCGGTTTGTGTTTTCAAAAAGATCAATTTGATAATGACCTTCTGTGAGTCCGCTGTAGCGCACGCCCACAAGACGAATTAATAATCTACGATTGTAAAGTTTTTCAAAAAGCTCCATCACTTTAGGAATCAGGTTATGATCTGCAGAAGTATACGGAATCTTTAATTGCTTAGAATAGGTCTGAAAATCTGAATAGCGCACTTTCACCGTAATGCAGGAAGTAAGTTTATTACCCCGCCGCAGTTGAAAAGCTAAGTTTTCTGCCATCGCATTGATAGTGGTTTTTAATTTCTGAATATCTGTTGTATCCTGTCCATATGTACGCTCGCTTGAGATAGATTTACGCTCGTGATATTCTATTATAGGCGATTGATCAATACCGTTCGCCCGCTCCCAGATAACGCGGCCATTTTTGCCAAAAACAGACATCATCATCTCGACTGGCATTTGCTGTACAACGCTTACTTTTTTTACTCCCAGATTGCAAAATGTGCGAAAGGTTTTCTCGCCCACCATGGGGATTTTTTTAATGGAAAGCGGAGCCAGAAATACCTTTTCATACCCTTCATCTACTTTATATTGATTGTTGGGTTTGGCCTCGTTTGTAGCAACTTTTGATACGGTTTTATTAATCGAAAGTCCAAAAGAAATAGGCAAACCGGTTTGATTAATTACCTTTCGGCGTAATTCTGAAGCAAATTTATAGCACCCAAAAAAGCGATCCATGCCGGTTAGATCTGCATAAAACTCATCTACACTTGATTTCTCAAGCACAGGAACTTCCTGCTGCAGGATTTCGGTTACCATTTTTGAAAACTTGGTATATGTACTTGCGTTACCGCGAATGTAAACTGCCTGTGGACAAAGTTGACGTGCCATTTTCATAGGCATTCCTGAATGCACACCAAATTTTCTACACTCATAACTAGCCGCGCTTACCACTCCGCGATCACCCGTACCGCCCACAATTACCGGTTTATTATTAAGGGTACTATCAGCTATTCTTTCGCAGGATACAAAAAAAGTATCAAGATCAAGATGTAAAATATGTCTATTCATATAATTTGGAATTATTACAAAATTATGGAAATATTCCTAATTATAGAGATGAGCAATTGATTTTAAAAAGTTAAAAATATAAGCAGTTGAACTTTTCAATAATTTTAAGGAAAGACTTTTTAAATAAAGTGGCAGCAGCTAAGAATAAATAAAAATAAAGGAATTAAATTTTTTTACTATCAGGATCTTTTTGGTTTGAAAACAAGGAAAGAATCTCTATGGTATTTTCGTTTATTCTGTAATAAAGATTATTGTGTTTTTCTACAACAGCTTTATGGATTTCTTTTTTTTCAAAGGAAGAAGGAAAGATATTAGGATTTCTAGAAATTAATTCGATCGTGTGATCCAATTTTACTACAAAATTTTTTAGTTCTCGATCTGTCCAGTTTTGTTCTAAATATTCAATAGTTTCTTTTAATTCAGAAAGTGCATGGTTTGTCCACAAGACTTTATAACCACTTTTCATAAATTTTCTTAGCATTAGAATGAGAAGTCAGTTTTCCATCATTGGCATCTTGAATTCCTTTTTCTATCGAATTTTTTTCAGAAGTAGAAATTTCATTATACCAATCCTTTTTTTCTTGCTGTCTCAATTCCATTAATTGATCAATTAAGGACTCATCACTCAGAGTAGAAAGCCATTGTATTAATTCAATTTTTTTGTCTTGCAGATTTATATCCATATCCTAAATTTACAATTTTTCTTCTGTTCTTATTATTTGTAAACAAAAATCCTATCCTACCAATACCTGATTATATACATCCTGAATCAATTCTCGGTTGTATTTACGTTCAAGTCGGCGGAGGGTAAAATGAGCAGTTGCCATTTTCTGAAAATGTGTAATGAAGATCACATTTATAGAAGCACCTGCCGCAGCACCTATAACTGGTACCGCCTGCGCTACAAATTTTTCGCTTACTTGCACTGTATAACGGGCAGCTACCTGATTGATCAATCTGGCAATAGGCGCTGCGGTTTGGGAAGCCAAAGCTTCAATGAGTTTTGTGGTTCCGTTTTCTGCAAGGTATGTTCCTGCCTGGTTCATTGCAGTTTGTAAAGCGGCTCGGGTAGCATAATAGCTGGTGTCTAATTCGTCGTCATCTTTAGAAGTTCCGCCCAGAGCGAAAACCTGTAAACACGAGAGCTGTGTCTCGATATCATGAACATCTTCACCCTGACTGCGAGCGATATCCATAATAGAGCGCATCATAAATTTTGTAGAAAGAATAAGATCTGTTGTAAAACCTGCTGCGCCAAAAAAACCACCTGCAGCGCCAGATATTCCCGTAACCATTTTATAGGTGATATTAGACGATTTTGTGCCTGTTTTACCCGATTTCATAGTCTGCAGATTAGCTTTTACAGCCAGTTGCAATGCTTTCTGAATACCCAAATGTATTTTGTCTTGATATTTTTCAGGGATAAGCATCATACCGGCATCAATAGGAGTACCTATTGTATTAAACGCTTTCATAAGAAAGGAAACCTGATCAAGATCTTGTTTTGATTTTTTGATCAATATTTCGTCTTCCGGAGCGATTTTTTGTATTTGTGGGAGGTTTTTATTCATGTTAAATTAAACGTTCTATAGATGCAGGTATTTTTGGTTAAAGCTAATAATAAGAAATATTTAGCATTTATAATCTGATTAGTCTCATAGTTCTAAAGCCTCTTCAGATTTGTGCAATGTTTCTTTAAATAATTGCTCATTTAGGTCAGTTTTCCAAAAGGGAATCATCTCTTTTAATTTACTTTTTCCTTCTTCAGAATTGATAATTTCAGGGAAAGCTTTTTCTAATACGTCGAGCATTATTTTGACTGCAGTCGAAGCACCGGGCGATGCGCCCATGAGACAGGTGATGCTTCCGTCTTTACTACTTACAACCTGAGTGCCAAATTCTAGTTTTCCGCCTTCATATTCATCACGTTTTATGGTTTGCACGCGTTGCCCCGCGACCAGAATTTCCCAATCTTCACTTTTAGCATCTTTCACAAAAGTGCGTAGTGCTTCCATTCTGTCTTCAAAAGACATCGCGACTTGCTGAATTAAATATTTGGTTAGTGGTAAATTATGCCAAAATGCGCCCAGCATCGAGGGAATATTATCAAATTTAATCGATTTGAAAAGATCGAGTTTTGATCCTTCTTTTAAAAACTTCGGACTAAAACCTGCGAAAGGGCCAAAAAGTAATTCCCTCTTTCCATTTATATAGCGCGTATCAAGATGAGGAACCGACATAGGCGGATCGCCCAGACCGGCTTTGCTATAAACTTTTGCATGATGCTCATTTATGATATCTTCATTTTTACAAACCAGCCATTCACCACTTACCGGGAAACCACCGTAACCATCTTTTTCATCAATTTCTACTTTTTGCAGCAACAGCAAACTACCGCCGCCTGCGCCTATAAAAACGTGTTGAGCATCAAAATGCTGATGCTCGCCTGTCTTTGTATTTTTTGCTTCTACGCACCATTCTATATCTGGATCAGGATCAATGTCAAGCACTTCTTCATTGCAATGAACAGGTGTATTGTATTCGGTTTTTAGAATGTTAAAAAGTTCGCGCGTCAGGTTACCAAAATTCACTTCTGTACCGCGGTCTATACGAGAAGCTGCCATGATCTCGTCTGCCTCGCGCTCATGCATCATAAGCGGAAACCATTTTTTCATCATCTCAATATCCCGGGTAAACTCAATAGAATCAAACATAAAATGTTCTTTCATTGTGTGGTATCGTTTCTCAAGATATTCGGCATTATCTTCACCGGTCACCCAGCTGTGATGTGGGATGGAAGTTATAAAAGAATGTGGATCTGAAATCAGGTTTTTTTGTACTAAAAATGACCAAAACTGCTTAGAAATCTCAAACTGCGTACAGATTTCTATCGCCTTTTTTATATTGATACTTCCGTCTTCCTCTTCCGGAGTGTAGTTGAGTTCGCATAAAGCAGAATGTCCGGTTCCTGCATTATTCCACGCGGCAGAACTTTCCTGAGCTACTTCTTCCAGACGTTCAAGAATTAGAATGTTAAGATCAGGCTTTAATATTTTAGCAAGTAAAGCAAGTGTTGCACTCATGATCCCGGCGCCCACGCAGATTAGATCATATTCTTTATTGACTATTATTTTACGCATAACAAAGCTTTTATGAAAGATAAGCATTCATTTTGCGATGAGCTTGTATGGCCTTTTGGTTTAAATATTTATTAACGAAGAGTAGAGGATAATAGCTAGAATTTCAAAAAGGTTTAATCGAAAAATTAGGTGAGCAGGAGGAAATAATAATTGCTAGAAGTAAATCTCTACATTTAAGACAACCAGATCTTCATCTCTTCAAAAAGCTCTGTGTTTGCGGAAGTCATCCCGTTAAATTCTGAAACTACATATAAATCTGTCTCTTCATTTTCTGTATTAAGCCTAACGCGGATGGGAGCAAATGATAAGTTGCCTTTTACTTGTAATCTGCTAAAGGTATTGTCGTAACCGTGATAAAGCTGAGTGATGTCTCGTTTATTGATCTCAAACTCACTGTGATCTTTGGTAAACATATCATAACCTTTAAACCTGAAACCGCTGGGGGTGAATGTAAGTGCGCCTTTGTATCTAAATGGTGGCGGCCCAAGCATAATATGAGACATAATCCAGTCTACCCAGTTACGGTGTTTAAAATCTTCTTTAAAAATCAAATATGTATTTTCAACTGTCATGCTACCTTTTATAGAAAACTATATTAAAGGTACTTCATTTTTGAAGTAATAGTAGAATGACAGCACAAATCTTGTTATACAACTATTCTACACGCTCATATGTAAGGCCGGGGCCGTCGCAGGCATTCCAGGTATTAGACATTTGAGGGTTAGAAAAATGAAGGTATTCCTTATTCTCTTGGGAAGAACAACTCCCTATTAGCTCATATCCGGTTTTATAAGAAAGGATTAAGTAATTACCATCAGATAAGGTTTGGGTTTTATAAGTTCCGGTAGCTTCTTTAATGCTACCATTTTGTTCTCTTGATTTAAGAAAAGTGCCATTAGTATAAAAAAGGTAGTATTCCTGCCAAAACATATCATCACCTGTAGCAGGAGGCACATTAGCAACAGAGCCTGACATTGATATAAGCTCCCACTTTTGTGTAGTCCCTGCTCTAAAATCTGCATCTGTGTCATCTTTAACAGAGCAGGAATATAGGGAAAGTGTGGAAAGTAAGACTAATATAAAGCTTCTCATGGTCAGGTTGATTTATTAATAGATGTAAAATCCCTGCAAAAGTTGCGTTTAAATATAGTTTTATAGCAAAAAATCGGTATAAAACCTTTAAAAATCGGCTTTTTAGCCCTCTTTTTTAGCTAAAATCTGGTAGTTAATTTTAAGAACTGGGCCAGACTTTTTATATATTTTCCCTGGAGGCTTATTTCTTTTAGCCGTGCTGTGATTAAATAATTTTCCCTGCTATTGACTAAAAACAGCGAACTGTCGCCCAGCTCAAATTTACGGCGTTCTGCATCTACAAGTGAAGAATAATCATTTACCAGGATATTCATTTTTTCGCTTTGAGCGCGATAAGAAACAATCTCATTTTCAAGACTTGTTAACTTATTCTGTATTTCCTGGTGAGCATTGATAAGTTCAAGTTGGTAATTTTTCAGTTTCACTTTTGCGAGTTGCAGATCGCCGCGTTCTTTGCGTAAAAACAAAGGCACATTCACATTAAAGCCAAATTTGTAATTATCTGTGTTTAAGCTGTTAAATTCTTCCGGCTGTTCTGTAAGAAAGTTATAGCTTAAATTGAGATCGGGAAGCAGTTTATTTGCGCGCAGGCGTTTCTCTACTTGCATTATCTCGACATCATATTGTAAAGAACGTATTTTGGGATTTTCTGTGATTAACTGTTCTGCAAGAAATTGATCATCAAACCAAAGATCGTCAACTTCATCGGGAAGATCTTCGTTAGGGCGTACTTGTTGCGTAATCTCTAAAGGGATATTGTCTTCTGCCCATAGATAATTAGAGAGTTTAAGAGAGGCTTTAAGATAATCAAGACGTGCCTGCTCTAATTGCAAAGTGCGATTTTGTTTATTTATACCGGCTTCAAGCGTATCTACCGCAGGTTTATCGCCAGCCTTAAATTGACTTTTAACTGAGCGTAGCGTGAATTCTGAATTAGCCACAAAATTTTGATATAATTGCAGTTCCTGATAGGCGGCAAACCACTCAAAATAAGTGGCTGAAGCGTTGTAAAGCACTTCTGCTGCTTGTAAATCACGCTTTAACTGTGTTTGTTCTCTATAGATTTTTGCTTGTCTCAGGGTTGCCATGCGCTCACTCATAAAGATGCCGTTAGTAACATCAAGAGTCACACCGGCAGAGTAGAGACCGTTCTCAGGCACTATATTTTCAGGGTTTAGATAATATCCTGAATTCTTTTCATATTTCGCGTTAAGCTCAAGACCGTAATACGTGGGAATCTTAAATGCAGCACCAAACAGGTTGTAATATTCTGTTGATTTATAGTTTTTCTCTGAAAGATTTGCTTCTACTTTTGGGTCAAAGCTTCCACGGGCTTTCATAAGTTTAAAACTACCTTCATCAACAACTAATTCTGCCTGTTTAACCAGCGGGTGGTATTTTTTAACAATAGACAGGTACTCTTTAAAATCGAGCTGAAGAGTGTCTGTTTTTTGAGCTACTACTAATTGCACCAGAAGTAGCGCCGTAAATAGAATTATTCTTCTCATTTACCTGCTGCTTTAGTGTTTTGTGCATTTTGAGGTGTGTAATAATTGGGCGGAAACCCATTAAGCTGTCGCCAAAGTTCATACCAGATAGGCACATCTTCAAGCAGTGCCAGGGTAGTGGCGCCAGACCCAATCTTAATTTCTTGTGGCCAGGGATATTCTTCTTCATCGGGAGCTAGCAAGACACGATACTTGCCATTTGTACTGATAAAATTTTCAATCGCGACGATTCTGGCGCCATACGTTCCAAAAGAGCTATTGGGCCACCCACTAAAAACAATAGCCGGCCAGCCTTCAAAACGCACGCGTACTTTTTCACCTCTGTGTAACAAAGGCATATCAATAGGGTCGACATAGGTTTCTACTGCTATATCATACTCTGATGGCATAATACCCACAAGTGGCTCACCTTCTTTAAAACTTTCGCCCACTCCGCCTTTAATTGCTTTATTAATATAACCAGATTGCGGTGCGCGTATGTAATACATGCCACGACGCATATCATAGTTTGTATAAGCTGTTTCCAGTTTGCTAATATCTGCCTGGGTTTGATAAAAAGAAGTTTCAGCAGTAGATCTATCGCTCTGGGCTTTTGATATTTTTTCACCATATTCAGCGTCTAATCTGTTAAGCTCGATCTCTGCATTGATAATCTCATTTCTGGCAGCAAGCAGTTTATTTTCCTGAGCGATCTTTTTTGCCTGGGCTTCCTGTAGCTTTAAGCGATAATTCTCAAGGTCTGTCATTGATTTTAGACCTTCATCATTTAAGGTCTTGTTTCTATTGAACTGTATTTCTGCTATCTCCAGATTTGTCTTTGCGGCTTGCAGGTCTATACTGTCACTTTTAAATTTAAGTCTGCTTTGTTGCAGCTTATTCTGTGCCTGGTCTATTTTAAGCCGTTTCTCCTGCTGTAAGGAGCCTATCTGATTTCCTAAAAATTGTATTTTTTGCTCATAAGATTGCTGCGAACTTTCTTTTACGCGTATCTGGTCACCGGTGCGATCTACCAGTTGAGGATCAAAATATTCATTCTTTATTTCAGAAATGTGCAGAATAGTGTCTCCTTTTTTTACAAAATCTCCTTCGCTTATATACCACTGCTCAATACGGCCGGGTATAGGCGATTGTATCGTCTGCGGTCTTTGATCTGGTGTGAGCGTGGTGACATAGCCCTGTCCTGCAACCGTTTGCGTCCATGGCAGGAAAAGAATAATAATTAATATGATCCCAAAAGCAACGAGAAACCTATTAAAATATTTCTGGTTACGCTCAGCAAATACCTTTTTACCAGACTTGTAGTGCATCAGGTCTACACGCTCTTTTATCCTGTTTTTAGTGATATTCAGCATGGCTTATGAGTTAGGTATGATTTTTCCGTTATTGAGGTTGATTATCTTATCGCAATAGTTTTCCCATCGCTTACCTCTGCTGGTGACAATGATTGACCAGGTATTTTCTTTGCTAAAGAGGAAATTCATGATGCGGTCTTCTTCAACAGGATCAAGCTGATCAAGCGGATCGTTAAGAATAAGCAGGTTAGGTTTTCTTACTACAGCTCGTGCAAGTATGATCTTTTTAGAAATAGAATAAGGCATTTGTATACCTTCAGGATAAATCATTGTATTAAGCCCTTTAGGCTGTTGTTTTACAAAAGATAACAGGCCTGTTTTCTCTAGCGCCCAGTGAATATTCTGCTTAGGCACATTTATATCGCCCATGGTAATATTATCTAAAATGGTTCCTTCAAAAGGAGATTCTTCTGTCGTAGATTGACCAAATAAAGAACGATAATGGTTCAATTTTAAGCTTTTCAGCGAAATGTCATTTACGTAAATTTCTCCCAGGCTAGGCTCTAAAAGTCCTGCTATAATCTTTAATAAAGTAGATTTACCCGCACCGTTAGGCCCTTTAAGCAGTATTTTATCGCCGGGATTTATGGTAAAGGTTATATTCTTTAATATGCGTTTATCTTCATAACCTTTAAATCTGATATCATCAAGCTCAATAATTAAAGGTTCACCTACTTTAAAAGGTTCTTCTCCTGTTTGACTTTCAAGTTCTTTGTCTACCACTTGTCCCATTTTGTCAAGAGAAGTGAGGATGTCGTAAAAAGATTCTATGCCCGAAATAATTTTTTCAAAAGAGCCAATTATCAAAAGAATGATGATCTCTGCAGCCACAAACTGACCTATGTTCATCTGCTGATTGAGCACCAATATACCGCCAATGGCAAGCAGGCCGGCAGTAACTAAAACCTTAAAAATCACAAGTTGAATAAACTGAAATTTTAATACCTGGAAGTGGCTTTCACGTGCATCTAGATAATCACTAAGTATAGCATCATTCTTATCAATCGCTATACTTGTATATCCAGACATTTTAAAACTCATAAGTGATCTTGCCACTTCTTGTATCCAGTGTGCAACACGGTATTTATGTTTAGACTCTTTAATGCTAGAATCAAGCCCGCGTTTACCGGTTATTTTAAAGCCAATGTAAATAAGCACCACCAGTAAAATGCCATATATGATAAAAAACGGATGATACAATGAAAGGAGAATAAGTCCAAAAATCACTTGTACCAGTGCTGCCGGAAAATCGATAACTACTTTAGATAAACCCTTCTGCAGAGAGAGAACATCAAAAAAGCGATTAGCAAGTTCTGGTGGATAATAATTGCGCAGCTGGTCCATTTTAATCTTGGGGAAGCGATAAATAAACTCAAAAGATGATAAGGTAAAGAGCTTTTGCTGTACGTTCTCAAGAATGCGTATTTGCATATATTGAAGAATCCCTACAAAGGCAACTCCCATAGTTACCAGGATTACAAGTACAAACCACGAAGTAGATATTCTGGCTCCCTGCATTAAATTTACAATAGCCTGAATCCCTAGCGGTACAGACAAGCTAACGAGTCCGCCAAAAATGGCATAGTACAGAATTTGCAGGAAATCTTTTCGCTCCAGCTTTAATAAACCTATAAATCTTTGTACAGGATTAATTGGGGTTTTATTATTCATGATCAGCTTTTAATAGATTTGCAATCATATTTTTATAAAAAACAGTAGGTGCGATGCCGTCCTTACAATCAGTAATCGTGGGGAAGTGTTTACTCACAAAATGCTGGTTTAATGAGCCGTTAATAATCGTGGTAGCCAGACTGTATGGAAATTTATAAGCGCTGTCAACTGCTTTTATCATCTCGCTTACCCTTTCTGCAAGTCTTTTAAAAGCCATAAAATAGCCCTGATCATTATCTTCATCTACCTTTTTTGTTAAGTAAGATTTTGACGACTCATTGATAATAATATTGTTTAAGGCCACCTCATCAATATGTTTAAAACGTATGTCTTCTTTTACCGGGAGAGCAAGTACTTCTATGGCTTTGTTGAGTTTATTTCTTCCGTCTTTTATACTATTAGTTGCCAGCAAAAGCTGAAATTCTTTCCATCCCCAAAACCAGGAAGTGATGTAAACCAGAAAATTATGTTTGTTTTCAAAATAACGATATATCGAACTCTCATTTGATTTAATGACTCCACCCAGTTTTCTAAAGGTAAAGTCTTCAAACCCTATTTCATCAATAAGTATGATACCATTTCGTATAATTTTTTTACCTAATTCACTAGATTCCGGGTCTTTGAGATAAAGATTCTCGTTGACTGAAACCCGCAAATTCTTTAATAATTCATCCATCTGGGTGTATTTTGTGCAATTATAATAGTAATACTATTAATTTGGAAAGTAAAATGAATATTTAACTTTTAATTGGGCTATACCAAAATTTCGAAATATTGCTAACAAGCTTATTTTAAGTGGAATTTTGGGTGAAGAGAGTGCATTAAAACCCAGGTTTGAATAATAAAAACCGAGTATTTATGGTTAAAAATCACCCTTTTGAAGCATATTTTCGGCTATTTTTTTAACCAGTGTAGCTGTGTTTTCAAAAGCGTCCTGTTTGTTTTTTGCGATTTGTACGACAGAAGAAAGATTTTCAACGCCCAATTTCTTGAGGTCGCTTCGCCAAAAAAGTTATTGTTACAAGAGTGGTTGTTCTTTATTTTTCAGATGTGGTTTTTGATACCATCTGCTTAAAATCACGTATAGTACTCCACAACTTATCCAAGCCGGGATAATTAAAAATGATAGAAAAACATCAAACTGTATAGATACGAAGTAAAATATCCCGAAGCTTATAGCCCAAGCTCCAAAAACCGCCCAATTAAATTTTATTCCACTTTTTTCTGCATAAAAGGGTTCAATACCTGCTTTTATACCGAAGAAATATTCAAAGACTATAATCGCTCCTATAGGTGCTAATATAAAGCCATAAAGTGCTACAAAACCCAATAATTGCATTGCAAAAGCAGGAAATAATCCTGCAATTGTAGCTACACCCCCGGCAAGAATTGTTACCCAAAAGGTTGATGTTTTAGGCATTATTGCCTGAAAAGCGAGACCTGCTCGATAGATTGTAGGGTTAGCAGTTGTCCAGCCAGCAAGAATAACTGCTATAATACCAAAAACCCCTATGGCATTATAAGCTAGTGGTCCAGGGGCAACGGTGGGAGCTTCACCATTAGCTAACATTATTTGAGCTTCAGGTGATTTTATATAAACGGCATAAAGTAGGGCGGCAGCTATCCAGGCAATGTAATGCCCAATATAAATGCCGCCAGCTGTGGTCCAACCTGCGCTTGCTTTTTTAGCAAACCGAAAAACAGAAAGATCTGACATCCCTATATGCATAGCGGCATTTGCAAACCATGACCACAGCAATACATGCCAGAACGTATATTTTATCTGGCCGGGAAGTGGGTCACTTCCTTCTCCCCAGATATTCCAGAAATCTGAGAAACTTTTAATATCTAATTGTATTAATGCAACAATACCGCAGGCAATAAAGGCCAGAACAATTACAGGCGACATATAATTTGCGGCTTTGGCGACTGTATTATAACCTTTTGCTGCGATTAATGAGATAACAGCTCCTAATGCTAAAACTATAATGACCCAAGTTATTCCGTTGGGAGTAGTGTCAGTTAATTTAGGCATTTCCATATCAAAAGGAATTCCCACTGCCGTTGCTGAGACTGTAATCATCGCTCCTGCGAGAAAACAAAATAGCAATCCGTTTGTAAGATTATAGGCCGTTACCAGGCGTATACCACAAATTTTTTCTAAATGAAAGTAAAGTGTGTATCTGAATTTTGTACCAATCTCTGCAGTAAGGAATCTCCAACTTAACACGGCCATTAAATTTCCCAGGAGAAGTCCCACAATAAGATCAAAAGCACTTACGCCGGTAGTTAAGAACAAAGGTCCAATTACAAATTCTGTACCTGCCGCATGTTCACCTGCGTACATCCCTAAAAAGGATTTCCAGCCTTGCAGCCTGGATTGAGGTACACGCTCACGCTCATATTCACCCCCAGCGATTTCTTCAATAGTTTCTTCTTCCTGGGTGTAAATAGACATTTAGGCCTTTTTATATTAAATGCATAGGTAAATCTTCGACCTTTTTGCAAACCAACTGATCCATAACCTGATTACTCTGAACCTTTAGCATGTCTATAGTGTGATTACCTCCTTTATCGCCCAGAGCACCTGCCCCGTACATAAAAGATCTGCCCATAAATGTAAACTTGGCTCCGCACGCCATTGCGCGTGCAATATCAGGTCCTGATCGCAAACCACTATCCATCATTATTTCGATCTGATCGCTATATTTTGCTGTAATTTCTCTTAAAGAATGTATAGTAGACTGGGCTGCATCAAGTTGACGGCCGCCATGGTTTGAAACTATGATCCCATCAAATCCCATACGTATTGCAGCTTCTGTATCCTGTGGAGAAGCTACTCCTTTTAAGACGAGCTTTCCCTTCCACTTATCTCGTATAGGTTTAATTTTTTCTTCATTTAATTTTCCCGAGAAAGTTTTATCCATAAAAGCTCCCAGTTGTTTTAGATTTAAACCTTCAGGCGTATAAGGTTTTAAGTTTTCAAAAGTGGGCTGGCCATATTTTAAAGTATTATAGGCCCAGGTAGGTTTTCCTAATATTTGAAGTATATTTTTTACAGACATTTTAGGCGGGAGTGCAAGGCCATTGCGAAAATCTCTTGGGCGATAACCAAAAGTAGGTACATCGCATAATAAAACGAGAACGGGGCAACCGGCAGCTTCTGCGCGATCTAATAAATCATTACGTATTGCGTCATCTATAGGATTATAAAGCTGAAACCATGCATTACCCTGTGTAAGTTCGCTGGCGCGCTCAATATTCATTGTGGTAACAGTGCTGAGAATAAATGGAATATTATGTTTAAAAGCAGCTCTAGCTAAAATTTCAGGAGAATTGGGCCACATTAAGCCTTGAAGACCCACAGGAGCAATACCAAAAGGAGCGTCAAATTCCATCCCTAAAACCCTCGTTTTTATTGAGGTAGAACCATAATTATTTAGATAACGTGGTTGTAACTGTATATCACGTACTTCTGAAGTATTGCGTTTTATGCTTACATCTTCATTGCAACCTCCGTCTAAATATTCAAAAGCAAATCTTGGCATACGTTTTTTTGCTTTTGATCGTAAATCTTCAACAGATGGGTAAGCAGGGTCAAAAGTGGTAGACATATTTTTTATTTAGTGATAAATGGGATATGTTTTTTCAACGAATAATTTTTCTTTAGAAATTTTGAATTAAGTGGTGAATCTGATATGCAAATTGCCGCACCTAAAGCAGATCCCAATGACGAATCTGCCGTATACAGTTCTATATTTTTAAAATGCCGGGAAAGCAACTGAATGTAGATAGCGTTATCACTAAAACCACCATCAACAAAAAGATGGTCAATTTTCATCTCTCCCTTTGCTTTATTTATGGAATGAACTTCCAGATTTATCAACTCAATCATTAAATGATGATAAGCATATTCAAAAGATGTATATGGTAAAATAGTTTCTGATGGCATATCAGCAGTTTCTATAGATTCCCAATGAAAAATATTGTCAAATTCTTTCATTATTTTATGATAGATGTCATAAGCAAAGTTGACAGTCTTATGATAGTCTTTATGAACCCCATAATGCGTTGTTAGTTTCTCTATCTGTATTTTATATTCATTACCCAGAAAGACTCTGGATGATTTAACTGGTTTACCATTTATAAGCATATAATTAACACAACCACTTTCAGCATCTTTTTTGCTTAAAATTTTATCTATAAATGGATTAAGAGAAATACTCCATGTGCCTGTAGAAACCAAAATAAAAGGTGTTTTAACGCTGCGTAAATAAGGAAGCAATGCAGCTGAACTATCGTGAATACCCACGCCTATTTTTATACATTTCCCTTTGTAAGCCATATTTATACTCGTTTCAGTAGAAACAATAGGGGGCAAAATCTCATTTAATTGTTCAGAATAGACCCAACTGTGATAATCCTTTTTATTATAATCCCATAAAGCAGTATGACAACCAATGCTTGTGTATTCACTTAAAGGAATTCCGGTAAATACAAAGCTTAGATATTGAGGTAAGTGCAGAGAATACTTAATCTGTTTAAAAATATCAGGTTTGGCATATTTTAACCAGTATAAATGCATCCCAACATTAAGCATACCCAGATTAGATGAACCGGTACATTGATGAAACTCTAACTCAGGGCCATATTTTTCATAAAACGATTGCGTAATCGAAGCAGGCATCTGTTTTGTGTAATTATACATCGGCAAAATTACTTCTCTATTTTTATCGAGATGTACAAGGCTGGCTCCATACGATGAAAAATTAATAGCTTTAATGTTATATTTCTCCGTATTCAATATTCTGTCAAAAACTTTCTTTACCCAATGCCGCAGTGCAGGAAGGTTTTCGGTAGGATGCCCGTCTTCATCAACTATTTCATCTATCTTAATATACTCTCGATAAACCTCCTGAAAATTGGTGTCAAAAAGGAAAAATTTCTTATTGGTTTTACCTATATCAAAAATGGCTGTAACAGTTTTCTTCATTAAAATTGAAATTTATAATCCTGTAGCTATTGTGTGCATCCCCCGTTCAGTAATAAGATTTTTGCGAACGCTTAATTTACGATAAGCCTGAATAGGGTTTAAGACTCCACCGCTTTGTAAACGTGCTTCACGTATAAGAGGTCTTACATCTGTGCGATATGCAGCTTGTAAAATTTCCTGACAGGTAACGACATCGTTTTCATCCTGCGCTGTTTTTAGGCTAATTTGATCGATTATAAGAGCTTTTGCATAGGCTTCCTGAATAGCTTCTAAGGATTGAATTAAATCTTCTAAAGGATCTTTTATATTATGGCTTGCATCAATCATCCAGGAAAGTTCCGGATTGTTAGTATTGTTCTTCATGCCATAAACAAGTTCGTTAAAAATCAAGAATAACGCATATGGCTTTATACTTCCCACAGTAATATCGTCATCACCATATTTACTATCATTAAAATGAAAACCACCAAGTTTACCTTTAAGCATTAAAACAGACACTATTTGCTCAATATTAGTATTTGGCAAATGATGACCTAAATCTACTAAGGTATAAGCTCTCTCACCACAACCATTTGCAAGCATAAAAGAAGTACCCCAATCCTGAATTACGGTACTGTAAAAATTAGGCTCGTAGGGCTTGTATTCAATAAAAAGCTTCCAGTGGGCCGGCATATCTTCATAAATAGAAATAAGGCTATTCTGGGTATGTGCAAAGGCAGTCTGAAAATTGTTTTGTCCCGGAAATGAAGAGCCATCTGCTAACCAGACTGTGAGTTTGTTAGCTCCTAATTTCTTTCCTATTTCTATTACTTCTTTATTGTGAGCTATTGCTTGATCTCGAACCGATGAATTGGTATTGCTTAGTGAACCATATTTATAACTTTCCTTAACCTCTTTTTGATCCTGAAAAGTATTACTATTTACGGCATCAAACTTTATTTTATGCTCAGTAGCGAGTTCTTTTACCGCTTTGTAATCTTGTGGAACATCCCAAGGAATGTGTAATGAAACAGCTCCGGCCGTCTGAGTAAGACTATGAATTATGCCTACATCTTCTATTTTATGCTCTAAAGTCGCAGGTTCACCCGCAAATGAAAAACGACCAAAGCGCGTGCCGCCTGCACCTAAGGCCCAACTGGGTATAGCAACTTGAAAATTTGATAGTTTATTTATGACTTCTGCTACTGAAACACCCTGATTTGTCAAATCCTGAGATAAAAAATCATATTGATTTTTATGACGGGATAGTTCGCTTTTATTTAAATCGTTAAGATGTTGTTCTTGAATTCTCATAAATGGTATAATACTAAGGCATGAAAGAGACAGAGTCTATTACAAAGCACCTAGGTTTTATTAATGAGGTATACCTCTTATCTTACAAAAGCATTGGCCATACCACCATCTACATTTATAGTATTCCCGGTACTTTTATCTAATATGCCTACGAAAGCAAATACACCTTGGGCAATATCCTGCGGCAGAATTATCTCATTAAGCAAGTTGCGTTTAGCATAATGAGCAGGGAGATCTTTCACATCTATACCATAAGCTTTTGCACGCCCTTCTGCCCATGATCCTTCCCAGATTTTACTACCTACTATTACTCCATCAGGGTTTACTGTGTTAACTCTTATCTTATCTGGACCCAGTTCTGCAGCCAGTAAGCGAGTCATATGTTGTTGAGCAGCCTTAGCAGTTCCATATCCCACATTATTAGGGCCAGAAACTAATCCATTTTTACTTGCTATATTTATAATATCGCCACCAAAACCCTGTTTACGCATAATAGCAACACCTTCCTGAGCCATTAAAAACTGACCTTTTACCAACACATTTTGAAGTAAATCCCAATCTTTGATCGTAGTCTCTGCCAGAGGTTTTGAGATGGCAAGACCGGCAGAATGAATTATAATATCAACTCCACCAAAAGCTAAGCACGCTTGTTTATATGCTTTTGATATAGAATCTTCAACTGTAACATCACAAATGACACCAGTAACCTGATCTTTCTTATAGGTTTTAACTGCTTCATTTAATGCATCTTCGCTTACATCAGTTAGAATAACGTTGGCACCTTCGGCCACGAGTTTATCTGCTATTGCTTTACCAATGCCGCCTGCAGCTCCCGTTACAATTGCTACTTTTCGCGAAAGCGGCTGCTCTTTAGGCATACGCTGTAGTTTTGCTTCTTCAAGCAGCCAGTATTCAATATCAAAGGCTTCTTGCCGCGGTAAAGAAGTATAATTGGTTATAGCTTCAGAACCGCGCATAACATTAATGGCATTTATATAAAATTCGCTTGCCACACGTGTGGTTTGCTTATTTTTTGCAAAGCTGAACATTCCCACTCCGGGATATATAATAATGACAGGATTAGGATCCCGCATAGCGGGGCTATTAGGATGTTTACAGCTGTCATAGTATTCTCCATATTCCTGCCGATATGCCTTAAATAAAGGCTCTAATTTTGATAAAATTGTTTCAGTATTACTTAAGTCCTCATGTGGATTAAGGTCTAATATTAGTGGCTTGATCTTCGTTCTTAAAAAGTGATCAGGACACGAAGTGCCCATAGGAGCAAGTTTATAAAGGTCGTAACTATTTATAAACTCTAGAACAGTACTGCTATCTGTAAAATGACCAATCATGCGATTTTGAGAAGAAGCCAAACCCCTAAGCATGGGCATTAAAGATGCTGCTTGTTGAGCCCTTTGTTCAGCTGGCAAGCTTTTTAATTTTTGACCTCCAAAAACGCTACCGTTTTCTTTAATTTTCTTTTCTATGTACTCTGAGGCTTTTTCAATAACCTCAAGACTATTAATGTAGCACTCATAGGAAGTGTCTCCCCAAGTGAATAATCCATGGCTGCCTAATACAATACCACGTATACCGGGATTGTTCTTTAAACATTTTTCTAATTGGAGACCAAGGTCGAAACCTGGACGTTGCCAAGCGACCCAACCCATCGTGTCTCCCCAAATTTCCTTCGTAACGTTCTCGCTGTTTTCTGCGGCTGCTATAGCAATTAAAGCGTCCGGATGTAAATGGTCTATGTGTTTAAAAGGTAACAACCCATGTAAAGGAGTGTCAATAGAAGGTGCTTTGCTGTTGAGGTCGTAAATGCAATGGTTGAATAAACCTACCATTCGGTCTTCATCTGCTAAACCTTTATAGACATTTTTTAAATTTCTTAGACGATTGGTGTAGAGTCCTGCGATGCCTTGCCTAGTCAAAGTTCCTATATCTCCTCCAGATCCTTTTACCCACATTACTTCAACCTCTTCATTTGTTAATGGATCTTCTTCTATGGTTTTACAGCTGGTATTACCACCACCATAATTTGTTATTCTTAAATCTGATCCTAAAAGATTAGAGCGGTAAAGAAAAAGTGCGATTTGATCATCGCCTAGTTTTGCTGCCTCTTTTTCATCCCAGAGATAATCTACGTATTTAAAGTTTTTCACAGCTTTTTTATTAGTTTCTAGTACTATTTAAAGCGAATATAAATGAACCCAATTGCCTTTCTATCCTGTACTGTACTGTTTAGAAAGTAAAATCTGTGTTTTCCTAACATCTCTGTACTAACGAAATTATATGTAAAACATCAAAGGATTAGGTGGGGTGATGTAAGTTGAAATGGATTTTCTCTAATAGAACAATTATCTTAATAAAGCCAAATTTGAGTAAATACGTTTTGGCTACCCAAAGTAAATAAGGATACTGTTCAAAAAGCACAAAATTTAATTTTTGTAAACCAATTTAATCCTTCTAATTTTAACCATTAACACAACTATGCTTTTTAGGCCTTAACAAATTATTAAATGAATATGTTTAAATACATTAGTATTGATGAGAATTCTCGTATCCCTAAATATAGCCAAATAGTAGATTCTATTATTCAAAATATTTCTTCTGGTAATTTAAAAATGGATCAAAAAATCCCCTCAATTAACCAGTTTAGTGAGGAGTTTTATTTGTCACGTGATACTGTTGAAAAAGCATATAATATTTTAAAAGAAAGAAGGATTATAACTTCTATAAGAGGAAAGGGTTATTATATTACTCGCACTAAACTTATTTCTAAAGTAAACATCTTGTTTCTTATTAATAAATTAAGTTCTTATAAAATGAGAGTTTATAATTCTTTTATAAACAGTTTAGGGGGGAACTCACACACAGATTTACATATTTATCATTGCGATAAAACTCTTTTTTTAAACCTGTTAGATAAAAATAAATCTGCTTACGACTACTATGTAATTATGCCTCATTTTAAAACTGAAGATTTACGCCACATTAGTATGACAGATGAGGTAGTGCAGGCAATAGAGGCTATTCCTAGAAATAAGTTGATTTTAATGGACAACAATAAACTTGAAATCAATGGTAGCGTGATAGAGATTTATCAAGATTTTGAAAATGATATATACCAAGCCTTAAGTGAAGGGTTAAATAAGATATTAAATTATAAAAAGCTGTTTTTAATTTATCCTGAAAAATCTGTTTATCCCTATCCTAAAAGAATTTTACATGGTTTCAGGAAATTTTGCGTTCAAAATTCCCGAGATTTTGAAATTCTGGACGAGATCTATGATGATATGGTACTTAAAAAGGGAGATTTGTTTATAACAATAGAAGAATCTGATCTTGTGAATTTGGTCAAGCAGATAAGGGATAAGGAATATTGTATAGGAAAAGAGATTGGGGTTATTTCATATAATGATACGCCGTTAAAAGAATTATTAGGTATAACAGTTATTTCAACTGATTTTAAGCTGATGGGGGAAACAGCAGCGAGAATGATTTTGAATAAAGAAAAGGGTAAAATAAAAAACCCTTTCAATTTTATTGACAGAGAGTCCTTATAGTAGATGTCTAGAAGCTGTATTTTATCTTCCTACACATTAAATAACTTTTTTTTTTAAAAAGCTGAAGACACTTCGGCTTTTCACCTTTGCCATAATTTTTAGCTTTCTTTTAATTAATCAAAACCGGAATTGCGATCTTCTGTTAATTAAAGTGGGCTAATATGGTCCAAATATTCTCGTAGCAGAACAATTTTCAGGTTCACAAAACTGGTTTTTGAACGTTTTAAGCCGTTTTTTTTGATCAATGAATGGTTTTGTTGCTACTAACTTTCTTCTTCCGATTTTAACGTGATTTTTAGTGATTTTAGGCTTGAAAAGGGAGGTTTTAAAAGTTGGTATAGACTTTTATGTCGCTTACGTTTGGCATTCAGGCACGCCTTCAATAATTAAGTATTCTATAACAAATAGGGCGTTGTCTTCTAGTTGAGTAAAACTCTATTTCCTATTGGTTAGTTGATTTTAAATAAGTCAGGGCATCAATGATAGCAGCACAGTACAGGATAGTGCGGCACAGTACAGGATGCATTCCCGTTTTCGAGGTTGTAATATTGTTAAGACTATATTAACAATTACATCAATATCAAAATTAGAAATGACTAACCTTTCAATTATGGGAAATTTTCTTAATCGTTTTCCAAGGGCTCTATTTTTAGTGCTTTTGATTTTTATTACTTTTAATATGAATGCGCAAAATGGAACTACAGTTACCGGCCAGGTAGTTTCAACGGAAGATTCAATGCCTCTGCCGGGAGTTAACGTATTTGAAAAAGGTACTAGCAATGGGGTGGTTACAGATTTTGATGGGAATTATAGTCTAAATCTCACCACAGAAAATGCGACTTTAGTATTCTCATATGTGGGTTTTGCTACACAAACAGTTCCTCTAGATGGTAAAACACAAGTTGATATTAGTTTAATGCAGGATACTAATAGCCTAAGTGAAGTAGTATTAGTAGGGTATGGTAGCCAATTGAAAAGGGAAATAACAGGATCTGTTCAAACAGTAAAAGCCGAAGAGTTGACTGATATTCCGGTATCTCAGGTAACCCAAAAATTACAAGGGAGACTTTCTGGGGTGCAAATAAATCAAACCACAGGAAAGCCTGGCGGCGGCATGTCTGTAAGAATACGTGGTCAATTATCAGTTTCTGGGGGAAGTAGTCCTTTATACGTGGTAGATGGTTTTCCTATTTCAGGAGATATTAGTGATATAAATCCTGATGAAATAGAAGATATTTCTGTTTTAAAAGATGCGGCTTCTACATCGTTATATGGATCAAGAGCTGCCAACGGTGTTGTTCTGGTGACTACAAAAAAAGGGCGCCTTGGCAAAACAGACATTTCTTTTAGCACATCAACAGGAATGCAGACCGTGCCTCAACGTGGCAGAGTTGAAATGATGAACGCCGTAGAATTTGCTCAATTTAAAAAAGAATATTACCAAGATCAAGGTGATCCCGTACCAGAAATTTTTCAAAATCCCTCACAATATGCAGGTAAAAATAATGATTGGTATGATGCTTTGCTGCGTACTGCACCTATGCAGAGTTATAATCTTACCGTTACTTCTAATAAAGATAGAATTAGAACGGCAGTAGTTGCAGGATTCTTTAATCAGGAAGGGGTTGTCCTTAATTCAGATTATAGAAGATATTCTATTCGTATGAACCTTGATTATGACTTATCAGATAATGTTAGAGTAGGATTTAATGTTGCTCCAGCTTATATGATTGATAATATACCACCCACAGACGGGGATCGTGGAACAGGTATTCTATTTAATGCCCTACATACCTGGCCTATAATGCCTATCTATGACGAAAGTGGGGAGTTGACAATTCAAAATAATTTACCGGGAAGCACTGGTAATATTTTTAACTATGCCAACTGGGTAAGATCTGCACAGGAAATAAAAAATGAAACCAAGAATTTAAATTTATTATCTAATGCATATTTGGAATATAAACCTATAGACGGTTTGATATTAAAAACCACTATGAATGCAGAATTTTATAATTCTAAGTATTCTTATTTTAGTCCTTCTACTGCTACCAGCGGTATTAATGTAACCTTGCCTACAACATCTCGATCTGTAAGAGAAACAGTTGAAGATTTTTCATGGTTAAATGAAAATACAGCTACCTATTCTAAAAGTTTGGGAGATCATAGTTTTGAAGTGTTGGGTGGGTTTACTTTTCAAAAGTTTCGTCGAGATAGAAACAGACTTCAGGCAGATACATTTTCAGATGACAGACTGCCTGTCGTTCAGGGAGCGCTTAACATTGATAGGGGAGGAACAAATAGCGGAGTTCAGGAATATAGTTTAGTTTCTTTTTTATCCAGACTTACATACAACTATAAAGGGAAATATTTACTAACCGCTTCTGTACGTAGCGACGGTTCCTCTCGATTTGGAGCTGAAAATAGATGGGGTACCTTTCCTTCTGTATCTGTTGGTTGGATTGCTTCTGATGAAGAATTTATGCAAAATGTTTCATCCTTGTCTCTATTAAAAGTACGAGCTAGTTATGGAGTTACTGGCAATAATAATATTGGTAATTATACTCAATATGCTCTTATCAACAATACAGTAAACGCAGTTTTTAATGGGAATACCGCTCCGGGCTCCGCTGTTACTTCACTATCTAACCCAAATTTAGGTTGGGAAACAACAAAACAATTTGATGTGGGTTTAGACCTGAGTTTATTTGATAACAGAGTTTCATTTGTATATGATTATTACAGTAAGAACACCACTAATTTGTTATATAACGTTCAGGTTCCGCAAGAATCAGGGTTTACTAATTTTAGTGATAACATTGGTGAAATACATTTCTGGGGGCACGAGTTTGGGATTAATTCTATAAATACTACAGGTAAGATTAAATGGAAAACCAGTGCTAATATTTCATTTAATAGAAATATTGTAAAATCTCTTGCAGATGGTATTGACAGAGTATATGGAGCTTTTCATATAACCGAAGTAGGTAAGCCGTTTGGTCAGTTTTATGGTCATATTGCAGATGGTGTTTATTTAAACCAGGCTGACTTAGACAGTTCACCCCAAGTTCCTGGAAGGTCTACTGTAGGTAGTATAAAATTAGTTGATGTAAATGGAGATGGGGTTATCACCAATGGCGGCGATGATGACGATCGAGCTATTATGGGGAGCCCATTTCCCGATTTTACTTATGGAATTACAAATACGGTAGAATTTGGGAATTTTGATTTCTCTATTTTAGGAACTGGCTCACAGGGTAATGAATTATTAGTAAGGCATATTTATAGTACTGCTAATCTTGATGGTGTTTTTAATCTCTTAAAAGATGTGAAGTATCGTTTTAGATCAGTAGATAATCCAGGTCGAGGTTTTTATGGTACCACTGTGGGTGGTGGGAATGTTACTGGTATTGAGAGAGACTGGGTAAATAGTAGATTCGTGGCAGATGCCTCTTATTTTAATATTAGAAATATTACACTGGGATATACTCTTCCAGGAATGGAAAAATATTTCAAATCTGCCAGAGTGTATGCTTCAGTTCAAAACGTGTATATATTCACAAAATACTGGGGTGGTCCTAATCCCGAAATAAGCGCACAACCTGATGGAAATGGAGATGGTGGAAACCTAAGCCAAGGTGTCGATTATTCTGGATATCCGGTACCACGAATATTCAGTTTTGGTTTAAACCTGAACTTCTAATTTTAAGTGTTAACCTAACATGAGTGCTAAAATTAAAAATATTAAAATGAAAAAAGTAATTCTACTCTTTGCTCTAATTAGTTCTATCTTCATAAGTTGTGATGATGAGCTAACTATATATCCTGAAACCTCTTTAAGTTCTGAAACGTTTTTTAAGACTGAAGCAGATTTTGAACAAGCTGTAAATGGAGCTTATGTGCCTTTGAGAAGTATTGTTAATGACAGAGCTTGGCTTTTGGGAGAAATGCACTCAGACAATACATATTACGCAAGAAA
This sequence comes from Leeuwenhoekiella sp. A2, assembly GCF_047946655.1. Taxonomy (GTDB): domain Bacteria; phylum Bacteroidota; class Bacteroidia; order Flavobacteriales; family Flavobacteriaceae; genus Leeuwenhoekiella. The sequence goes on from NZ_CP172311.1 coordinate 2,240,310, forward strand.
TGTGCTCTTTGGAGCAACAGAACAACAAGAAGATATTGCAGACTTTGCTATACCTAGTGATAATGGCGTCACTACTAATACACATGTGACTAACCAGTACATACTGGATTATCAAATTATCGCGCGTGTCAATCAAATTACTACTACTATAGATGAAGCAGACTTTGATACAAGCGCTAAAAATAATCTAAAAGGGCAGGCTTTATTTTTACGGGGATATGCTTATTTCGAACTCGTACGTTATTTTGGAAGTGTGCCTTTGCATTTAGAGCCTGTAACAAATCGTCAGGAAGCTGCTTTACCTTTATCTCCAGCAGAAGATATTTATGCTCAAATTATAAATGACGTAGAAGAAGCTACACGATTGTTGCCCAAAAAATCTCAACAAGAACCAGGAAGAATAACTTCTGGTGCAGCAAAAACCCTTTTAGCAAATGTTTATATTGTACAAAAAAGATGGGCAGAAGCAGAAACACTATTAAAGGAAGTTATTAATAGCAATGAATATGCACTTATGGCAAATTATGCAGATGCTTTTTCTAATAACGACAGTAATAAAAATAATATAGAATCAGTATTCGAAGTTCAGTTTAAGGAGGGAGCAGAAGGGTTAAACGGAAATTTTTTGTATCAATTTTTACCTCTCCCTATAACTGCAGAAGAATTAGTGACCATTACTGGGACATCAAATCCCCAGCCTCGTAGTGGAGAAGGAAATAATATTCCTACTCCAGACATTATTGCTGCTTATGAAGATGGCGACTTGCGTAAAAATGCTTCTATTGATTCTATTCAAATAAGTCAGAGTGGTTGGAAAGATGGTGTTTATCCCTATATAAAAAAATATGCTAAAACTCATTCACTTGATGGTAATCATGGTATGGACTGGCCTGTATATAGATATTCAGAAGTGCTGCTGTTTTTAGCAGAAGCTTTAAATGAGCAGGGCAAATCAGGAGAGGCTCTCCCATATTTAAATGAAGTACGTTCACGAGCTGGACTGGGAGATCCTATTGGTAATTTAAAGGATGCTATTTATAGAGAACGCAGAGTAGAATTGGCCTTTGAAAATAAGCGTTGGTTTGATCTGGTAAGAACTGGTCGTGCAGTAGATGTTATAACTGCCTATGGTGACAGAATTAAAGCTAATCCTATAGATTATTATTATCAGGAAGGGGCGGAACCTAGAGGGAATGCTTTTTCTAATATATCTTTATTATATGCGCTTCCTGCTGCAGAGGCAGATCTAAGTCCAAATTTTTAAGAATAAAATATATAATTATATTATGACCCTAGTAAAAAGCTCTACCATGAAGTCTCTCCTTATAGCTCTGATGCTCGTTTTTATGATAAGTTCATGTGAACAGTCTAAAGACACGGTATCTTCTGAAAATAAAAATCCTAAAATTGAAAAACTTAAACTGTCACCAGGTTTTAAGGCAGAACATTTATATAGCCCAGGCGATCGAGATGAGGGGTCATGGGTAGCCATGACTTTTGACAATAAGGGACGTTTAATTACTGCAGATCAATATGGAGCATTGTATCGGTTAGAATTATCCCCAATAGGTTCTAAAGAGCTTACTCCTAAAATAGAAAAGCTTAGGATTCATACCAGAGAACAAGTTGCAGATTCCATAATTCAGATGGGATATGCTCAGGGATTACTATATGCCTTTAACAGTTTGTATGTAATGGTAAATCATACCAGTGATAATAAATTTGAGAGAGGGACAGGCTTGTATCGTCTTCAGGATACAGATAATGATGATCAATATGATAAAATCTCTCTTTTAAAATCACTTAGTGGAGAGCCAGGAGAACACGGTCCCCATAGTATCGTGTTAAGTCCAGATAAAAAGTCACTATATGTAATCGCAGGAAATCACACAGATCTTCCAGAAATGGATTCTTATCGTTTACCTAAAGTATGGGCAGATGACAATCTTTTTCCTCAAATTAAAGATCCCAGAGGTCACGCTAATAATAGAGGAGCGCCGGGGGGATGGATTGCTAATATAGATCCTGAGGGCAAAAAATGGGAATTAGTAAGTGCAGGATTTCGTAATCCCTTTGATCTGGCTTTTAATGAGGTAGGGGATATGTTTACATATGACTCTGATATGGAATGGGATTTAGGAATGCCTTGGTATAGACCTACCAGAATATGTCATGTAACAAGTGGTAGTGAGTTTGGGTGGCGTACAGGAAACGGAAAATGGTCTCCTGCTTATCCAGATAATTTACCTCCGATTCTCAACATAGGTCAAGGTTCTCCCACTAATGTAATTTATGGAAGCAAAGCTAATTTTCCTGAAAAATATAAGCATAGTCTGTTTACATTTGATTGGAGCTTTGGGATTATCTATAGTATAGAATTGAAACCTGAAGGGTCTACATACACAGGAGAAAAAGAAGAATTTCTTTCAGGGATTCCTCTTCCTCTCACTGATGGGGTAATTGGGCCTGATGGCGCTTTATATTTTATGACGGGTGGTCGTAGATTAGAATCAGATCTATACCGGGTATTTTATGACAATGCAGATGAGCAAAATGCTTCTGCAGATTCAGAGAGAGCTGAGCCAGAAACTAAAGAGCATAAAATTAGAAAACAGTTAGAAGCATATCATACAGCACCCAAAGATGGAGCTGTTGCCTATGCCTGGCCGTATTTAAAAAGCCCAGATCGATTCGTTCAGTATGCTGCAAGAATTGCTATTGAACATCAGCCTGTTGACGAGTGGCAGACACAGGTTTATGCCGAAAAAGATCCGGTCTCTCAAATACAGGGGATCATCGCATTAGCTAGACATGCAAATCAATCTCAAAGAGATCGCATGCTCAAGACTCTAACACAGTTAGATTATACAGGATTAACAGCAATAGAACAGGTAAATATATTACGAGCCTTTGAACTTACACTGTCACGATTCGGTATTCCTAATGTAGATTTAAAACGTAAAGTAATAGCTTATTTAACTGCGCATTATCCTTCAAAAACAGATGTTTCAAATCAGTTATTAAGTAAAACTCTTGCTTATCTTAACGATCCACAGGTGGTAACAAAGACTTTAGATTTGTTAGAGTCTCAGACCGGAGAAAATGCTGATGTCATGGCTAATACTGCTACCAATTCTTCAGATTTAATTCTGCGCAACCCACAGTATGGGATGGATATTGCCCAAACTCTTAAAAATATGCCACCCGCACAACATACCTATTACGGTATAGTTTTAAGCAACGTTACAGAAGGCTGGACGCCACAATTAAGGGAGAAATATTTTAAATGGTTTTATAAAGCTTTTTCTTTCAAAGCAGGAAGAAGCTACATAGGCTATATTGATAAAGCAAGAGAAATGGCTTTGTCTCATGTGCCCAAAAGCAAATTTGAATACTACAATCAAATGTCTGGTGATTCTCTTTTGACAAGTTCGGGAAATGATCTTGCTATTGGGGTTCAACCTAAGGGTCCTGGTAAAAATTGGCAGGAAGAAGATATTGATCCATTACTTGAAAATGGTCTGGGAGATCGAAATTTCACACAAGGTAAGAACATGTTTATAGCTACCACATGCGTAAACTGTCATACAATGAGAGGGGAAGGAGAAAATATTGGTCCAGATCTTACTCAGTTGGGAACAAGATTTACACCAGAAGATATATTAAAAGCTATTATTAATCCAAGCGACGTCATTTCAGATCAATATAATTCAACAACTTTTGTGTTAAAGGATGGTCAATCTGTAGTAGGTAGATTAGTAAATGAAGATGATGAGAAATATATCATTGCTCAAAATCCGTACGCTCCAGATATCACGCGAGATATACCCAAAGATGAGGTGCTAAATACTAAACTCTCAACATTGTCTTTAATGCCACCGGGAACTATAAATGGGCTCAATGCTGAAGAACTTAAAGACTTACTGGCGTATTTGGTATCTGGAGGTAACCCAGAGAATGAGATTTATTCTTCATCTGATAGTAATTAAGCATGGCAGCTGGTTTTCCTAAAATCATGTATTGATGTTCAGAAAAGAGCGAGGTATTTTATTAGTAATGATATTAATCAGTATTTCTGGATTTTCTCAGTCTAAAAATGCAACTGCTCAACAATCAAGGCGGCCATTAAAGTTTTTAAAAATTAAGATCGCATCAGAAAGCTATGAATCTGTGGGTGTGTTTGATGTAAATGGAGATAACAAAGTGGATTTGATTTCCGGAGGATTTTGGTATGAAGGACCTGATTATTTAGAGAAGCATACTATTGGTGCTGCAAAACGCTATGGAGACTATTGGGATGATTTTTCCACTATTTCTCAGGATGTAAATGGAGATGGGAAACTTGATTTTATAACTGGAGGCTGGTTTGGCAAGCAATTGATTTGGAAAGAGAATCCGGGCAATGAAAACGAATGGAAGCAGCATCTAATTGCAAATACCGGAAATATTGAAACAACTAGAGCATGGGATATAGATGGCGATGGTATTCTCGAAATAATACCTAATACGCCTAATGATTCTCTAAAAATTTATAGACTGGAATTAGATGAATTAGGGCATGGAAAAGGAGGATTTATATCTTACGGGCTGATGGGTAAACATGGACATGGACTTGGTTTTGGAGACATAAATGGGGATGGACGAGGAGATTTAATCCTCTCTAATGGTTGGTTAGAAGCTCCGGAGCATCCTTTCAATCAAACTTGGAAATTGCATCAGGAATTTGATTTAGGCACGGCAAGTATTCCAATAATTGTAGCAGATGTAAATGAAGATGGAATGAATGACCTCATAGTAGGTCAGGCACATGCGTATGGACTAGATTGGTATGAACAAAGAAGGAATGCCAAAACCCAAATAAAACACTGGGTAAAGCATCCTATTGATCCTTTCAATTCTCAATACCATTCTATGCAATGGGATGATCTTAATGGTGATGGCTCAAATGAACTTATAGCCGGTAAGCGATATCATGCCCACAATGGTCATGATCCTGGGGGGAATGATGATATTGGCCTGTATTATTTTAAGTGGAATGGGGAAAGCTTTACTAAGCAAATTATAGACTTTGGTCCTTACGGGAAAGGTAAAGGAACCGGTGTATATTTTAGCATTGAAGATCTTGACAGAAATAAGAGAAAAGATATTATTGTAGCCGGTAAGGATGGACTGTATGTTTATTATAACAATTGAATAAAAACAAATAATCATGAATATAAGATTTTCTTTAAGGCCCTTTCTTGTACTACTAATATGTAGTTTGATGAGTTTTCAATCGTGCAAAGAAAAAAGGGAAATAGCTCAGGTTGATGATGCCGGTCAAATAGACGATAAAGAAAATGGGTTTGTTGAGATTTTCGACGGTAAGTCTTTAGACGGTTGGAAAGGGAATACAACCTATTGGAGTGTGAAGGATGGAAAGTTAGTGGGAGAAGTAACCCCCACAACTTTGCTCAAAAAAAACACATTTATTATATGGGAAGGTGGCGAACTTGAAAATTTTGAGTTAAAAGCAGAATTTAAAATTACCAAGAACGGTAATAGCGGGATTAATTACAGAAGCGAGCTTTTAGATAGTGTTCCCTATGCGCTCAGAGGATATCAAGCAGATATTGATGGTCAAAACAGATATACAGGTCAGAATTACGAGGAGAGAAAACGAACCACTCTGGCTTATAGAGGAGAGAAAGCGATTATAACGTCGCAAGAAAATCCCCAATTAAAAGGATCCTTAAGCGCTAATGTGAAAAATAACGCCTGGCAAAACAGAGAAGTGATAGCATCTTTAGGAAATTCTGATTCTCTTAAAACTAAAATTAATGAGGAGGGCTGGAATGAATGCCATTTAGTCATTAACGGGAACAAGCTTCAACATTATATCAATGGTATTTTAATGAGTGATGTTATAGATAATGATAGTATTAATAGAAAATCTTCAGGATTAATAGGAGTGCAAGTGCATGTTGGTCCCCCTATGAAGGTAGAGTACAGAAATATTAGATTAAAAAAGCTTTAACCTATAGTGTTTGAAGTTTGTATGAATTAAGTAAGTAACCCGTGATTAAAGGATTAGATAATATAGGCTGGAAAAATAAAATATCAAATGTTTCTCAATTGGGAGGCATAGAAACCTCTGTTTTAGATAACGGTTTAGGAAGAGGAACACGAATAGCCTGGATAAACACAGGGTCTGGTCTACGATATAAGGTAGTTATAGATCGAGCTATGGATATAGCAGATGCCTTCTACAATCAATATAGCCTAGCTTGGATAGGACATAATGGAGTACTACCTCCAGCAAGGTTTGCAAATAAAGGGGTCGACTGGCTACGTAATTTTGGTGGAGGGTTATTAACAACATGTGGTCTTTCACATGTAGGAGGACCTGAAGAGGATGAAAATGGTGCGCGTGGTTTACACGGTCTGGTAAGCAATATTCCCGCTGAGATCGTTTCCATAATACAACCTAATCCTCTAGAAGGTAGAATGGAGATGAGTATTACAGGAATAATAAGGCAAGCTCAAATTTTTGGTCCTGTACTTGAATTAAGACGTACAATTTCAGGGATATTTGGAGAAGCAAAAATAGTAATTCATGATGAAATAGTTAATTGCGGCAATACAGTAAGTCCACATATGCTCTTATACCACTTTAATTTGGGTTGGCCCTTAGTAGATGAGGGATCTAAAATTTCTTGGAAAGGTAAATGGAAACCCAGAGAAGGAGATAATACAGTATTATTTACAGATAAGAATGATTTCTATACATGTAAACCACCTTTAGATAGCCATTGTGGAGGAGGGGAAGAGGCTGCTTACATCGATATAGAAGCAGATCATGAGGGCTTTTCTGAATGTGGGATTTATAACCCAAAAATTGATCTGGAATTAAATCTTCGATTTCAGAAAAAGCAATTACCATGGTTGACTAATTGGCAACATTTTGGAAAAGGAGAATATGTATTAGGTTTTGAACCAGGAACAAACCCACCTATTGGCCAAATAAAAGCTAGAGAAAGGGGTGAATTGCTCCTATTGAAACCCGGAGAAAGCAGGTCTTACGACTGTGAACTACAAATCGTTGAAAAATAGAAAATAAGTATAAGTTGAATATTAAAAGAAATATACTATGGCAACTAGTTTAGCAGAAATCGCATTAGAGCAAGGAAAAGGAATTCTGCGCTTAACTCCTACTTGGGTACCAAGATCGTTTTGTGTTCCAGGAAGAAGAATTAAGCTTCATCCTGATGACTACTACATTTTAGGAGGTGCAAGAGGAGGGATTGATGAACGTTGGTTTTCATCTACTACACCAGCAAAGAATGGTCCTCTGACAGGAGAAAATGAAGGCTTAAGTCATATAGTTTTAAAAGATGGAGATAAAGAAGTACAAATTCTTTTAAAAGATGCAATTGATGATTTAAAGGGAACCATTATAGGAGATCGCTTATGGGATAAGTATGAAAGTTGGCCTATGTATTCTAAATTTTTTGATAACATGGGGCCTTTACCACATCATATTCATCATAATGATGAGCATGCTGCTAAAATAGGACAAAAAGGAAAACCGGAAGCCTATTATTTTCCCCCGCAGTTAAATAATCATGGCGGTGATTTTCCTTATACTTTTTTTGGAATAACTCCCGGCACTACGAAAGAGCAAATCCGGGAATGCCTGGTCAATTTTACCAAAGGCGATAATAAAATTACTAATTACTCTTCAGCATTTAGGTTAGAACCGGGGACAGGCTGGGATGTACCACCGGGGATGCTTCATGCACCAGGAAGTTTATGTACATATGAACCCCAGAAGGCTTCAGATGTATTTGCCATGTATCAATCTCTCGTAAATGAAGCAATAATACCGGAGGAATTACTGTGGAATGGTACTCCTAAAGATAGAATTGGTGATGTTGACCAATTGATGGAAGTTATCGACTGGGAACTAAATACAAACCCAAATCTACTTGAAACCCGCTTTATGAGTCCTATTCCTGTTAGACCCATTCAGGAAATGAAACAGGATGGTTATGTAGAAAATTGGATATGCTATCGTTCTGATGCTTTTAGTGCTAAAGAACTTACTGTTATGCCAGGCAGAACAGTAACGATTAAAGATAGTGCCGCTTACGGAATGATTATGATGCAGGGCCATGGCAAAATGGGCGATTGGGATGTTGAGACTCCGGCTTTGATAAGATATGGGCAGTTAACTTATGATGAGTTCTTTATTACAGAGAATACCGCAAACGATGGAGTTACTATTGTAAATAACTCTTCCACAGATCCATTAGTAATGCTCAAACATTTTGGTCCTGAAAATCCAGATCTAAAGCTTTAGGCTTGAGAGTTGAAAAGCTCTAATAAGAAGAACTCTAGTTTAATTTTAAATATAAGATTATGCAAAACAACAATTTCCCTAAACTCCATAATGCCACCTGGCCGGGTATTGTAGGAAAAGGGCCGGATTCTGAACCCGTAATTCCTTTTAATAAAATGTTAGAAATGACAGCTGCAGCAGAAGTTGATGGAGTTAAGTTTGACGGTGTCGATCTGGGATTGCTGGATCCACATGTTAATATAAACAGCACTGATGATGAGATTAAAAGGATAGGAGATAAAATAGCCAGCTATGATTTAAAAGTAGGAAGTCTGGTAGCGCCTATATGGGGAGGCCCGGTTTTAGGGAGTGATGACGATAGGAGTGCTTTTCTTGAAATGGTAAAAAAATCCTGTCATTTCGGAAAAATCTTAAAAGAACACGGGATTCGTTCTTACGGGGTTATACGTATAGATTCGGCTTCCAGTCCTCAGGATTGGGCTAAAGATCCTGCAAAAAATACTGCACTTATTGCAAAGACTTTTATTGAGGCTTGCGATATAGCGGCTGATTATGATGAAAAATTAGCTGCAGAAGGAGAAATCTGTTGGGGCGGTATGCATAGTTGGAAAACAATGGTAGAAACTTTAGAAGCGGTAGACAGGCCTAACATCGGCTTTCAGGCAGATATGTCACATACGCTTTTGTATCTGTTAGGAACTAATCGTCCTGAAGATCGCATTCTGCCAGAAGATTTTGACTGGAATGATAGGGAAACACTAACGAAAGCGTTGAAAAAAGTAACCGATGCCTTGCGTCCCTGGACCATTGATTTTCATGTAGCTCAAAATGACGGTACGGTGCATGGCACCGGATCACATGATAAAACAGGACGTCATTGTCTGGCCACAGATCCCAACGGAAAATTAGACGTCGTCAATGATGCAGGATATTGGTTGAGGGATGAAAAAGGTGAACTTACCAAGGCATTTAAACACATATGCTGGGATGGGTGTATGTTTGATAATTCGGTAATGACAAATCAACAGACATGGAATGATATTTTAGCTACCCTAATAAAAGTGCGCGAGCAACATGGGTGGAAAACTTAATAGAAAATTAGAATTATGGGAAATAAAAAAGAGTTAAGAATAGGATTAATAGGATGTGGTTTTATGGGTAGAACCCATTCTAATGGATATAATAGAGTAGCTAACTTTTTTCCTGAATTGGAATATAAACCAGTTCTTAAAGCAGTTTGCTCCAGAAATAAAGAAAAAGTAAATGCGTTTGCAGAACAGTGGGGTTATGAATCTACAGAGACTGATTGGACAGCTATTATTGCACGAGAAGATATTGATGCAGTAGATATTTGTACGCCTAATAACATGCATGCTGAAATAGCTATTGCAGCGGCTAAAGCGGGGAAGATGATTCTTTGTGAAAAACCGTTGTCCCGCACTTTAGAAGAAGGAGAGAGAATGGTTGCCGCTATAGAATCTGCAGGAGTTAAAAACACAGTTTGGTACAATTATCGGCGGGCGCCCGCAGTGACCTTAGCTAAACAGCTTATTAATGAGGGCAAACTGGGTAAGATTTTTCACTATAGAGCTAATTTTTTGCAGGATTGGACAATAAGTCCAGATTTGCCGCAGGGAGGAGAAGCCTTATGGCGCTTAGATGCTGATGCTGCAGGATCTGGCGTCACAGGTGATCTTCTTGCTCATTGCATAGATACCGCCCTTTGGCTAAATGGGGGAATCAAGGATGTATCAGCGATGACAGAAACCTTCATAAAGGAACGAGTACATCAAGCTAGTGGAGAGGTGCAGAAAGTCAATATTGATGATGCCTGCATTTTTCACTGTCACTTCACAAATGGTTCCTTAGGTCTTTTTGAATCTACACGATATGCCAGAGGCCATAAAGCTCTCTATACCTTAGAAATTAATGGAGAAAATGCTTCCATTCGTTGGGATCTACAAGACATGAACCGTTTAGAGTACTACGATTATAGTGATGATTCTATTGTTCGGGGATGGCGCTCTATACTTGTAACAGATAGTGATCAGCCCTATATGGATAAATGGTGGGTACCAGGACTAATTATAGGCTATGAACACACTTTTGTACACCATGTGGCTAACTTTTTAAAAAGTCTGGAGACAGGAGAACAATGTGATCCTACCTTTAGAGATGCACTTGAAACGCAAAAGGTATGCGAAGCTGTATTAGCTTCAGCAAGTTCTGGAACTTGGAAAAATATTGATGCGAAGGACTAAACAATTAAAAGTTATTAGAATTTTAGACTTGTAGCAGTTAGGCAAATTTTCAATTTGTTATAGACTACTGAGAATAATTCTAGTACGTTTAAATATGAAAAGTTGCGTTAAGTTGTAATGTTTAAGCGGGAAAATCGTTCAAAAAGCACTAAAAATCACCCTTTTGAAGCATATTTTCGGCTATTTTTTTAACCAGTGTAGCTGTGTTGTCAAAAGCATCCTGTTTGTTTTTTGCGATTTGCATGACAGAAGAAAGTTTTTCAACGCCCAATTTCTTGAGGTCGCTTTCATTAAGATCAACATCGCCACAAATCACATAAAGTGGAATATTATTTTTTTTCGCGAAAGCGGAAACTCCAGAAACTACCTTACCTTCCAGAGTTTGCTTATCCAGTTTTCCTTCTCCGGTGATGATGAGGTCTACATTTTTTAATTGCTTTTCAAACTGAACGATCTCAAAAATGGAGTCGATGCCTGATTTTAGTTTGGCATTTAAAAAAGCGATACTGCCGCCACCCAAACCTCCGGCAGCACCGCTTCCGGGAATTTCTGAAATTTCTTTATTGAGGTATTCTTTCACTTTTGCAGCGAAATTTTTCAAACCTGTATCCAGTAATTTTACTTGGTCAGGCGAAGCTCCTTTTTGTGGACCAAAAACATACGCAGCACCATTTTCACCAGCAAGCGGATTCTTCACATCGCACAGAGTAACGCATTTAAGATTTCTGTACTTACTATTTTTAGGTGTTATAATTGTGGCGATTTTTGCCATATTTTTCCCAATTCCTGATAGATTTTCACCGTTTTTATCCAGAAATTGATAATCCATCGCTTGTGCCATCCCCATCCCGGCATCGCAGGTTGCAGAACCACCAATAAATAAATACACTTTTTTGACTCCGCGATCTAGCGCGTCCTGTATCATTTCGCCCGTTCCGTAAGTTGTGGTAAGCATGGGATTGCGTTCTTCTTCAGTAAGAAGATCAAAACCAGAAGCAGCTGCCATTTCTATATATGCCGTTGTTTCGTTGATTTTATAAGAAGCCGTTATTTTTCTAAATAAGGGGTCGCAAACTTCTAGCGAAATTGTGTTCAGGTTGAGGTGCTGCTCAATAATATCAACTGAACCTTCACCGCCATCAGCCAGTGGGAATTTAACTATTTCAGCATCTGGATAATTAACAAGAATACCTTCTGCAATAGCGTTACAAAGATCTTTCGCGTTTAGCGAACCCTTAAATTTATCTGGAGCTATGAGGATTTTCATCGAAACATATTAATATTTCATAAATTACAATAAATTCTCTGTAATGCTCACCGGTTATCCATTGCTTCTCGTCATTGCGCTTTCAATCGTACTTATTATTTTGCTCACATCAAAGTGGAAACTGCATCCTTTTCTGGCACTTATTGTGGCTTGTTTTTTTGTAGGTTTTGCTACCGGAATGCCATTGAGAACTTTGGTAACTGCTATTGAGGATGGCTTTGGCGGACTCATGCGATACATTGGCATAATTGTCATTTTTGGTAGTGTAATCGGTGTTTTTCTTGAAAAATCGGGCGGTGCTATGCGTATCGCTCATAAAATAATTGCCCTTACGGGGGAAGGAAAAATCATTCCGGCAATTTCACTAATTGGTGCTGTGGTAAGTGTTCCCGTTTTTTGCGACAGCGGTTTTATTTTGCTTTCCGGCCTTGCAGATAAACTCAGCCAACTGGGAAAAGCGAATAAAGCCAGTTTAAGTCTGGCATTGGCGACAGGTTTGTATACAACACATACGTTGATTCCGCCAACGCCGGGACCTATCGCGGCTGCGGGAAACATAGGAGCTTCAGGCTATTTAGGAACGATCATAATCACGGGTTTATGTTTTGCTATTCCTATTCTAATCATAACCTGGTTTTTTTCGAAGAGATTAGGAAAGAATATTACTGCAGAAGAAGTTATTCCCGATGAACCTGCAGAACCTGAAAATCAGGTTTTGCCTTCATTTACTAAAGCTATTTTTCCTGTGGTTTTGCCCATTATTTTAATTGCAATTGGCACTATTTTAAATTTCGCAGGAATTGAAAATGAGATTTTAGACTTTATAAGTAATCCACTAGTGGCGATTTTTCTGGGAGCGATAACTGCGATGCTATTATTAAAGCCGAAAACAGGAAGCCAAAGTTCAAAATGGTTTGTTGAAGCGATAAAAGTCAGTGGTCCTATTTTAATTATTACGGGAGCCGGCGGTGCTTTTGGCGGAGTTTTAAAAGCGACGCCGCTTAAAGATTTTATCGCACAATGGATGAGTGGCGGGAATTCTGGCGACTTGCTGATTTTAGCCAGTATTTTCCTTATTGCGGCAGTTCTTAAAACAGCTCAAGGTTCTTCTACCAGCGCAATGGTAATTACCTCATCATTGCTGGCTTCTATAATTCCCACTTTGGGCTGGGATCAACCTTTACAATTTGCATTAGCGGTTATGGCAATAGGAGGAGGGGCGATGACGGTTTCCCATTTTAATGATAGTTACTTTTGGGTGGTTTCTCAATTTAGTGGCATGAGTGCGAAAGATACTAATCGCTCCTTTAGTTTAATGACGGGAATTCAGGGGTTGACTGTTTTAGTATTGTGTGTTTTAAGTTGGGTGATTTTTGTATGATTTCAACCGATTTTTTATCATTTTAAGTGATTTTTTGCTTTTTTCAAACGATTTTAGTCAAAAAGCTAAATTTTAAAAGTAAACCCATCCAGCACTTTTTCATCGTACTTTTCTTTATCAAACTGATATAGATAAGATCCCTTCCGAGACGAATTCATATCTTTTTCATCGAGTTTTACCAACACATCGAGAGCGTTTATTTTATTGATGAAATTGCGCTTATCCTGCTGCTCATTTAGGATTGCTTCATACAGCTTTTGTAGTTGTCTCATGGTAAATTTTTCAGGTAGTAGTTCAAAACCAATTGGTTTTGTAATAGCCCTGTGTCGCAACCTGTTAATGGCTCTTCTTACCATGGCATTATGGTCAAAAATAAGATCTGGAGCTTCTGAAATTGAGAACCATTTTGCCGAATATTGCTCGATCAATTCCTGGTTGTGCTCAGCGATATTAATAAGTGCAAAATAAGCTACAGAAAGGGTACGCTCTGCGGGATCTCGATCTACCTTACTAAAGTTGTAAAGCTGCTCCATGTAGATATCTTGTATACCGGTAAGATGAGATAGAATACGATTTGCAGCTTCATCTAAATTCTCTGTTCGCTTTAAGAAACCACCCATCAATGACCACTTTCCCTTCTCGGGTTCAAAATCTCTCTTAATGAGCAATATTTTCAGTTCTTCCTGATCAAATCCAAAAATTATACAGTCAACAGCTAGTAAAACTTTGTCTTCAGAACTATAATTATTGAGCATACGTCTTAAATAAGTTTGCTAAGTTAAAAAGTTACTGCAGATTAAAGGCACATTAAAAGCCTTAAAAAAATCATGCGTTTGCTGGCTTGCAATCGATTGTCATGTTAATATGCCTTTAAGGGTATTTCTAAAGTATTCTTAAAATAAATTTGTTTTATTAAGAAATTATTAATTATTTTGGAAATGTAAATTTCACACTTATAAAAAATAATTACTTAAATCCAGCAAATGATACAGACAACATTCACTAATGGAGGGTGCCGATTAAGATGGCTTCAACAAAAGTGGCTTTTAAGCACATTGCTTATTCTTCTGCCATTTTTAAGCATGACGGCGCAACAAAGCATTACCGTTACAGGTACGGTAACTTCTGCGACCAATAATTCTCCCATACCGGGCGCAAACGTTTTAGTTAAAGGGACAAATACAGGATCTGTTACAGACTTTGATGGTAATTTTTCAATTACTGCCAGCGCAAACGATGTATTAGTTTTCTCCTATGTAGGTTTTCAGTCTACAGAAATTGAGGTAGGAAATAAAACTTCTATCAATGTTGCTTTAGAAGAAGGACTTTCTGCTCTGGATGAAGTGGTCGTTGTGGGATATGGCACCCAGAGAAAATCTGATCTAACAGGGTCAATAGCAGTAATTAATGCTGAAGAAGCGCAAAAAGTCTCAAATAGTGATATTTCACAATTACTACAGGGTCGCTCTGCCGGAGTTTCAGTTACCAGTGACGGTCAACCAGGTGCGGCTCCTAATGTAAGAATACGTGGTGTGGCTACCTTTGGTGATAATCAACCACTATACATTGTTGACGGAGTGCCTGTTGGTACATCAATACGGGATTTTAACCCCAATGACATTAAAACCATTCAAATATTGAAGGACGCCTCTGCCGGAGCTATTTATGGTTCTAGAGCGGCTAACGGTGTTGTCATTATCACTACTAAAACGGGTAGTAAGAATTCCCCCTTAAAAATTGAATACAGTGGTTATTATGGGATTGATGAGGTTACTCAAAAAATGCCAGTGTTGGGAAGAGTAGATTATCAAATGATTGTAAATGAAAAACGTATCAATGCTAATTTACCGTTGATTGCAGGTAACGATCCTGACTCAGACCTTTTTGTAAGCGACATTGATAATGACTGGCAGTCAATTGGTCTTAAAAGTGGAAACAGACGTAATCACAATTTTAATTTTTCTGGTGGGGGCGAAAACATTACGTACAATGCATCTGCTGATTATTTTGCAAATGAAGGAGTCTTTGTAGGGAATGGGCCTACTTATGAGCGCTATTCCGGAAGAATTAATACAGTTATGGAAAAAGGTATTTTCAAAATATCACCATCTCTGTATTATACGCATTCCTTTGAAAATTCATTGACTTTTAGAAGTGATGTACTTACGGGAGGCAGACCACCATTAATAAACGATCTGGTCATAACCATACCTACTTTAGCTCTTTCTGATGAAAATAATGAAGGCGGTTATGCAGGTACTAGTTCAGAAATACACCAGACTATTGCTTTAAATGTTCCCGGTATAAATAGTTTGTTCACAAATTCTGTAGAAGTAGACCGCACTTTTGCTGTTATAAATCCTGAGATTAAGCTTATAAATTCAGACAAGCATAAATTGACTTATAAACTTAATTTAAGCTATGATAAAACCGTAGCACGCGATTTCTCATTTGTTCCTGCTTTTGAAATGGGTTACTTTTTCAATTCTGGGAAATCTCTGCTTGATGATAATTCCAGAATTTATACTGTAAGTCTTGTAGAGAATACGCTTAATTATAACGCGACTTTAGGTAAACATACTCTAGATGTTCTTTTGGGGCAGACATATCAAAAGAATTCTACAGTTGTACGCACGGGACATTCTGAAAATCTACCTAAACCTTATTATCCGGTTTTATCAAATGGTGAGAATCAAACCGCTACGGGTAACGAGTACTACAGTTCGCTGGCATCTTACTTTGGTCGAATTAATTATAATTATGATGACAGATATTTAATAACGGGTACCGTAAGACGTGATGGTTCTTCTCGATTTGCACCTGCAAATCGATTCGGAACATTTCCATCAATCGCTGTAGGTTGGAGAGTTTCAAACGAGAATTTCTTCAATGTGCCAAAGGAGATTGTTAGTGAATTAAAATTAAGAGGAAGTTATGGTGAACTGGGAAATCAAAATATAGCAGATTACCTGTATCAACCAGTAATTAACAGGAATATACTTTATAATTTTAATGGAAGCGTTGCTACCGGTGGACTACAGACAAGCATAATTTCTGAAGATATAAAATGGGAAACAACAACTTCTGTAAACGTAGGGCTTGATGCAAGTTTTTTTAATAACTCACTCGATCTTGTTGTAGAATATTACAATAAAAAGACAACAGATGTATTAGTAGGTGTGCCCATTCCTTCATCTACCGGTTCAATAAATACAGCTCCCGTAGTAAATGCTGGTAGTCTAAGAAATACAGGGCTTGATATGGAATTGACCTACCATTACAATAAAGGTCAGGACTTTAGTTTTGATATTTCTGCCAATGCCAGTACGCTGAATAATGAAGTGCTTGCATTAGGGGGTAATAATGAGCCCATTTATGGTGTAGGGTCAAAAACACAAGTAGGTGCAGAAGTAGGACAACATTTTGGATATGAATATGGAGGCATATTTCAAACTCAGGCAGAGGTTGATGCTCATGCATTCCAGAGTGCTTTAACCGCTCCTGGTGATGTGATTTTTAGAGATTTAAATGATGATGGAGTCATTAATGCAGATGACCGTACTTTTTTAGGAAGTGCAATACCAAGTGTAAATTACGGTCTCAATTTCACAGGAAGATATAAGAATTTTGATTTTACTTTATTTGCTTCGGGTGCAGCAGGATATTATATAAATAATAGACTCTATAGAACATTAATGTGGTCTACAGATTATTTAAACTCTCATGAGGATATTCTTAATAGATGGACACCTGAAAATACCAATACTAATATACCAAGAGTCGTAGCAAATGATCCTAATGGTAATGCTCGTGATTCAAACAGGCCGGGTTGGTTACAAAAAGGGGATTATCTACGCCTTAACACGATCTCAATAGGATATACGCTTCCTGATACAGTTTTTAATAATGTTTTACAGGATGTTAGAGTATATACAACGCTGCAAAACATACATACATTTCAGAAATATAAAGGCTATAATCCAGATTTTACTTCCGGAGTATTTAACCCGGGATATGATAATGGTACATATCCCAGACCCAGAACCTATATGTTAGGTGTAGAACTAACCTTTTAATAGATTTTACAATTTAGTATTATGAAAACATATAAATATTTATTGATGTCACTTTCTCTTATCGCTCTCACTAGTTGCGATGATGAGTTAGAATTGAATAACCCAAATAGCCAAACTGCAGAAGAATTTTGGGTAGATGCAGATCAGGCGGTAGAAGGAACAAATGCCATGTACAACAGCCTTTTAATAGATGGTTATTATATGCGTATGACTCCTGCACTTACAGACGGTCGTGGTGATGATTTCACAGGAGATAGCCCATGGTTAGATTTAATACAGGTTGCAAATTTTACAATTTTACCAACTTCAGGACCTGTACAATGGACGTGGGCTGCATATTACCAACAAGTATTAAGAGCTAACCAGGTTTTAACCCGCGTTCCTGATATAGAAATGGACGAGGCTTTGAAAAATCGTTGTTTAGGTCAGGCATATTTTTTACGCGGTCTGGCATACTTCAATTTAGTAACCAATTTTCAAAAAGTACCTTTAATACTTACAGTTGCTCAAAGTGCAGATGAATACTATCCTCCTACAGCGAGCGAAGAGGAAATTTGGAATCAAATTATCGCAGATTTTACAGCGGCTCAAAATATGCTTCCTGTAAATTTCAATAATGTTTCTGGTGAGGATCAGGGGCAAATAGGCAGAGCAACAAAAGGTGCCGCTACAGGATTTCTGGGTAAGGCTTATTTGTATACGCAACAGTGGGGGAATGCATCTACAGAATTTCAAAAACTAATCTCAGGAGCTCAGGCAAATACATATAGTCTGGTAAGCAACTACAAAGATAATTTTAGCCCGTTTACCGAAAATAATAGTGAGTCTTTATTTGAAGTTCAATTTGCAACTCCAGATCAGGTGGGAGGAACTGTCAAGAATTATGGAGGAGAACCCAGTTCTGCATGGATGCAGGTTTCATCTGTGGGTCATACATATGCCATGGATGGGTATGGATATTCAGATTTCTTACCTACCAGATGGATTTACGATGAATATAAGGTGGAAAAAACAAAAGATGGAGGTGTAGATCCAAGACTTTTAAGTGCAATAGCATCTTTTGAACCCGAAGCAAATTCTACAACTGTTTATGGTGGCAGACCCTGGCCACATGCAGAAGATGCAATTTATCCTAGAAAATATACGCACGACGGTTTTGGCTTTACTACAGAAAGTCAGGGAAGTGTAGAATTATCTGATATTAACTATCGCCTTTTAAGATATGCCGATATTTTATTGATGAATGCCGAAGCCCTAAATGAAATGGGACAGACAGATCAGGCTTACGGCTTTATACAACAGGTGAGAGATCGCGCAAATTTACCAGATTTAAAGGTCGTAAAACCAAATATGACTCAGTCACAAATGAGAGATCAGATTGCTCATGAACGGGCTCTTGAATTCTCTATAGAAGGTATACGTATTCACGATATTGTAAGATGGGGTTGGTTATACGATAGCGCTAAATTAGCAGAATTAAAGGCTCATGATAATGATTTTAATTCGTGGACGCCAGGGAAAGAATATTTACCTATCCCACAAACTGAGTTAGATGTAAATCCTAATCTTGAACCAAATTCGGCTAACTAATCCGGTATAAACACACAAAAATCACTTTATGAAACTCAAAAACAAGATCAAATTAAGCCTCTCGTGTCTGGTACTCACGGGAAGTTTATCTTTTGCTCAGGCAACGGTAAAACTAGAAGCAAATGCAGATGCCCCTACAATCAATAAAAACATCTACGGTCATTTTGCCGAACATTTAGGGCGCTGTATTTATGACGGACTTTACGTAGGTGAAAAAAGTAACATTCCTAATACAGCAGGAGTGCGTAATGATATCATTAATGCACTTAAAGAACTTAAAATTCCTAATCTGCGCTGGCCTGGTGGTTGTTTTGCAGATACCTATCATTGGAAAGACGGAGTTGGTCCTCAAAGCGAACGTCCTACGATCGTGAATACCTGGTGGGGAAATGTTACCGAAGATAATAGTTTTGGTACACATAACTTTCTAAACTTATGTGAAGAATTAGGAGCAGAACCTTACTTAGCAGGAAATGTAGGTAGCGGTGAAGTCCAAGAATTGGCAGACTGGGTACAATATGTAAATTTTGATGGCATTAGCCCAATGTCAGACTGGAGAAAGGAAAACGGAAGAGATAAACCCTGGGGAGTTAAATATTGGGGTGTAGGTAATGAAGCATGGGGCTGCGGCGGTAATATGCGTGTAGAATACTATGCAGATATCTACAGAAAATACGCCACGTTTATGTCTGGCGCAGGTTTAGATGGTGGATTATTCAGAATCGCTTCTGGCGCAAGTGATGCAGATTATCACTGGACGGAAGTTTTGATGAGAGATATTCCACATAATTTATTGCAAGGTGTAGCATTGCATCATTATTCGGTTTTAAGCTGGTCTGCAAAAGGTCCTTCGGTTAAATTTTCTGAAGAGCAGTACTTCAATATCATGAAGCAATCCTGGTTGATGGAAGAACTCGTTACAAAGCATAGCGAAGTAATGCAGAAATACGATCCTGAAAATAAAGTTGCGCTTGTAGTTGATGAATGGGGCGGCTGGTACGATGTTGAAGAAGGTACAAATCCCGGATTTCTTTATCAGCAAAACACAATGCGTGACGCGATGATCGCGGGTATGAACCTAAACATTTTCAACAATCATGCAAAACGTGTGAAAATGGCAAATCTTGCTCAGGTAGTTAATGTATTGCAAGCTGTGATTTTAACAGAGGGCGAAAAAATGATTTTAACGCCTACGTATCATGTGATGAAAATGTATAATGTACATCAGGATGCAAAGTTGATTCCGTTAGAATTAGATTCTCCTGATTATGTGTTCAATGGTGAGAAATTACCAGCAATAAACGCTTCAGCTTCTAAAGATAAAGCAGGTCTCGTTCATATTTCGCTGGTAAATATAGATGCTTCTAAAAGCAATACAGTTTCTATTGATTTAAACGAAATGGGGATTAAATCATTCACAGGGCAGATTTTGACTTCAGGTACACTTCAGGATCATAATACTTTTGATAATCCTGAAGAAATAACACCCAAAACTTTTAAAGATTTCAAACTGAAAAAAGGAACTGTTGAATTAACAATTCCTCCATTTTCAGTGGTGGTTTTAGAGGGAAAATAACCGATTTCTAATGAAAAAAACCTGGTTTTTCCGTAAAGATATTTATCGCTTTTTTTTGTGTGCATGTTTGGTTGCGACGGGCTGTTCTAAGGATTCTGGAGAAGATACCAGTTCTACAGAAAACCCTGAAGAGGAACCTCAGACTCCTGAAGTTCCTCAGGAAGAGCCCGAATCAACCTATACTGTAGATAATATTACTGACACGTATTATGACGTCGCTGGTGCTGAGAATGTGTATAACTGGGGGCCTTATAATGTGCATGATCCTTCTATAATAAAAGTTGGCGATACCTATTATTGCTACAATACAGATGTTTCTTTTGGTTCAGAAATAAGACCGGGAATTCAGATTCGTCGTTCAAAAGATCTTATTGACTGGGAATTTGTAGGGTGGGTTTTTGATGGCCTTCCGGCGAAAGGGAGTCAGTTTATAAAAAGCAAAGGTGACGATCCCTTCAACGCATTATGGGCGCCTTTTGTTATGAAAGTTGGTAGTGAATACAGATTGTATTACTCGTTATCTTCAAATACTCCACGTCTCAGTGTTATTGGTCTGGCTACTTCAAATTCGCCACTCGGTCCTTGGACAGAAAAAGATCTGGTTGTAACCTCGGTTGATGATAATTCAGTGCAAACTAATGCTATTGATCCTACAGTTGTAATTGATAAAACCGGACAGCACTGGTTGTATTACGGTTCGGCATGGGATGGTATTTATTATTTAAAACTAAATGCTGCCACAGGTCTGGCAGATTCTTCCGGAGATAAAGGAAAACGCATCGCTCAACGTGGTTTTACAGGAAATTCAATTAATGGAAATATAGAAGGTCCCGAAGTTATTTACAATGAAGAACAGGATAAATATTATATGTTCATCGCTTACGACTGGCTACAAACCAAATATAATGTACGCGTAGGTCGAAGCGATAATCCAGACGGACCATTCTACGATTTTAATGGATTAGACATTAATACTGAAGTAGATAATACACCTATGATTCTCGCTCCGTATCAGTTTAAGGGGCATTCCGGCTGGCAGGGAGTTTCTCATCCGGGAGTTTTTAAAGGTGATGATGGTCAATATTATATGGCGCATCAGGGAAGACCGGGAGAGAACAGCTATTTTATGGTATTGCACATTCGTAAAATGTATTGGACAGAAGATGGCTGGCCTATTGTTTCGCCAGAGCGTTTTGCAGGTGTAGCACAAGACGAGATCACCACTGCAGATCTTGCGGGTAACTACGAACAAATAATTCTCGGTTATCAGGTTGTACCCGGTTATGCCGAAACGCAAACACTACCGGATTTTCAATATGCGGTCGATTTACAACTTGCTGCAGATGGTTCTATAAATGGCGACGCAAACAATCAATGGTCTTTTGAAGCACCGTGGTTAACAATGAGTTTTAGCAATGGCTTTACAGATAAATTGTATGTAGAGCGAGGTAGAGATTGGGAAAACAAAGTAGCTTCTACAATTGTATTATCGGGATTAAATAATGCCGGAACAGCAATTTGGGGCAAAAAAATAAATTAAAATGAAGATAAAATTATATAGTTTATTAGCAGTAGGAGCACTTCTAATTTCGTGTAAAACAACCGTTGCTCAAACAGATGTTCAAAGAGGAATGGAATTGTTTAAAACGCAGGAAGCTTCTTTCAACAATCCCATTATAAAAGATAAATACACCGCAGATGCGGCGGCTTTGGTTTACGATGATACCGTTTATTTATACGCCGGTCACGATCAGGCAGCAGACAATGAAGAGCGGTATATTATGAATGAATGGTTAGTCTATTCTTCTAATGATGTGGTAAACTGGAAAGAACATCCTGTGCCTTTAAAACCATCAGATTTTAAATGGGCAAAGGGTGATGCTTGGGCGGCTCAGGTAATTGAGCGTGACGGAAAGTTTTATTGGTACGTTACTGTAGAACATGATTCGACACATCCCGGTAAAGCTATTGGTGTTGCGGTTTCAGACAGTCCTACCGGGCCTTTTAAAGATGCAATTGGGAAAGCGCTTATTACAAATGATATGACCACCCAAACAGATATTGGCTGGGATGATATTGATCCAACTATCTACATAGATGATGATGGGCAGGCTTATTTGTATTGGGGAAACCGGGTTTGTAAATATGTAAAGCTTAAGGAAAATATGGTAGAAATGGATGGTGAAATTCAGACTGTTGACCTTCCAAAATTCACTGAAGCACCATGGATTCATAAACGAGGTGATTGGTATTATCTGTCCTATGCCTACGATTTTCCGGAGAAAACAGCCTATGCGATGAGCAAGTCTATTACAGGACCTTGGGAATACAAAGGAATTTTAAACGAAGTTGCCGGGAATAGCAATACAAATCATCAGGCAATCATAGATTTTAAAGGAAAATCGTATTTCATTTATCATAACGGCAGCATTCCTACCCACGGAAGCAGTTTTCACAGATCAGTTTGTGTTGACCGCCTTTTTTATAATGAAGACGGAACTATAAAACGCATACAAATGACTTCTGAAGGTATTCAGGAATAACTTAAATCATGAAAGCCCATAATGGGCATTTAACAAATAAAGACCATTATCAATCATTATAAATAAAAGGATATCAATGGTTTGTGAATTTTTTATAAAGATGAAGAAATCAACCATTTTTTACCGATTTTTAGCCATTTTTGGGCTGTTTTTGACCAATTTTGGCTACGCTCAGCAGATACGTGTTCACGATCCGGTGGCGATAAAAGAAGGCAATACCTATTATATTTATTGCACAGGTCGCGGTATAAGTACTTTTAGTTCGCCAGATTTAAAGAATTGGGAACAAGGTCCGCAAGTTTTTGAGCAAAAACCGGTTTGGGCAGATTCGGTAGTAGATGATTTTAAAAATCATATCTGGGCGCCCGATATTTCGCATCATAACGGCGTTTATTATCTGTATTATTCCGTTTCGGCTTTTGGTAAAAACACCTCTGCAATTGGCGTAGCTACAAATACTGTTCTTGATCCTAAAGATGAAAATTATAACTGGGAAGATCAGGGAATTGTGATTGAATCGATTCCTAATCGTGATCTGTGGAATGCTATCGATCCTAATCTTATTATCGATGAAAACGACACGCCTTGGCTGGCTTTTGGTTCTTTTTGGGATGGTTTAAAATTGGTAAAACTGAATAAAAACCTAACTGAAATCGCGCAGCCCCAGGAATGGCATACTATCGCTCGCAGAGAACGTAATTTTGAATTGGCAGATTCAGATCCTGGCAATGCAGCTCTGGAAGCTCCTTTTATTTTTAAGAAAAACGACTATTACTATTTATTTCTTTCTTGGGATCTCTGTTGTCGTGGTGAGAACAGCACTTATAAAGTTGTTGTGGGCAGATCTAAAAATGTTACAGGGCCTTATTTAGATAAATCTGGAAAAGAGTTAAATGATGGTGGAGGCACTTTATTGGTAGAGGGAAATAATAACTGGTATGGCGCAGGTCATAACAGCACCTATACATTTGATGGGAAAGATTATATCATCTTTCACGCTTATGATGCAAAGGATAACGGCGCTCCAAAACTTAAAATTTCTGAGCTGGAATGGAATGATGGCTGGCCTAAACTAAAAACTAATGTTCTTGATTAAATGAAAAAACAGATCTCACACATAGCAAAAGCTTGCGTTTTATTCGTTTTTCTGGGAATAATTTCCTGTAAAGAAAAACCGCAAGAACTCGCGGTAAATTCTTCTGAAGCTAAAGAAGAATCTGGCTATAAAATAGAACCTGTCAACATTCAGCATGTAAAACTAACTGATGATTTCTGGCTTCCTATTATAAAACGTGTACAGGAAAAAACCATTCAGTATGCAATTGATAAATGTGAAGAAGAAGGCCGAATGGACAACTTTCTAATCGCTGGGGGTAAAATGCAAGGTTCTGTAAAAGGTGCAATGCCTTTTGATGATTCAGATTTGTATAAAATTATTGAGGGCGCTTCTAATTCGCTGATTAGTGCTCCCAATGAAAAGCTGGATGTTTTGCTTGATTCTTTAATCGCTATAATAAAAGTGGGGCAGGAGAAAGATGGCTACCTCACTACATGGCGCACAATAGATCCTGCAAAACCACCCGCGCCCTGGGTTAAAGTCACCGAAGGCAAGCGTTGGGAATATCTCAATATGAGCCATGAATTGTACAATGCCGGTCATTTATATGAAGCCGCAGCGGTGCATTATAAAGCAACCGGAAAACGCAACTTTCTCGATATCGCACTTAAAAATGCCGATTTAATCTGCAAAACCTTCGGTGATGCTGAAGGTGAAATAAAAGCTGTCCCCGGTCATGAAATTATAGAGACTGGTTTAATTCAGCTTTATAAAATCACTAATGAGGAGAAATATCTTGACATGGCGCGGTACTTTTTAGACAACCGGGGCAATCCTGAAAATCACGAATTGTATGGCGCTTATTCCCAGGATCATATCCCGCTAGTAGATCAGGATGAGGTTGTGGGGCATGCCGTTCGTGCAGTTTATGTGTACGCCGCGATGACAGATGTTGCGGCCTTGCAAAATGATAAAAGTTATGAAGATGCCGTTTTTGATCTATGGAATAATATGGTTGATAAAAAAATGTACATCACCGGCGGGATAGGAGCGAAGCATGAAGGCGAAGCTTTTGGTGAAAACTATGAGCTGCCTAACCTTACCGCTTACAATGAGACTTGTGCCGCGATAGGCGATGTATATTGGAATCATCGTTTACATGATCTCACAGGCGACGTAAAATATTTTGATGTTATAGAACGAACATTGTACAACGGTTTGATCTCTGGTCTTTCTCTTGATGGAACTAAGTTTTTCTATCCTAATGCGTTGGAATCTGACGGAGTTTATCAATTTAATCAGGGTGCTTGTACGCGTAAAGACTGGTTTGATTGTTCCTGCTGCCCTACAAATCTGGTTCGGTTTATTCCTGCCATTCCGGGGTTGATTTATTCAAAAAGTAACGACGCTATTTTTGTAAATCTTTACGCCTCAAATGAAGCCACAGTAGACTTAAATGAAAATAAAATAAAAATCACTCAGGAGACTAATTACCCGTGGGATGGAAAGATAAAAATGACCATAAACCCTGAAAAATCGGGTGATTTTGCCTTAAAATTGAGAGTTCCGGGTTGGGCTAGAAATGAGGTTTTACCGGGCGATTTGTATGCTTATGTAAATCAGTCTCAGGACAAGATAAATCTGGGGATAAATGGGCAAAATCAGGATTTTACAATAGAAAATGGCTACATAACGCTTTCGCGAAAGTGGAATACGTCAGACGAAATCGAGATCAATTTCCCTATGGAAGTTCGCGAGGTAAAAGCTTCTGACAAAGTGAAAGAAGATGAAGGGAAAGTTTCTGTTGAATATGGGCCTATCGTTTACGCCGTTGAAGAAATTGATAACAAAAAAGACTTTGATGCGATTAAAATATCTGCCACAGAAGATTTTACAGTAACCAAAGAAAATGACCTTCTGAAAGGCGTTAACACTATAAATTCAAACAATTTTAAAGCCATTCCCTATTACGCCTGGTCAAATCGCGGAATAGGAAAAATGAAAGTTTGGCTGGATTATCAACAATAAATCACACAAGAAAAGCACACTAATGAAAAATAAAATTATACAGAAAGTTGCCTTAATTGCTCTGGGACTTCAGGCGACAATGGGTTTTAGTCAGGCAAATCTTGACGTAGATCTGTCAAAGAGCATCACAAAAATTGCTCCCACGATGTACGGTATTTTCTTTGAAGATATCAACTTCGCTGCAGATGGCGGTTTATACGCAGAACTTGTAAAAAACCGTTCTTTTGAGTTTGAACTTCCCATGATGGGCTGGCTGGAGCCTAACAGCGACAGACATTCCTTTAATAATAATTCAGGGATTGCCGCGCCGGTTAAATATATGTATGATTCTGGCAATGAGAATTTTTGCAGAGTTACTGTAAAAAATGCCTCGGGTTATGAGCTGATTAATCAGGGTTTCCGTGGGATGGGAATCAAAGAAGGCGATACGTATAATCTTTCGCTTGAAGCGAAAAAATTTACCGGAGACATAACAAAAATTATCGTTCAGTTAATAGATGATAATGGAAAAGTTATAGGCGAGACTTCGGTTGTTCCTGAATCTTCAGAATGGAAAACTTATGAAGGCACACTGGTGGCCAATTCCACTGTAGAAAAAGCACAATTAAAAATCACTTTTGAAGGAACGGGAGAGATCGATCTTGATATGATTTCGCTTTTCCCACAAGATACCTGGAAAGGTAGAAAAAACGGTTTACGTAAGGATTTAGTGCAGTTATTGGACGATTTAAATCCAGGGTTTTTACGTTTTCCCGGGGGTTGTATAGTTGAAGGAAGAACGCTGGCAAAACGTTATCAGTGGAAAAAAACTGTTGGTCCTGTTGAAGATCGTCCTTCGCTTATAAACAGATGGAATACTGAGTTTGCACATCGTCTTGCGCCGGATTATTTTCAGTCTTTCGGTCTTGGTTTTTTTGAATATTTTCAACTCGCCGAAGATATGGGAGCAGAGCCGCTGCCTATTTTAAGTTGCGGTATCGCTTGCCAGTTTAACACCGGCGAACTTGTGCCAATGGAAGATCTTGATCCTTATGTGCAGGATGCGCTTGATCTGATCGAGTTTGCAAATGGTTCTACAGAAACTGCATGGGGAAAAGTTCGTGCAGATATGGGTCATCCTGAACCTTTTAATATGAAATATATAGGCGTAGGTAACGAGCAATGGGGACCAGAATATATTGAGCGCTACAAGGTTTTTAACGCCGCGATCAAAGAGAAATATCCTGATATGATTATAGTTTCAGGAAGCGGCCCATTTCCCGAAGGAGATTATTTTGATTACGGGATGAAGGAATTGCAAAAAATAGGAGCCGAGATAATTGACGAGCATTATTACAAGCCTCCGGCCTGGTTTCGTGAAAACGCGACTCGTTACGATAGTTATGACCGCAACGGCCCTAAGATTTTCGCAGGTGAATATGCCGCGCAAAGTGTAGCAATCGCAAGTCCTGAAAATAAAAACAACTGGGAATGCGCGCTTTCTGAAGCGGCATTTATGACGGGTCTTGAGCGCAATGCTGAGGTTGTTCATTTAACGTCTTACGCGCCGCTAATGGCTCATTCTGAAGGTTGGCAATGGACGCCAGATCTTATTTGGTTCAACAATCTTACAGCTTACGGAACGCCAAATTATTATGTGCAAAAACTGTTTGCTACAAATAGCGGTACAGATTTATTTTCGGTAAAAGAGAATGGAGAAGCGCTTACCGGGCAGCATGAATTGTATGCTACAGCGGTTACTGATGCAAAAACGAAAGAAGTAATTGTGAAGCTTGTAAATACATCTGGAGAAGCTCAGGAAATAAATCTTAATTTTAAAGGAAGCAAGATTTCTGGTAAAGGTGAGATTGTAACCTTGATGAAAGGAGACTTAACGGCCGAAAATTCATTTGAAGCGCCACAAAATATCTCCCCAAAAACCGAAGAAATCCGGGTAAAAGGCAGTAAAAGTAGCATCACTTTACCTGCGTATTCGCTTAATGTGGTGAAGATTTCAATGAAATAAAATCAAACTTTAAAACAAGTGTAGTTAATACATTTATTTTTATATTTTTATCAAAAGAATACTACTTCGATGAAGGGATATGTTATAGGGCTAGATTACGGGACAGATTCTGTACGTGCGGTTTTGATCAATACAGAAAATGGGGAAGAGATCGCGGCAGATGTGCATTATTATCAGCGGTGGAAAGAGCGTAAATACTGTGATGCAAAAGCAAACAGGTTTCGCCAGCACCCATTAGATCATATAGAGGGACTTGAAAAAACGATCAAAACGATTGTAAAATCGGCTAAAATTGACTCAAAAACGATAAAAAGTATCTGTATCGATACGACCGGGTCTTCGCCGGTTCCTGTCACCAAAGAAGGTCAACCGCTTGCTTTAGTTGAAGGTTTTGAAGAAAACCCAAATGCGATGATGGTCTTGTGGAAAGATCATACTTCCATTGAAGAGGCCAATGAAATAAACGAATTGGCTGCCAACTGGGGTGGTGAGAATTTCACCAAATACGAAGGCGGAATTTATTCTTCTGAATGGTTTTGGGCGAAAATTCTGCATGT
Organism: Leeuwenhoekiella sp. A2; assembly: GCF_047946655.1. Classification (GTDB taxonomy): domain Bacteria; phylum Bacteroidota; class Bacteroidia; order Flavobacteriales; family Flavobacteriaceae; genus Leeuwenhoekiella. The sequence goes on from NZ_CP172311.1 coordinate 2,268,992, forward strand.
TGCTCGCGAAGATGAAGCCGTAAAAGAAGCCGCTTTTACCTGGATGGAACATTGTGATTTAATGACTTTTTTATTGGTTGATAAATCACTTGAAGAATTTAAGCGCAGTCGCTGTGCCGCCGGTCATAAAGCGATGTGGCATGAAGACTGGGGCGGACTACCAGCTGAAGAGTTTTTAGGAAAACTTGATCCTTATTTGGCACATTTACGCGCCAACTTATACACTGAAACTTATACTTCTGATGAAATCGCGGGAACTTTAACCGCAGCATGGGCAGAAAAACTGGGTCTTACTACAGATACAATTATCGCGGTAGGAACTTTTGATGCGCATTCTGGAGCCGTGGGAGCAAAAATTGAAGAACATGCGCTGGTACGCGTGATGGGAACTTCAACTTGTGATATTATTGTTTCAGATAAAAATGTGGTTAATACCAAAACCGTAAAAGGAATTTGTGGTCAGGTTGATGGCTCTGTGATTCCGGGAATGATTGGGCTAGAAGCGGGTCAGTCAGCTTTTGGGGATTTGCTCGCATGGTTTAAGGATATGTTGAGTTGGCCAATTGATAATTTGGTCATGCAGTCTGATATACTTTCGCAGCAGCAAAAAACAGATTTACAAGAAGAAATAGATGATAATTTCATCAAAAAACTAACTGCAGATGCAGAGAAAATACCGCTTTCAGAAAGTATCCCCACAGCTTTAGACTGGATTAACGGTCGTCGCACACCAGATGCAAATCAGGAATTAAAAAGTGCGATGAGCGGTTTAAATTTAGGAACTCGTGCTCCGCATTTATTTAAAGCACTTGTTAATGCCATTTGTTTTGGTTCTAAAAAAATAGTTGACCGTTTTGAGGAAGAAGGAATTGCAATTCATACGGTGATAGGAATTGGTGGCGTTGCCCGAAAGTCTCCTTTTATTATGCAAACGCTCGCAAATGTGCTTAATATGCCCATAAAAGTGGCAGCTTCAGATCAGGCTCCTGCTTTGGGAGCAGCAATTTATGCTGCGGTGGCTGCGGGGATTTATCCTTCGGTTATTGAAGCCAGTGCAAATATGGGCAGTGATTTTGAAGCAGAATACCATCCACAGCCCGAAACGGTAGAAGCGTACAACGAACTGATGAAATCCTACGAAGATCTGTCTGCTTTCGTGGAAACGAATTTGAACAAACAAACAACGATCAATGAATTCCAACTATAACGATTTAAAACAAGAATGCTACGAAGCCAATATGCAGCTTGACGCGCTCAATTTGGTGATCTACACTTTTGGAAACGTAAGCGCAGTTGACCGAAAAAACGGAGTTTTTGCCATAAAACCCAGCGGTGTGCCTTACGAAATTTTAAAACCTGAAGATATTGTAATCCTTGATTTTGAAAACAATATTATTGAGGGGGAAATGCGTCCTTCATCAGACACAAAAACTCATGCGTATCTGTATAAAAATTGGCTGGAAATTGGCGGAATCGCTCATACCCATGCTACTTATTCTGTTGCCTGGGCTCAAGCACAGCGCGATATTCCGGTTTTTGGAACAACGCATGCAGATCATTTAACCGCAGATATACCTTGTGCGCCGCCTATGCATGACGAACTGATAGCAGGAAATTATGAACACAATACGGGTATTCAGATTTTAGATTGTTTTAAAGAAAAAGGTCTTTCTTATGAAGAAGTGCAAATGGTTCTTTTAGGAAATCACGGTCCTTTTACATGGGGAGAGAATGCGGCGAAAGCGGTCTACAATAGTAAAGTGCTTGAAGAGATTGCGAGAATGGCGCAACTAACACTACAGATTAATACGGAAGCTCCACGGCTCAAGGATTCTTTGATAAAAAAACATTACGAGCGTAAACATGGCAAAGATGCTTATTACGGGCAGGGTTGCTAACCTTATAGATGTTTTGTTTTTACGAAGTGAGATATACTTCGCAGAACTTTGACAATTTATTGACCAATAATTTTAAAATCATTTTAATCTCTACAAGATCCTATGGGACTATTAACTTTTGCAGGCTTCACAATTTTAGTTGCCATTATCGCTTACTATTCCACTTTAAAAACAGACGAAACCACTTCAGATGGTTATTTTTTAGGAGGACGTAGCCTTACGGGACCCGTAATCGCAGGATCACTTTTACTTACTAATCTGTCTACAGAGCAGATCGTAGGGATGAACGGTATTGCTTTTAGTGAGGGGATTTTGATAATGGCATATGAAGTTCTTGCAGCAGTAGCAATGGTTTTTACCGCATTTGTTTTGCTGCCTAAATATTTAAAAGGCGGGATCGCCACAATACCACAGTTTTTAGAAAAACGATATGGATCACTTACTAAAACCATCGTTTCTATCCTCTTTTTATTAGGATACGCGATCTCTATGCTGCCTACTGTTCTTTACTCTGGCGCATTAGCTATAAATACCATGTTTAACCTGCCTGAAAGAATGGGCATGGAGCCAGAAAGCGCTTTATGGGTTACGGTTTGGGGTATTGGGATTATAGGTAGTATTTACGCGATTTTTGGTGGTTTAAGGGCGGTTGCCGTTTCAGATTCTATTAATGCTATTGGGCTTATTGTGGGCGGACTCATGATTCCTGTGTTTGGCTTACTATATGTAGGTGACGGGAATATTTTTGAAGGAATGAATATTTTAACAACTAATCTACCCGAGAAGTTTGAAATATTGGGAGGTCGTGATTCATCAGTTCCGTGGGGCACTTTATTTACCGGTATGCTCATCGTAAATTTTTACTATTGGGGAACAAATCAGGCTATTATACAGCGGGCTCTGGGTGCAAAAAATCTTGTAGAAGGACAAAAAGGTCTTTGTCTTGCAGCATTCATTAAGATTTTAGGACCTTTAATTGTAGTACTTCCCGGTATAATAGCTTTCCAGATTTTTAATGGGGATCTTTCAAATGCAGATGAAGCCTACCCCATGTTAGTAAAAAAGGTTCTTCCTGTAGGGTTGATCGGTTTTTTTGCAGCTGTTCTTTTTGGGGCAATATTAAGTTCGTTTAATAGTGCGCTTAATAGCTCAGTAACTCTTTTCGGTTTAGATTTTTATAAGCAATATATAAATAAGGAGGCTTCAGAAAAGCAGGTGGTAAGAGCGGGAAAGACCTTCGGTATTTTTCTGGCACTTTTCTCAATGGGTATCGCACCCTTACTTTACGGTGTAGAAGGTGGTATTTTTAATTACCTGCAAGAACTAAATGGCTCTTACAGTGTGCCCATATTGGCAATAATACTGGTAGGTTATTTCTCTAAGCGTGTTTCTGGTTTCGCAGCAAATATTGCTATCGTCTTTGGGGTAGTCGTTTATTTAGTTTCACTTTATGTGATAAAACCGATTATGGTTTCTTCGGCTTTAGAGAACGCAAGGATAAACGGTGTAACAGATGCGTTGCAATTAGCAGATATTCAGGCAGGCGCATTTCCTCACTTCTTACATCTAATGGGTATCATATTCGTTCTCGTGGTAGCCATATTGTTCATAGTGAGCAATTTTAAGCCAAGAACCACAGATTATATAGAGATATATACAAATCAAGTAGATATAACTCCGTGGAAATACCTAAAACCGGTAGGCATTTCAATTTGCGTCGCCGTAATAGGAATTTACATTTATTTCTCATAAAATTTTCAACCAAAAGATAATAGAATACATGAACTATAATATTGATCAATACGAAGTCTGGTTTATAACCGGAAGTCAACATCTATACGGGGCAGAGGCACTTAAAGAAGTGGCTTCTCATTCTCAACAAATCGCAGCGGGACTTGCAGAATCTAAGCATATTCCCGTAAAAATTGTATATAAAGAACTGGTCACTACTCCTGCAGAAATTACAGATATGTGTCTTGCAGCAACAAACAGTAAGAATTGTATAGGCGTGATCCTGTGGATGCATACTTTTTCACCCGCAAAAATGTGGATAAAAGGGCTCAGTCTGCTTAAAAAACCAATCTGTCATTTGCATACGCAGTTCAATGCCGAAATTCCTTTTGAAAAGATAGATATGGATTTTATGAATCTGAATCAGTCTGCTCATGGTGATCGTGAATTCGGGTTTATGATGACCAGAATGCGCTTAAAGCGAAAGGTGGTGGTAGGGCACTGGCAGGATGATAGAGTACAATCTAAACTGGGGATTTTCACACGTGTCGCTTTAGGATGGAATGAATTTCAGAATTTGAAAGTCGCACGTATAGGCGATAATATGCGGGAAGTTGCGGTTACTGAAGGCGATAAAGTTGAAGCGCAGATGCGTTTTGGCTTTACCGTAAATGGATATGATTCTTCAGATGTGGTGCAAAAAATAAACGAAGTCTCACAAAGTGATCTTGATGCACTTTTAGCCACGTATGAATCTGAATATAACCTTGCCGACAAACTCAAAGAAGGTGGTGAAAAACGACAATCTTTAATAGATGCAGCTAAAATTGAATTAGGGTTAAGAGCTTTTTTAGAAGAGGGTGGTTTTGGAGCGTTTACAGATACCTTTGAAAATCTTGGCGAACTCAAACAACTTCCGGGAATTGCGACCCAGCGTTTAATGGCAGACGGTTATGGTTTTGGCGGTGAAGGTGACTGGAAGGTTGCAGCACTTACGCGCGCCATGAAAGTGATGAGCTACGGTCTTGATGGAGGAACGTCGTTTATGGAAGATTACACCTATCATTTCACACCTCAAAAATCATATGTTTTGGGATCGCACATGCTTGAGATCTGCCCGTCAATTGCAGATGCAAAACCAAGTTGTGAAGTTCACCCGTTGGGAATAGGCGGAAAAGAAGATCCTGTACGACTGGTTTTTAATTCACCGGCCGGGCCAGCAATCAACGCCTCTTTAATAGATATGGGCAACCGTTTTAGATTAATCGTAAATGAAGTAGAAGCCGTAAAACCGGAAGCAGATCTGCCTAATTTACCGGTAGCCCGCGTACTTTGGGATTGTAAACCTGACCTTGATGTGGCCGCTACTAGTTGGATTCTTGCCGGTGGCGCACACCATACCGTATATAGCCAGGCAATTACTACAGAGTTTATGGAAGATTTTGCCGATATTGCAGGGATAGAGCTATTAGTTATTGATGAGCGCACGCGAGTGCGTGATTTTAAAGATAACATCAATGCTAATGAAGCTTACTATCATATGTTTCAGCATAGAATGTAAATCTAAAAACCAACCATAAACATGAAAATATCGCATAAATACCTTTCAATTTTAGCTTTGCTGGTAATAGGAGCAAGCGCAATACAGTGTAAAAGTGATAAGAAAACCGAAGTTTCTGAAGAGGCTCCGGCAGAAGAAAAAGCTTCAGTTTCTATAGAAAAATCATCTTTTGGTAAACTGGAAGATGGTACAGAAATCGACCAATTTACCCTAAAAAACGCCCAGGGAATGGAAATATCGATCATTACCTACGGCGGGCGAATAACCACATTGAAAGCTCCTGATAAAGATGGGAACCTTGAAAATGTAGTAATTGGTTTTGATTCCCTTTCGCAGTACACAAAGAGCAACCCGTACTTTGGGGCGCTCATAGGTCGGTACGGAAACCGCATTGCAAATGGCGAATTTACTCTTGACGGCGAGACATATGAATTACTCAAGAACGATGGCCCCAATAGTTTGCATGGCGGAACAAAAGGTTTTGATAAAGTGATTTGGACTGCAGAAGAAATGCCGGCAGAAGATAATTCAGCTTCTTTAAAACTTACCTATACAAGTAAGGATATGGAAGAAGGTTATCCCGGTAATCTGGAGACTACGGTTACGTATACGCTTACAGATGATAACGCTTTAAAGGTGAACTACCAGGCTACAACAGATAAAAAGACGGTTGTTAACCTGACGCAACATTCTTATTTCAATCTTTCGGGGGATTTTAATGAGCCAATCTTAGATCATAAAGTGATGATCAATGCTGATAAATTTGTTCCGGTAAATGAAACATTGATTCCCACGGGAGAGTTGAGAGATGTAGCAGGAACTCCTTTTGATTTCCGCGAAGCGAAAACAATAGGAGACGAGATTAATGCAGATAATGATCAGATTAAAAAAGGTGGTGGTTATGATCATTGCTGGGTTTTAAATGGGCAGGGTAAAGAGCGTCTTGCTGCATCGGCTTATGACCCTAAAAGCGGAAGGTTTCTTGAAGTCTATACAGATGAACCAGGAATTCAGTTTTATACCGGCAACTTTTTAGATGGCTCATTACCCCAGAGAGGGTCAAACAATACCTATGCAAAACGTACCGGTTTTTGCTTAGAAACGCAGCATTATCCAGATTCACCTAATCAGGAAGAATTTCCTACGACGGTATTAAATCCCGGCGAAACTTATAATACGACTACGACTTTTAAATTTTCGGTGAAGTAAGATCCCGTAAAACAATTGTAAAAAAACCGAACTCCTTTAAAAAGATGTTCGGTTTTTTTGTGCAAAATCTGCACTTTTATTTTGTATTACACTAACTTCATACAGTCAAACAATTTACTGTTATATGAATACCAATATTTTAGATTTATCCCGAAAGGTGATTTTCGTTTTGCTTATAAATTTAAGTTTCACTTTTTCTGCACAAGCACAACAGGAAACAATTACGCTCTGGGAAAATGGAATTCCCGGAAGCAAATCATCAGACGTTTACAAGGAGCAGGTAGATTATAAAAATGATAAAATAAACAGCCTAAGCCAGGTAACAACACCAGAAATGACTGTTTTTACTCCGCAAAAAGCTAACGGTACAGCAGTAGTTATTTGCCCGGGCGGTGGCTATCTTCATCTTGCAATTGACAAAGAAGGATTCAAAATAGGAGATTGGTTTGCAAAACATGGGGTAACCGCTTTTGTGCTCAAGTATCGCTTACCCAGCGATGTGATAATGCAAGATAAGACTATAGGGCCTTTGCAGGATGCTCAACGTGCCATGCGCATAGTAAGGCAAAATGCAACGAAGTATAATATTGATACGAGTAAAGTAGGCATAATGGGATTCTCAGCCGGCGGTCATCTGGCATCTACTTTATCTACGCATTATAACGATTCTGTATATGATTCAGAACCCGGTATAAGTGCAAAACCAGACTTCTCTATTTTGCTATATCCTGTAATAAGCATGCAAGAAGAAATTACGCACAGGGGGTCTCGAGAAAATTTGCTGGGTAAAAATCCTGAGGATACTTTAGTCGATTTTTATTCTAATGAAAAGCAAGTGAATAGTGCAACTCCCATCACCTTTTTAATACACGCAGCAGATGATAATGTCGTACCTGTGGCTAATAGTATAAACTACTTTACCGCACTAAATGCTAACCATGTAAAAACCGAAATGCATATTTATGAGACGGGCGGCCATGGTTTTGGACTTGGTACAGAAGAAACTTCAAATAGCTGGCCTGACGCACTCGCACTTTGGCTTAAAAAAAATGATCTTATTAACTAAGAACTTGAAGATAATGATTTTGCATTTGTTTCCCTCAACAGAAAATAAATTTTCAGATTCTAACGCTCTAATCTTGCTCAAGACTTAGCTTAGAATTTTTATAAACTCATTTTAATTTTAGAAAATCAACCAACCAAATACTTTGTAAATGCCAACTTTTTCATTTTTCGCTTTAAGCGAAAAGAACACATTGCGACTTGTAGTTTTCATTTTTATTTCGCTTTTAGCGGTACAAGCAAAATCACAGGAGATCATTACAATAAATACCAAAAGCAACGCTTTAGTGCTTGAAATAAACGCTGAAAAGGAAGTAAAAACGCTCTATTTAGGCCAAAAATTGGCTACAGAAGCCGAATATCGGCAAATATCAGGTCAATATCGGCAAGGTGATGACTATACCGGTATTTATAATTCGTTTTACACGCCTTCAGGTTCAAAAAATTTGCTGGAACCGGCAATAAATGTCACGCATGCAGATGGAAACGCGTCGCTAAGTCTGGATTATGTAAGCCATAATACAAGTACTATAGCTGAAGGAATCACGCAGACTGAAATTCTGCTTAAAGATCCTGTTTATGATTTTGAAGTTACGGTCTTTGTAAAAGCGTTTTACGAGCAGGATATTATTGAGCAGTGGACGCGTATTACAAATAAAGAAAAAGGAGACGTAACACTTAATAAATATGCATCAGCCAACTTATATCTGCATGGCAATAATGATTTCTGGTTGCATCATTATCATGGTGAATGGGCCAAAGAAATGCGCCCTGAAGAGACAAAATTATCACACGGCATCAAGGTTCTAGACTCAAAATTAGGAACACGCGCAAATATCTTTCAGCCTTCAGTATTTATGATTTCACTGGGTAAACCTTCAACAGAAGATGAAGGAGATGTCTTGTTGGGCGGTTTAGAATGGTCTGGAAATTTTAGAACAGATCTTGAGATTGATCCTTTAGAAAATCTTAGAATAATTTCAGGAATCAATGATTTTTCTTCGGCATATCGTTTAGCCAAAGGCGAAAGTTTTACCACGCCTAAATTTTGGTATACACTTTCACATGAAGGAAAAGGAAAAGCCAGCCGAAACATACAAAAATGGGCCAGAAACCATAAGATTTTAGACGGAAATGGATCACGTTTAACTTTGCTTAATAATTGGGAAGCGACCTATTTTGATTTTGATGAACCCAAGCTAAAAAATATAATAGAAGACAGTAAAAAATTAGGTGTAGACTTGTTTTTACTTGATGATGGCTGGTTTGGAAATACCTATCCCAGAAACGGCGATAATGCAGGTTTGGGCGATTGGGAAGTGAATGAAAAGAAATTGCCTAACGGCATCGGTACGCTTGTTGAAGCCGCAAAAGAAAATAATGTAAAATTTGGAATCTGGATAGAGCCGGAAATGGTAAATCCTAAAAGTGATTTGTATAACGAGCATCCTGATTGGGTGATCAAACAGCCGGAACGACCAGAACATTATTTTAGAAATCAGCTGGTTTTAGACCTGACAAATCCCGAAGTTCAGGATTTTGTGTACGGTGTGGTAGACGATTTATTTACTGAAAACCGCGATTTAGCCTATATAAAGTGGGATTGTAACGCGGTAATTTACAATGCCTATTCTAAGTCGCTAAAAAAAGATCAATCTAAATTATATGTAGATTACGTAAAAGGACTTTACAAAGTGCTTGAACGCGTACGCGAAAAATACCCAACTGTGCCTATGATGTTATGTTCTGGTGGTGGTGGAAGAGTAGATTATGCAGCTTTAAAATATTTCACAGAATTTTGGCCTAGTGATAATACAGATCCGCTGGAGCGGGTTTACATGCAATGGGAATATTCTTATTTCTACCCGGCATTGGCAATGGCTGCTCATGTTACAGCATGGAGTAAAGATCCCATAAAATATAAAGTTGATGTCGCCATGATGGGAAAACTGGGTTTTGATATTGTTGTGGACGAGTTGGCTCAAGATGATCTTAAATTTTGCGAAGAAGCTTTAACCGAATACGATGCGCTGAAAAATACGATCTGGCACGGTGATCAGTATCGTTTACAGAGTCCGTGGGATAATGATGCGGCTTCTGTGATGTATGTAAATGAAGATAAAAGTGAAGCGGTGGTGTTTACTTATTTAGTAAATAAGCGATACGGTTCTGGTACGAAGACTCCGATTCTTTTAAAAGGATTAGATCCTGCCAAAGCTTACAAAGTAGAAGAGACAAATATTTATCCTGGCGCAAATCCCGCTGTAAAATCCGCCGAATATTCAGGTGATTTCTTAATGAAAATAGGCATTAATCCTAATGTAAGCGCTTATCACACCAGTGTGGTGCTGAAGGTAAGTGTGAAGTAGGGTTTGAAAAGTGTAGTTCTCTATACCTAGAGCTGTAAAATGAATATTGTTTTGCCTTATATTTGAATATTAATGATAACCCCAAATTATAATTATAATGGCAAAATTTTTAAAAGGCAATTTATTGAATGCCGAAATTGAGAACATCTTTGATAAATGCGAAAAACAATTAATAATAGTATCTCCATTTATTAAGCTCCACACTAGATTTATTAATTCATTAAAGGCTAAAAAGGATGTAGATAAACTTCATATTAGAATACTTTTTGGAAAGAATGAAAAAGATATTTCTAAAAGTTTCAATGAAAAGGATTTTAAATTTCTTAAAGAGTTTCCAAATATTGCAATCAGTTATAATGAGCATTTACATGCAAAATATTATTCTAATGATGCAAATGCAGTTTTAAGCTCAATGAATCTTTATGAATATTCTCAAAACCATAATATTGAATTTGGAATATTGACTAACTCCTCAGTTGTTGGTAGTGTAACAAGTTCATTAATGGGAGAATCACTAGATATAGAATCTTTAAACTATTTTGAACAAGTCATCAAGGATAGCAAATTACTTTTCGAAAGAAAACCGCAATATGAAATGACCTTTGGTGGTTTAAAAAAGAAGTTTGTAGGTTCTGAAACGACTTTGGATAAATTATCTGAGATATTATTTTCTAATAAAAAAGAAAGTAATTCAGACATAATAGTAAAAACACTTTCTACAGGTTACTGTATTAGAACAGGAGAAGAAATACCATTTAATCCAGATAAACCTCTTTCCAATAAAGCTTTCAAGCAATGGTCTAAATATGGGGATGAAGAATATTCCGAAAAATTCTGTCATTTTACAGGAGAACCATCTAATGGGCAAACTTCATTTATCAAACCCATATTAAGAAAAAATTGGAAGAAAGCAATGAATGTTGATAGTAACCCACCAACAAGGCGGCAGATTTAAATTTGAAAGAACCGGCGTTTATCCTGAATATTTGCTTTTTCATTCCCCAAGCCGAAAACGTAATTGGCGCTTTAAACTGAGAAGCACAAAACAAACCGGAGTACTTAAAGTAAATGGAATCGTCGCATTCAATTATTCTTATGGTGACTTTGATTGCAAAATCCAGGAAGTAAAAGATGGACTTCCAGTTTCTGAATGGATTCAGATAGATGTAATGCTCACAATGCGAGATTAGGCAACATTGAGTTTGTTCTTCAAACTCCCATTTTTTAGCCAAAAAACCCGATTATTCCGCATTTGAGTGCTATTTTTAAAGAACCACTTAAATTCAGCGATATGGAAAAGCTAAAGAAAGAAGACATCAAACAGGAAGTTTTTGATTTATATGACGATTATGCGCATAATAAACTCAACAGAAAGCAATTTATTGATAAGCTTTCGCTTTATGCGATAGGTGGTTTAACTGTGCCTACATTGCTTAGTTTTTTAATGCCAAATTATGTTGATTCCGTTACTATAAAACCAGATGATCCTCGCTTAAAATCAGACTATATAATTTATAATTCAGAAAAAGGTGGTGGTGAAATAAGAGGACTTTTATCAATGCCGGCAGAGGCTCAGCAAAAATTACCGGGTATTGTGGTTGTGCATGAGAACAGAGGCCTCAATCCATACATAGAAGATGTGGGCAGAAGAGCGTCTGTAGAAGGTTTTATTACGCTGGCGCCAGATGCTTTGTGGCCGCTGGGCGGTTATCCCGGAAATGATGATGACGGCCGGGAAATGCAAAAGAAACGCGACCGGGATGAGATGCTTGAAGATTTTATCGCAGCTTATGATTATCTTAAAAATCATGAACAATGTAACGGGCAAATAGGCGTAGTTGGCTTTTGTTTTGGCGGATGGATCTCAAATATGATGGCCGTAAAAATCCCAACATTACAAGCGGCGGTTCCTTTTTATGGCGGGCAACCTTCTGCAGATGAAACGGCTCAAATCAATGCCCCACTGTTACTACAATACGCCGGACTTGACGAACGAGTGAATGCGGGATGGCCTGATTATGAAAAGGCCCTAAAAGAAAATGATATAGAATATACGGCTTATTTATATCCAGATGTAAATCATGGATTTCACAATAACACAACGCCTAGATATGATCCTGAAGCCGCTAAACTTGCCTGGACGCGCACAATTGATTTTTTTAATGAAAAGCTGAAATCATGAATTATAGTCATCTTTAATTTATTTCAGGGTCATATTTGTTATTTGAAAATAGAGTGAAGAGAAACTAACAAGTTCAGATTGACCATTCCCACGATCTAACCTTATTATTTGCTGTTAATGCGTTTAAAAAAGCTTTCCACTTCTTCTTCAAAAACTTCCATAGGCACTCGGTGGGCCATTTCATGTTTTAAATGCAAATGATAATCGAGTCCGCCGCCAAAATCTTTTCCAATATAATTTAATGTGTCCGCCGGATTTACAACCGTATCTTTTCCACCTAGAACTATTTGCCTAAAACCTGAGTCAGAGATTTCAGTTTCCGGAATATTCTGTGGTACAGATCTTTTTACCAATGCAGGATTAAAGAGTAATGCTGGTAGCGAAAAAGCATTTGCTATATGATAACCAGCAAAGCCACCCATACTGCTTCCCATAACCACATCAAACTTTGAATTTTTATAGTTCGCAATCAAATTAAGCACAGCATCAGGATCGTTGTGATAATCAAGATCAGGAGCGGTTACTGTTCCGTATTTAGCTAAAACATCGCGTTTTCTTTCACTTAGTTTACTTTCAAGTCCGTGGAGGTAAAGAATATTCATTGTGTTGTAAAGGTTTGGTTAAAAATAAGATATGAGTTGAGGGTTTTAAAGTAAAAAAGGTTTAACCCTTCGTTCACCTGAACTTCCGTTGAAAAAGAGGAAGATTAATAAAAACAAAAAACCCCGAAACTAAAAGTTTCAGGGTTTTAATGTGGTACCTCCAGGAATCGAACCAGGGACACACGGATTTTCAGTCCGTTGCTCTACCAACTGAGCTAAGGTACCTCGCTAAAGCGGCTGCAAATATAAAATCATATTTTAAACTGTACAACACTTCTGCCTAAAAATACGTTATAAATTTAAATGTATTTTCTAATTACTTCATAGCATGCGGAATATCAATTTGTATTTTTGCCCAATATTTCAACATTTATGAATCTAGCTGTAGATATTGGCAACACACGCATCAAAATAGGTGTTTTTGCAAATGATAATTTAGTGTTTAAAACCGAAACTGCTGAATCTGATTTTGAAAACGCTTTAAATGCAATTTTAAAACAACATGAATTAACTACTGCTATCGTGGCCGCCAGCGGAAATTCTCAAAAAGTTGTCACTTTGCTTCAAAAATCGGGTCTTTTAGTCAAAATATTAGATCATAAAACTGTGTTACCATTCAAAAATCTTTATAAAACCCCACAAACATTGGGTTTAGATAGAGTTGCTCTGGTTTCAGCTGCTGTGAAAAGTTATCCTGAAGAAGATGTTTTAGTTATTGATGCCGGTACCTGCGTCACTTATGATTTTAAAAATAAACGTGAGGAATACTTAGGGGGAAGTATTTCGCCTGGGTTGCAAATGAGGTTTAAGGCACTTAATACATTTACGGCAGGTCTGCCACTTATTGAGTCTGGTGATGATGTAGTACGCATAGGTGCAGATACAAAAGAGGCCATACAATCTGGTGTTATTTGGGGTATTACTGCTGAAATAAATGGTGTAATAGATTGGTATAAAAATAAATACAACGATTTAACAATTATTTTAACAGGAGGGGATATGCTATTTTTGTCTAAAACCTTAAAAAATGGCATCTTTGCCAACTCAAATTTTCTCCTGGAAGGATTGAATTACTTAATATTATTCAACAAAAATCAATGATAAAAAGGCTTTTAGTGGTAGTAGTGTTTATCTTGGCTGCACCTATTTTCGCACAAGAGGGAACCTCGTCACCCTATTCATATTACGGTATCGGGTCTTTAAATTTTAGAGGAACGGTAGAAAATCAAGCCATGGGAGGGTTGAGTATTTTAGGAGATAGTGTTCATCTTAACCTATTAAACCCCGCAGGTTACGGTGCTCTTAAGCTCACAAATTACACATTAGGTGGTGAGCATAGTGAGATCAATTTAAAAAGTGATGAAGGTTCTGCATCAAATAGATCAACAAGTTTGAACTATTTGGCCCTTGGTTTTCCATTATCAGATAATTTAGGAGCTGGTTTTGGTCTATTGCCATACACCTCAGTTGATTATAAGATAACTAACGAAAGTGATGATGCTTATCGCTATTACTACGGTAGAGGAGGCCTTAATAAAGCATTTTTAAGTTTTGGTTACGAGCCTTTCAAGGGTTTCCGTGTAGGTGTTACCGGTAATTATAACTTTGGTAGTATAAGAAATGAGGCTGTGTATGATGAAGATGGTGTATCTTACGGTGTGCGAGAAGTTAATAATTCAGACTTAAGTGGTTTTTCTTTCAATATTGGTTTGCAGTATGAGAAAGCTTTAGAGAGCGGACTTACGCTTTATAGTTCATTAAATTATATTCCAGAAAGTACACTCACTTCAGAGAATACACGTAATCTGGAGACTGTGTTAATTTCGCGCTCAGAGAATGCAGTTCTTTCCGTTGTTGATCAACAAAGCGTAGCTGTAGATAATAACGATCTTGTATTGCCATCTGAGGTTACTTTAGGTTTTGGTGTAGGAGAGCGCAATAAATGGTTTGCTGGGGGTGAATTTTCTTCACAGCAAAGCAGTGATTTTACAAATCGTACATTTGAAATATCAAATGCTCAATTTAATAATGCTTCAAAATATAGAATAGGTGGTTATTTTGTGCCTAAATTTAATTCTATAACAAGTTACTGGGATCGTGTGACTTACAGAGCTGGAGCGAGATTTGAAGAGACGGGGCTCATGATCAATAATGAGGATATAAATGAGTTTGGCATATCTTTTGGAGTTGGGTTACCAATCGGGCGTGCCTTCAGTAATGCAAACCTTAGTTTTGAATACGGTCAACGCGGAACAACAAGCTCAGGTTTGGTTAAAGAAGACTTTTTTAAATTTGGTCTAAGCCTTTCACTTAATAGTAAGTGGTTTGTGCCTAATAAATTTAATTAAAATCATTAATATTGCTTACAAATCCTAAAACAACGATGAAAACAAAATTAACACTACTTTTTATAGCCTTTGTTGCAGGTACTAGTGCAGTTATGGCGCAAGCTACCGAAGAGTGTATAACGACAATGTCTATATTTTCAGAACACGCTAAAGTGAAGAATTATGACGCTGCTTACGAGCCTTTTATGAAGCTGCGTAAAGATTGTCCTAAAACCTCTTTTGCTCTATATCAATATGGAGAGCGTCTTTTAAATGACAAGATAGACAAAGCAACTGGTGCAGAGAAAACAGCTTTCGCGAAAGATCTTATCGCAATGTATGAGGAGAAATATGCAAACTTTCCTGATAAAACAGAGCAAGGTTCAAATATTTCAGATATCGCACAAGTGATGTATGATAATGGTATTGGTACTAAAATGGAACAATACAAAAAATTTCAGGAAGCTTGGGATACAGATAAAAAATCGTTCACAAATGCAAAATCACTTTATGTGTATTTTACACTTGCGGTAGAGCTTCAGGAATCTGGAGAACTTGAACTTCAGGATATATTTAACTTGTATGATGATATTCAGGGTAAAATAACTGAAGAGCAAAACAATTATGCAGAAAACATGCAGCCTCTAATGGAGAAAGAAGAAGCTGGAACAAAATTGACTTCTAAAGAATTACGTTCTAAAAAGATTGCTGAAGGAAATCTTGAGAACTACTCTAAGGTTGCCGGTGCAATAGATGGTAAATTAGGTAAGCTTGCAGATTGTGATAATTTAATTCCTCTTTATCAAAAAGATTTTGAAGCTAAGAAAGATGATATTGACTGGATCAAGCGTGCGGCAGGTAGAATGTCTGGTAAAGAATGTACAGAAGATCCTTTATTTATAAAGCTTGTTGAGCAATTAGATAAATTAGAGCCTTCTGCTAAGACTGCTTATTACTTAGGCCAGCTTGCTGAGAAAAGTGGAGATAATGCAAAAGCCTTAGAATATTATGAAGAGTCTGCAAATCGTGAGACTAATAATGATGATAAGGCCAGAGTATTAGGCCGTATAGGTGATAAAATGATGAGCAAGAATAGCTACAGTAGTGCAAGGTCTTATTACAGAAAAGCATTACAGGCTAAGCCTTCAGCAGGTATTTACTACCTGAAAATTGCTCAAATGTACGCTGCTAGTGCAAATAACTGTGGTAACTCAGTTTTTGATAAAAGAGCCGTATACTGGTTAGCTGCAGATTATGCTGCAAGAGCTGGAAGAATAGATCCTGCTTTAGCAAGCCATGCAAATGCAACTGCTGCCAGCTATAGAGCTAAAGCTCCAGATAAAACGATGATTTTTAATGCTGGTAACCAAGGGCAGAAAATTAATTTTAACTGCTGGATAGGAGAGAGCGTTACTGTACCTAGTCTTTAGGTGAAGATAAAATCTCAATACATATTATTAAAACTGGTCACAGCTTTTGCTGTGACTTTGTTTTTTAGCTGTGCTAATAAATCTGGAGAGATACAGCGCTTTAGGCAAAAGGCAGACGGTCCTTCTGCAGAAGGTGAAGGTATTGTTCTTAAATACACAGACTCAGGAAAGGTAGTGGCTACTCTGCGCACGCCTTATATGCTTGATTATAGTATGTCAGATTTTCCTTATCAGGAATTTCCCAGAGGTGTAGAGGTGACTTTTGTTGATGATAATAAAAAAGAGAATTTTATAACATCAGATTATGCCATACGTTACAAAAGCAATGATCTTATAGATCTTAGGCGTAATGTGGTTTTAATTACTAGTGACAGCACAATTTTAAATGCATCTCAGCTATTTTGGGATCAAAAGAATAAATGGGTTTTTACAGATAAGCCTTATACTATACGTTTTCCTGACGGCTCCTTAAACAATGGTAATATGTTTGACAGCAGTGAGGACTTTAAAATTTTTATATCTTTAGATAATCAGAGCAAAATGTATTTAAAAGATGCACAATTAGGCTCAGGACAAGACAGTTTGCAATGACAAGATTTTTTAAATTTTTTGAATACGCCTACCTGATTTTTGCGGGACTATTCATTTATGAAACAATACGTATCTGGCCAACAGAACGCAACAGAGCCTATCTTTTTATTTTCTTTACAGTAGTAGCGTTAGGTATGTTTTTCTTTAAAAAGCACTTCAGGAAGAAATACGAGAAAAATAAACAGGATTAATTGTATTGATGGAGACAGAAGTCTTGATTATCATAATTTCGCTAATACTTTCAGCCTTTTTCTCTGGGATGGAGATCGCTTACGTATCATCTAATAAGATACATATAGAGATCGAGAAAAAGCAAAACGATCTTATAGCTAAAGTATTAACCCGTCTCACTGAAAAACCTTCAAAGTTTATCGCGACTATGCTCGTGGGTAATAATCTGGCTTTAGTGATCTATGGCTATTTTATGGGCGCCATTTTGCAAAACTGGATAGAAGGAGTGAACTTTGACTTTGAGTGGTTAAACACCTTCTTGAAAGAATTTAGTTTACTTACACAAACCATCATTTCTACTCTGGTAATTTTGTTTACAGCAGAATTTTTGCCAAAGGTCTTCTTTCAGATTTATGCGAATTCGCTGCTTAAGATTTTTGCAGTGCCAGCCTATTTGTTTTATCTGCTTTTCAGTTTTATATCGTCGTTTATCATTTGGATCTCAGACAAAGTTTTAAAACGATTTTTTAGAACTGAAGGTGATGAAGTGCAGTTGGCATTTACAAAGGTAGAATTAGGAAACTATATAACAGAGCAGATGGAATCTGTAGAAACCCACGAGGAGTTGGATTCTGAAATACAGATCTTTCAAAATGCCCTTGAATTTTCTGAAGTTAAAGCCCGCGAAGTAATGATACCGCGTACAGAGATGATAGCCGTAGAGAAAAGTGAGACACCGGCCGCTCTCAATGCTTTATTTACAGAGACAGGTCTTTCTAAAATATTGATCTACAAAGAATCTGTAGATGATATTATAGGCTATGTACATTCTTTTGAACTATTTAAAAAGCCAGAATATATCACTCAGGTTTTAATGCCTGTTATTTTTGTGCCGGAAACGATGCTTATAAAAGATATTCTGAATATTCTTATTAAAAAGCGAAAGAGCATCGCAGTAGTGATAGATGAATATGGTGGTACCAGCGGTATGATGACTGTTGAGGATATTGTTGAAGAACTCTTTGGCGAGATAGAAGATGAGCATGATAGCGTCGTGCTTATAGAAGAGCGCTTAGGCGAAAATAACTATAGGTTCTCTGCTCGTCTTGAGGTAGATTATATAAATGAGAACTACAAACTCGATCTTCCTGAAAGTGAAAACTATGGTACTTTAGGCGGTTTAATCGTAAATCATACTGAAGGTATACCTGAAGAAAATGATATTGTAGATATAGACGGATATCAATTTCATATTCTTGCCACATCTAATACTAAAATCGAGCTTGTAGAAGTCAAGGTATTAGAAGAAGATTAGACTTATTCACAACAAATTTTATTTTGATTGCTTTCGGTTTTATTTTTTCATTTAAAATGGTATTTTCGCCCCCTAATTAATAAAAAATAGTTAACTGATAAAAGCGGGTTTTTTTGACTGATGTCGCGTGAACCAAATCAGCACTATTGAGAATCAACAAGGTTCTTAGATAACATACTTATAAAAATGGCAGTTTTAAACAAGATTAGACAGCGTTCAGTATTCTTAATCATCATCATTGCACTTGCATTGTTTTCTTTTGTGCTTGCAGATGTTCTTAAGAGCGGTGGATTCTCATCACAAAAATCACAACGCGTTCTGGCTGTAGTAAATGGTCAGGAGATAGATCAACAGGATTTTGCGCGTAAAGTAGAGGTGCAAACGAGCAGATATGGTTCTGCAATGACTACTACTCGTGCAATGAATGCAGTATGGGATCAAGAATTGAGAAGTTTACTTCTTGATGATCAACTTCAAGAACTTGGTATTACCATAGAGCAGGACAGGTTAAACAATATCTTAAAAGATGCGTTGCAGGAAGATCCTCGTTTTCAAAACGAAGATGGTACTTTCAGCGAAAGCAAAATGAGAGAATTTGTAGCTACATTAAAGTCTACAAATCAGGATATGTATAACCAGTGGGTAGAATATGAGAACCAACTGGCAAAAGGAGAGAAAGAGCGCATTTATTTCAACCTTGTGAAAGCAGGTGTAGGCGCAACCTTAAAAGAAGGAAAGCTTGCCTATGAAATGGAAAATAATACGCGTGATATAGAATATGTACAGATTCCTTATTCTTCAATTCCAGATGAAGATATTGAAGTGACTAAAGATGATGTGCAGAAATATATCAATGCTCATAAAGAGGATTATCAAACTGAAGCTACAAGAAATCTTCGTTTTGTGAAATTTCAGGAGAAAGCAACATTAGGAGATGAGAATCAGGTAAAAGATGAAGTTGCTGCTTTTTTAAACAGTAAAGTTGCTTATAACGCTGCTGCGAAAATAAACGATACCGTAACCGGTTTTGCAAAAACCGCTACCCCGGAAGAATTTGTGAATGAATATTCAGATCTTCGTTTTGATGATAGATTCTTCTTCAAGGATGAATTACCTGCAGCTATCAAAGACAGCATCTTCGATCTAAATGTAGGAGATGTTTACGGGCCATATAAAGACAATGGTTTTTATAAGGTTTCCAGAGTTGTTGCTGTAAAGCAATTACCAGATTCAGTTAAAGCATCACATATTTTATTAACCTATGCAGGTTTGCAAAATGCAGGTGCAGAAACAAGAACTAAAGCTCAGGCTAAAACGCTTGCAGATAGTCTTGCTGCTGTTATAAAAAGTAATCCTTCTAAGCTGGCAGAACTTGCTCCTGAATATTCTGCAGATGGTGGTAGTCGGGATAAAGGTGGTGAGCTAGATTATGCGCCAAAGAATATGTACGTGCAGCCTTTTAATGATTTCATTTTTGAGGGTGAAAAAGGTGATATTGGCGTAGTAGAGTCAAATTTTGGATACCACATTATTCACATAGAAGATCAAAAGAACAAGCAACGCGCTATAAAAGTTGCTACTGTAGCAAAAGCTATAGAGCCATCTCAAAAGACGATTAACGATGTCTTCACAACAACCACTAAGTTTGAGATGAGCACTAATGCAGATAAACAAAAGTTTAGTGAGATCGCTAAAGACAGCAATTATGTTGTGCGCCCGGTAAACGGCGTTAAAATATTAGATGAGAATATTCCTGGTGAGGGAAGTCAGCGTGAGATCGTAAGATGGGCTTTTGAAGATGAAACTAATACAGGAGATATTAAGCGTTTTCAGGTAGAAGATGGTTACTTGGTAGTACAACTTACTAAAAAAGGAGAAAAGGGATTAATGAGCGTAGAAGATGCATCTGCTCGTGTAACTCCTCTTGTGCGTAATGAGAAGAAAGCAGAACTTATAAAAAATAAGATTTCTGGAACCGATCTTCAGGCTATTGCCAAAAATCAAAATGTAACTGTTCAAACAGCATCAGCATTGAATCTTAAAAACCCTACTATTGCAGGAGCTGGTACTGAGCCTAAAGTTGTAGGCGCTGTTTTCTCTTTAAAAGAGGGACAGGTTTCTGCTCCTATTGTAGGAAACAGAGGTGTATACGTTGCAAAAGTTACTAAAGTGAACCCGGCTGCAGCTATGGATAATTATACAAGTTTTGCAATGCAGCAAACAAGTGCAAATCGTGCAGCAGTAAGTAATAATGTAGTACAGGCGCTAAAAGATGAAGCAGATATAGA
The DNA here is from genome assembly GCF_047946655.1 of Leeuwenhoekiella sp. A2. Taxonomy (GTDB): domain Bacteria; phylum Bacteroidota; class Bacteroidia; order Flavobacteriales; family Flavobacteriaceae; genus Leeuwenhoekiella. The sequence goes on from NZ_CP172311.1 coordinate 2,289,728, forward strand.
TGATAGAAGATCTAACTTTTATTAATTAAGACACCTTTTATTATTGTAAGAAAACCACTCTTAGAGATTATTCTTAAGGGTGGTTTTTATTTTAAGATCATTTGAGAAAAGGGAATGATCGTTTCATAACCTTTCTTTTTAAAATAGGTCATGTCTTCTTCACTTCCGGTGGCCATTACAAAATCACCACCCCAGCCACCTAGACTTTTTACTATTCCGCTATTATAATCTGAAAATAAAACTGACTGTACAGTTGGCGAATTTATAAGCTCAGAAAGGAGGTTTTCATGTGTTTTAAGCAGGTTTTCAAAACCAGATAGATTATCACATTCTAAAATCTCGTAAGTAAGGTCAGTAATTGCCGTTTTTACCCGATTTAATGCCGTTTTAGGCTGATTTTTATAAGATGCTATAGCATCACGACTATTGCGCTTCTGGTTGAGATAAATAAAGAATATGCGGTCTGCAAAATCAGGTTGAAATTTTACAGCCTTAACTTCCGGCTTATCGTGTTTTATCTGGTATAGAATGGGAGTGTTATTTTTCGCGCAGGCGATATCATAGCCGCTGCCTCCAAATGTGCTGTTTAATAATTCGTAAGCATTAATTTCTGCCCATTCAGCAATACTATTTATCAAAGTAGAAGATGTACCAAGACCCCAGTTTGTGGGGAAATCTAAGTGCGTTGTAACTTGATACTGAAAATCATCTTTGAGGAAATTAGTGTTTAGACGCTTAGCTTCTGCTAAAATCTGAAGTAGACGCTCTTCAACAGAAGCCGGCTTTGAGTCTTTGTTGTAAGCAATTATTTGTTCGGCGGAAATGAACGTTTCAAGCCAGGTGTTATTCTTGTGATCCAGACTTCGCCAGCTAATGCCGTTTTTACTTCCTTTATCAACTGTAAGTGATTGGCCATATCTCGTAGGTATCGCCAGAGCCTGAGCGCCATCAAGAACAACATATTCACCGGTTAAGAGTAATTTGCCATTGCTGTAAAATGTTTTGCTCATTGTCTATAAGCTTCTACCAGTTCTATAACAGCGTTGTGAGAAACCTGTGCAGTTTTAAAATGCTCTATGGCGCGTTCCTTTTCAGAGTTTGTAGCTTCCAATTGATTTAAGATATTCATCAAATGCATTTTCATATGCCCTTTTTGAATTCCTGTAGTTATAAGAGATTTTACAGCGCCAAAGTTTTGAGCAAGTCCTGCAACGGCAGTAATCATCATTAATTCTTTGGCCGATGGATTTCCCAGAAGTTCAAGATTTAATTTTACCAGTGGGTGCAGTTTTGTGAGTCCGCCCACAGTTCCTAATGCAAGCGGAATTTCCATCCAGAATGTGAAAATGCCGTTTTCTATTTTAGCATGAGTTAAGCTGCTATACATGCCATCTTTAGCCGCATAGGCGTGAACTCCTGCTTCTACAGCTCTAAAATCGTTTCCGGTAGCGAGCACAACGGCGTCAATACCGTTCATGATACCTTTATTATGTGTGACGGCGCGATAAGGTTCTACTTCTGCAATTTTAACCGCCTGAATAAACTTAGTAGCAAAAATTTGGGGGTCTATATCATTTTCAGCCAGATCTTCAACAGGGCAGCTCACGCTAGCGCGTACAAGGCAGTCTGGAACGTAATTAGACAAAATACTCATCACAATTATCAATTCGTTCTTCAATTGCTCTTTTTGCTTATAAACGTCGTATTCTCGTGTAAGCGTTGCAGCAAGTTGCTCAAGGCAGGTATTGATAAAATTAGCGCCCATCGCATCTTTAGTTTCAAAGGTGCAATGAAGCTGGTAATAATTATTGAGTTCTTCTGTTTTGTTTCTAAGTTCTATGTCTAGCAGGCCACCACCTCTTTTTTCCATGCTGGTGGTAAGTGGTTTTGTTTCGGCTATTAGTTTTGGTTTGATCGTATTAAAAAACTCTTGCAAGTCTGTTGATTTCCCTGTAAAGGTAAAATGCACATGACCTATTTTAGTTGTGCCCAGAATTTCGGCCTTAAAACCACCGCGATTCATCCAGAATTTTGCTGCTTTACTTGCCGCCGCGATCACAGAGCTTTCTTCTATTGCCATGGGGATAGCATACGCCTGATCGTTGATCATAAAATTAGGCGCAATACCCAGCGGTAAATAGTAATTAGAAATGGTGTTTTCTATAAATTCATCATGCAGCTGTTGCAATTTCTCATTGGTATTCCAATACTGTGTGAGAATGCCTTGAGCGGAAGGATTATCGCTGAGATAAGTTTGGGTTAACCAATTTATTTTTTCGGTCTTAGAAAGTTTAGAAAAGCCTTGAATTGTTTTGGTCATAGCAGACAAAAAGGAGATTTTATGCACAAATATACCATTTTTACTATGCTACAGGCAGATTTTTAGAATCTCGTACAACCTGGGTTTACAGGATGAATTGTTACTTATTCATAGTTTAAAATGCAGTGTTAAAGCAAAATATCACTGAGAATTCTTAAATGAAAGCGTCTTACGCTTTATATCTCTTAGGCTTTTAACAGCATAATCGCCCTTTCTTTGCTTATTTTTTAGTAAACTTGGCGATCTATTTTTAAGAAGTTCACATAATATGAAGTTGAATCTGCAATGCGTCATCGTTTTCTTCCTGATGACCTTTGGGGCAACCGCCCAAAAAAAATCTATAACCCTAGAAGAAATTTGGAATGGTACTTTTAGAATGGAGTATATGGATCGTTTGCACTCCATGCAGAACGGTAAAGAATACTCTCTTTTAAATTATGACCGGTCACAAGGTAACCGCACCATAGATCTCTATAGTTATGAAACAGGTGAAAAACTGCGCACCATCGTTAGCGCTGCAGATTTGCCAATAGAGAATTTTGTAAGCTATGATTTTAGCAAAGATGAGAGCAAGATATTACTGGGTACTAATGTGAGATCTATTTTTCGCAGATCCTCAATAGGTGACTACTACGTCTACGATACAGCCTCTAAAAAGCTTACTAAAGTTGCAGATCAACCTATACAAGAACCCACATTTTCACCTGATGCGTCTAAAGTTGCCTACGGTGTAGACAATAACCTTTTTATTAAGAATCTTGTCTCTGGTGAGACGCTACAATTAACAAAAGATGGCGAGAAGAATAAGATAATCAATGGTATTAGCGATTGGGTTTATGAAGAAGAATTTTCTATTGTAAGAGCTTTCGACTGGAATCTTACAGGAGATAAACTTGCGTTTATAAAGTTTGATGAAGAGGCGGTACCAGAATTTTCTATGGATGTTTATGGGACTGATCTTTATCAAAAACAGGATGTCTTTAAATATCCTAAAGCAGGTGAGCCTAACTCTACAGTAAGTCTTCACATTTACGACCTGGAGACAAAGGTGATAGCAGATGTAGATCTATCTCAATATGAGAATTACTACATCCCACGACTTCAGTTTACAAATGAAGATGATATTCTTGCAGTGCAAACCTTAAACAGAAAACAGAATAAGCTTGATCTTATTTTTGTTGATGCTTCACAAAACAAAGCTTCTCGTATACTTGAAGATACAGATGCTGCTTACGTTGATGTTACAGATAATCTTACTTTTCTAGATGACAATAACTTTATCTGGACAAGCGAGAAGGATGGCTGGAATCATATTTATCTGTATGATAAAGCAGGAAAGCTTAAAAACCAGATCACAAAAGGAAACTGGGAGGTAACTTCTTATTACGGCTATGATCCTAAAACAAATCGTGTTTTCTACCAAAGCTCAGAGAATGGATCAATAAACCGCGGAGTTTATGCTGTTAGGCTGAATGGGTCTAAAAAACAGGCACTTTCTGCCGAAAAAGGTACTAATAATGCCGATTTTAGTACAGATTTCACCTATTACATCAATACTTTTTCTGATGCCGAAACACCATATGTGTTCACACTCAACAGGGCTAAAGACGGTAAGTTGATAAGAAAGATAAAAGACAATACTAATTTACAGAATCAACTGGGTGAGTATGAGATTTCACAAAAGGAATTTTTTACACTGCCCATAAACGGGGAAGATCTCAACGCCTGGATGATAAAACCTAAAAACTTTGATCCTAATAAGGAGTATCCACTTTTTATGACTCAATATTCGGGTCCCGGTTCACAAAGTGTTGCAAACAGCTGGAGCGGATCAAATGATTACTGGTACCAGATGCTTGCGCAAGATGGTTACATTATTGCTTGTGTAGACCCACGTGGAACGGGTTTAAAAGGGCGTGATTTTAAGAAAATGACTCAAAATGAATTGGGTAAATATGAAGTTGAAGATCAGATCGCTGCTGCGAAATTATTAAGCGAGCGTGATTATATTGATGCAGACAGAACAGGAATTTGGGGCTGGAGTTATGGCGGTTTTATGTCTTCTAATTGTCTCTTTCAGGGGCCAGATACGTTTGAAATGGCAATTTCTGTAGCGCCGGTTACAAGTTGGAGATTTTATGACAGTATTTATACAGAGCGTTATATGTCTACCCCTCAGGAAAATGCTTCCGGTTATGATGATAATTCGCCGTTGAGCCACGTGGGGACACTTAAAGGAAAGTATTTATTGGTTCACGGGAGTGCAGATGATAATGTACATGTGCAAAATACCATGCGATTAATTGAAGCTTTGGTGCAAGCTAATAAGCAATTTGACTGGGCAATATATCCTGATAAAAATCACGGGATCTATGGGGGGAATACAAGATTGCATCTTTATACCAAGATGACCAATTTCATTAAAGAGAATTTATAATATACTAATTAGGAAAATATGGAATTTAAATATGGCGGTTCTGCCACAAATCAAAAAACAGTTTTAGGACATCCGTCGGGTCTTTTTGTTCTCTTTTTTACAGAGATGTGGGAGCGGTTTTCTTACTACGGTATGCGTGCTTTGTTAGTGCTTTTTCTGGTTACTTCTATTATAGATGAAGGCTGGGGCTGGGAGCGTGCAGATGCGCTAATGTTATACGGGTGGTATACTGGTTTAGTTTACTTGACGCCTATAATTGGTGGTTTGATTGCAGATAAGCTAATGGGTTATAGAAATGCAATTATTTTAGGTGCATTTTTGATGACTTTAGGTCATGCTTCTATGGCTCTCGAGATATTTTCAGATCCTTTTTTCTTTATAGGTCTTGGTCTTCTTATAGTAGGTAATGGATTATTTAAACCCAATATTTCTTCAATCGTTGGTCAGCTTTATAAAAGTCAGGGTAAGGAGAAAGATGCCGGTTATACCATTTTCTATATGGGTATAAATGCAGGTGCCTTTTTAGGTATTTTGCTTTGTGGTTATATAGGAGAGCAATTAGGCTGGCATTATGGTTTTGGTCTTGCAGGTGTATTTATGTTTTTTGGTATGCTGCAGTTTTATTACGCCCAGAAAATATTCGGAAAAATAGGTTTGTCTCCATCGGCTTATAATGATTTTGAGGCTAGTGAAGAAAATCCCGCAGAGCAGGAAGAAGAACTTAAAGAAGTACAAGAAGATGCAAACCATGCCACAGTAAGACGCGATCGCCTTATTGTTATAGGTGTATTTGCATTTTTTACTATTTTCTTCTGGTGGGCATTTGAGCAGGCAGGTGGTTCTATGACATTATTTGCCGCAGATTATACAGATCGTGTTCTTGAAGGTAATGGTGCATTAATATTTAAAATAGCTAATACGTTACTCACTGTAATTCCTGTGGGTATAATTAGTTGGGTTTTAATACGACTATTTAGACAAACATTCTCAAAATATGCTTTAGCAAATATTTTATTGGGAACCAGTTTTGTTATTATCTGGGCAATTGTAATATGGATGCTAGGCAGACAATTTGCAGATGAAGCACCAGAAGTACCTGCATCATGGTTCGGAATTCTCAACTCATTTTTCATTATCACATTTGCACCGCTTTTTTCTAAGATATGGCAGAGTAAACTAAATCCATCAGGGCCGGTTAAATTTGCAATTGGTCTTATACTGGTAGGGCTGGGATTTGCTATTCTTGCATTTGGTTCTATGGGTATACCACAGGGAGCAAAAACGGCTTCTGTAAGCATGATATTTTTAATTCTCGCCTATCTCTTTCATACTTTGGGTGAGCTATGTGTATCACCGGTAGGTCTTTCTTATGTAAGTAAACTTGCTCCGGTAAAACTGGTGGGTCTTATGTTTGGTGTTTGGTTTGTAGCCAACTTTATTGCTAACTTTTTAGCAGGTCTTACAGGAAGTTATCTTGATCCTATTGTAGAAGATTATGGTATGACAACTTTCTTTTTAATCTTTACTTTAATCCCAATAGGTGCCGGAATATTGATGCTTTTAGGAAGCAAGTTGCTCGTCAAGATGATGCACGGTATTCGTTAATATTTTATGGAATACCTTTTGCTTTAATGTTGAGCATAAATAAGATATTATGAAAAAAAATGTTTTACTCTTATTTCTGATTTTAGCTTCTTTCTGGACGAAAGCCCAAGAGATAAAATGGATGAGTATGAACGACGCTCTGGCTGCCCAGAAGAAAGAACCTCGTAAGATTTTTATGGATGTTTTTACAGATTGGTGTGGACCCTGCAAAATGCTTGATAAGAATACCTTTCATAATGCAGACGTAGTAAAATATGTGAATGCTAATTTCTATGCTGTAAAATTTAACGCAGAAGGGACAGAGAAGATAAAATATCAGGATGAAGCTTATGGCAATCCCAATCACGATCCTAACCGCAAGGGGCGTAACAGCCAGCATAATTTTGCGCAGGCAATGGGCATTAACGCTTACCCAAGCATGGTTTTCTTTGATGAAAAAGGGAATTTTATACAGCCGTTACCGGGTTATTTAACACCAGAGCAGCTGGAGATCTACCTTAAGATAATAGCTTCAGATGATTTTAAGAAGATAACTACTGCAGAAGAATGGGAGAAATATCAATCTAATTTTACCGGAACCTTTAAAAGCTAAGCTTTTTGGTCGAGTAGAGTTTGTGTAAAAACATGGCTTTAGAACAGGCTGACGACTAAATAACTTTAAAACTCATAATATCCCTTTTCATACGTGCTGTGAAAAGGGATATCTTTTTTAATACATGTAGCTTTCCATCGGGTTACATAACTGCGGTAGTTGCTGCCATCTGCAATGACCTTCACGTGGGGATAAAGTTTTATAAGTCGGTCAAGATTTATCTGTGGGCTTTCAGTCAGAACTACAAAATCTGGCTTTAAATGGGGCACATTATAAACCTCTGTGCTGTCTATAAGCAATATTTCATTTCGCTTAAAGCGAAAGTAATTCTGTATTCTTTTCTCTTCAATAGTTTTGGCCTGAGTGTTCTCGAGAAAGGCATTGATCTGATTTTCAAAATTTTCTAGCGGAATCGAATCACGATGATAAACAGCCAACTTCTGCCCAGCCTCTTCTATTAAAAGCGACTGTCGATTTTTGTGTAAGACATACAGTTCTGATCTGGTCTGCGATTTTTTGAAGATAAGTGCGATTATCAGGATCAAAAAGGCGGTAAGTGTTGTTATAAATCTTTTATAACTGTACTTTTTTAATAGAAATATAAAAGGAATTATTAGGAGATAGCTTACTGAAAGCATTAATGCAGAAAAGGTGATGTGTTGAAATACCAAGTTCTCAAAACTCGCAATCAAACTTATAAAATCATTGAGACAGGTGATCATAAAATTGAAAACCTGCAAAACAAAGTCGGGCAAAATATGAAATAAACCGAGAAATAAAACCAAAACACCGCAGCTTAAAATCAGCCCTAGAACAGGTAAAATCACCAAATTTGATACTAAAAACAGCCCCGGAAATTGATGAAAATAATAGATGCTTAGCGGTAAAACTCCTATTTGAGCAGCAATACTCACACTAAATATACCCCAGAAAAGCTTGGTTAAGAAAAATTGTGGATTCCATAATTTGATAAAAAGTGGTTGTACCCATATTATAAAGAATACAGCGAGATAACTGAGTTGAAATCCTACTTCATAAATAAGTGAAGAATCAAAAAGCAGCAGTACAAAAGCCGAAAAAACCAGAGCGTTTAAACCAGCATTTTTTCGATTAAAGTAAATGCCAATTTGAATAAAGCTAAACATGGTCGCCGCTCTAAGAACAGAAGGAGAGAAGCCTGTTATAAACGCAAACATCCAGATCACAGTAATTATAAAAACCGTGCGACTAAGTTTAATTATGGGAGTATTGCCCAGAGGATTCAGCAAGAATTGTAGCAGCAGCATAAAAATACCCACATGCAACCCTGAAACTGCCAGGATATGTATCATTCCGGCGGCAGCGTAATCTTCGGTAAGATCTGTTGATAATTCTTGTCTTTGACCGAGTAATAAAGCCTCAATTACTACCCGATTTTTAGCATTAATCAGCCGATTTTCAATACTTTTTTGGAGGTTTTCTCTAAATACTGCTGCGTAACCTTTAAGGGTTTTTACTTGAGTATTTAGCACATATAACTGATTTGTATTGATAGAAATCTGCTTATAAACTCCTTGTTTGTTGAGGTAATTCTTATAATTAAATTGGTAGGGATTTTTGGGTGCAGGTACTTTTGCAATTTCTGCTGCCAGAAAATAGGTGCCGTCAACTTTTAATTCTTCAGATCTGTCTAGGCTGTCTTTATAAAGGTAGACCAGAACTTTACCGGAAGTTTTCTTTCCGGCTAGTTCATTTAATTCGGCATAAAATCTTTTAGCATATATACCGGGTTTTAGAACTTCTTTAATTGTGACTATTGCCCCTGATTGTGCTGAGAAATGTATGTTTTCGTAATGAGAGACAGTGTTTAAAGGGTCCTGTAGCTTTGAGGTTAATATTCCCAGAGAAATAAAAGTTACTACCGTAAGTACAGCAAATGACCACGAGTTGATTCGCTTATAAAAAGTATAGAGATGGGTGCTAAAAAGGACTAAAAAAGAAATGAGACATATAACCCCTATCTCTAATGCCGAAAGGTTAATATAGGGTGAGAGGAGGATGCCCAGCAAAAGGGCCATTGTGATAAAAAGTATGGTGTAGTTAAAACCTTTCATTGTAAAACTCACTGCGGAACTTTACAATAATAACCAAAAAATCAATCTTTTAGATGATTCTGCGAGCTTCTGTGTAGGCATTGTTCCAGTAGCCTTCATTAAGCGATGAGATTATTACGCCTTGCGAAGTTGTAGAATGGATAAATAAAATCTGCCCGGGTAGAATATCTACAACCATACCCACATGGTTTATACGGCTACTTCTGTTAGTTTTAAAAAATAAGAGATCACCCACATGCACCGCATCTGTTTTTATTTCTTTTCCTACGCTGGCCATATCACGGCTTACTCGAGGGAGGGCAATATTTTCCTGCTGGTAAGCAACATAGACTAGTCCGCTGCAATCCATACCTTTTGATGTTGTACCGCCAAATTTATACCGGGTGCCTTCAAATTTTCTGGCGTTGTTCACAACATTGATCAGTAGTTGATCTTTAGGTAATGAGTTTTCGGTTCGCGTTCTTTTTACTGCTGCGGGTACTTTTTTAGAACTGCCGCATGAAGTTAATACGAAACAAAAAATCATAAACAGGATTGCTGCCTTCTTCATTCTTTTTCCTTTTTCAATGACTTTACAATTAATTGTGCTGTTTTCTTACTTGCGCCACGACCACCTAATTTTTTCTCGAGATCCCAATAATCAATAAATAAACGAGCTCTTTCATAATCATCTAAGACACGACCGAGTTCTTTTTTTACACTTGAGGTATTAAAATCATTCTGGATTAACTCTTTTACGACCTCTTTGTTCATGATCAGGTTAACCAACGAAATATAATCTAATTTTATTACACGCTTAGCGATCTCGTAAGAGATGCGGCCTCCTTTATAACATACAACTTCGGGGACTTTAAAAAGCGCTGTTTCAAGAGTGGCTGTACCTGAAGTTACTAACGCTGCAGATGCGAGACTTAGAATGTCGTACGTTTTATTCATCACCAGATGTACTTGCTTTTTGTGCAGGTAAGGCGCATAAAATGATTCATCCTGACTGGGTGCACCGGCGATTATAAATTGATATTGAGGAAAGTCGTCGATAATGCTGAGCATGACCTCAAGCATTTTTTGTATTTCCTGCTTTCGGCTTCCGGGAAGAAGCGCGATTATCTCACGTTCATCGAGATTATGTGTTCTTCTAAAAGCATCAGGAAGAACCTGCTTGCGATCACTAATGGCATCGATTAAAGGGTGACCTACAAAATGTACCTTAAAATCGTGCTTTTTCTCATAAAAATCCTTCTCAAATGGCAAAATAACGTACATCTCATCAATGTCTCGTTTTATCGCTTTTATGCGGTTTTCCTTCCAGGCCCAGATTTGTGGTGAAATATAAAAATGATTTGCAAATCCTTTTTTCTTAGCCCACTCTGCAATGCGCAGGTTAAAACCGGGATAATCTATGTAGATAATCACATCTGGCTGGTAGTTGAGAATATCTTTTTTACAAAACGCCAGATTTTTAGTTATCGTCCTCAAATTCATCACCACTTCCAGAAAGCCCATAAATGCCAGGTCCCGGTAATGTTTTACAGGCTCGCCACCCACGGCAGCCATTAAGTCACCACCCCAAAACCTAAACTCTGCCTGCTTATCTTCTTTACGCAGGGCTTTCATTAGATTAGAGGCGTGCAGATCACCACTTGCTTCTCCGGCTATGATATAGTATTTCATTTGTTTTGCTTTCGCGAAAGCGGACTATTTAAAATCCCAGCTGTTTAATTCTTTAATAAAATGGTGTGCCGTAAGATCAAACTGTACCGGCACTACAGAAACATATCCATTTGCAAGCGCCCACTCATCTGTATCTTCACCTTTGTCTTCATTTACAAACTCCCCGCTTAACCAGTAATAATCTCTGCCCTGGGGGTTTGTGCGCTTGTCAAAATCTTCTACCCATTGTGCATTTGCCTGTCTGCATACTTTAATACCCTTAATTTTTTCTGCAGACAATTTTGGGATATTCACATTAAGTACAATTCCTTTTGCAAGACCATTTTTTAAAACACTTTTTGTGATGGTCTTTACAAAAGACTCACAATGCTCAAAATTGGCCTCGAGTGAATAATCAAGTAAAGAAAAGCCAATTGCAGGTATACCTTCTACGCCGGCTTCTACTGCGGCGCTCATAGTACCAGAGTAGATCACATTAATAGAAGAGTTTGAGCCGTGATTAATGCCGCTTACGCACAGGTCTGGTTTACAATCCATAATTTCCTGAGTTGCGATCTTAACACAATCTGCAGGCGTACCAGAGCAGCTGTATTCTTTGTGCTTTACATTCTCATCCTGTTTTATGGGGTCGCAATAAATTGTGTCATTTACAGTTATAGCATGGCCCATACCGCTCTGCGGACTATCAGGAGCGACTACAATTACATCGCCAATGGTTTTCATTATTTTTATGAGAGCGCGTATGCCGGGAGCAGTTATGCCATCATCATTTGTTACTAAGATCAAGGGCTTTTTGTGAGCCATAAAGTGTTTGGTTTATCTGTGCTAAAATACTAAATTACCAAGCCATACGGCACCCTTTGGTTTAACAAATAATTATTAGCCGTTGTGCCCTGTGGCACGATTTTTAATGTAGATTGCTAGAAAGAATGAAAATGCGAAGTGTTATGATAAAAAATTTTAAGGTCCTGGTTCTTGCCTTTCTTTTGGCAGCAGCCTCATGTAGTTTTACAACCAGCGACACAGACCCCGGAAAAGATAAATTACTTATAAGTCTTATATCTTACGTTCTTGAAAGAGGACATTATGATGCTAAAGAATTTAATGATGAGTTCTCTGAAGCAGTTTATAAAGATTACATAGACGCTTTAGACCCTTTAAAAAGATATTTTCTTGCCAGCGATATTAAAGAATTTGATGCTTACAGAGATAAGATAGATGATGAGATAAGAGATGAGGATATTACTTTCTTTGATCTTACCTATAATCGTTTACGTCAAAGAATGGAAGAAGCTAAAGGTATTTATTCTGAAGTCTTACAAGAACCTTTTGATTATTCTGAACAGGAAACTATAGATACAGATTACGATAAGCTGAGTTATGCTAAAAATGAGAAAGAACTTAAGGAAATCTGGAGAAAGCAATTAAAATTTAATGCGATTGGCACCTTCTATGACAATATGGAAGAAGAGCAGAAAAAAGCTAAAGACGATGCTTCATACACTCAAAAAACCGATGAAGAATTAGAAAAAGAATCAAGAGAAACAACTTTAGGCTCTTTAAAAGAATACTTTGATTTTGCAGATGAACTTGAGCGTGAAGATTACTTCTCTGTCTATATTAACTCGATTGTAGAAGAGTTTGACCCGCATACGTATTACTTCGCACCAGTAGATAAAGATCGTTTTGATATGCAAATGAGCGGTCAGTTTCAGGGAATAGGCGCTCGTTTACAAAAGAAAAATAATGAAGTACGCGTTACCGAAATAATTTCTGGAGGTCCTGCCTGGAGAGGTGAGGAACTGGAAGAGGGTGACGTTATTTTAAAAGTTAAACAACAGGATGATGAAGCAGCCACAAGTATTGTAGGTATGCGACTTGATGATGCTGTAGAACTTATAAAAGGCCCTAAAGGAACTCAGGTTACTTTAAATGTGAAGAAGAAAATTGATGGTGGTATAAAAAACATCACAATTACCAGAGATGTTGTAGAGCTTGAAGAGACTTATGCAAAATCATCTGTTGTAGAAAAGGACAATAGAAAATACGGCGTTATTAATTTGCCTAAGTTCTATTTTGATATGCAGAATTCACAAGAGCGCAACGCGGCTACAGATGTGAAAAAAGAGATCATACGTTTAAAAGATCAGGATGTACAGGGTTTAGTAATCGATCTTAGAAATAATGGCGGTGGTTCTTTATCTACTGTTGTTGATATTGCGGGCTTATTTATAAAAGATGGTCCTGTTGTACAGGTGAAATCTAATGGTCAGGACAGCGAGATTTTATCAGATAAAGATGAAGCGATCGTTTGGGATGGTCCCTTAGTAATTTTAGTTAATGAGATTTCTGCTTCTGCCAGTGAGATTCTGGCTGCTGCAATGCAAGATTACAAACGTGCTGTTATTATAGGTAGCAAGCAAACTTATGGTAAAGGTACCGTACAAAATGTGTATGACCTTAACAGGTGGTTACGTCAAAACGATATGGGCGATATGGGAGCCTTAAAAATAACAACGCAAAAGTTCTACCGTATAAATGGTGGTTCTACACAACTTGAAGGTGTAAAAAGTGATGTTGTTGTACCAGATAGATACAGTTATATTGATATAGGTGAAAAAGATCTTGAGAACCCTTTACCATGGGATAAGATAGAACCTGCAGATTATAAAATTTGGGATGGTTACATAGATTATGATCAGACCATAAGGAGCAGTAAAGAAAGAATGGCTAAAAACAAACAGCTTCAACTTATCGACGAGAATGCAAAGTGGATAAAAAGCAAACAAGGTGAAACAGTATGGCCATTGAATTTTACCGATTATAAGAACAGAATGGCAGAGAATGAGAAAGAGGCAGAACGATTTGATGAGTTAGAAAATTATAAAACACCGCTTACTTACGAATCTCTTCCTTATGAAAAGGAAATGTTTACAAAAGATACAATTCTACAAGATAAACGTGACAGATGGCACAGCAGTCTGGCAAAAGATGTTTATATGGAAGAGGCTATAAATGTATTAGAAGATTTAAAAGTCAATAATATTAAACATGGTAAATTTGCAGACGTTAGGGACTAAAACCTTATGGCTAAACAAGCAAATTCATTAACTCAACTGGCGCTCCAGAAATTCAAAAGAAATTTCTGGGGCGTTTTCAGTTTAATATATATTATTCTCTGTGGGTTAGTTGCACTATGTGCTTACCAACTGGCTCCAGATGATTCTCAAAATGCAAATCAGATGCATTTGTCTATTCACTCACAAAAGCCGGGGTTTACGGTAAAAATGTTAACTGTGCCAGGTGAAGTAGGAGGTGAGCAAAGTAGATTTGAGCGTTTTTTCATGGGCAAAAAAAGCGCAGATACAGAAATACCAATTTCATCTTTCGAACTTAAAAATGATGAGATAGAATATGTTCCCTATAATGAGGATGATGAGATGAACCTCATAAAATCAATAGAGAGAAATAACTTTAAAAATTCTAAAATTGATTGGGATCAGTCCGCTTTCGCGAAAGCCTATATAACTGAGCGCACTTTTCTCTTAGGGACAGATAAATACGGAAGAGACCTTTTAAGCAGAATGCTAATAGGTGCTCGCATATCGTTTAGTATAGGTTTTGTAGCAGTGTTGATTTCTCTTATTATAGGCATCTTTTTAGGTAGTTTAGCCGGATTTTATGGTGGCAAAGTAGATGCTGCAATAATGTGGATTATCAATGTAACGTGGTCAATACCTACCTTACTTCTTGTCATTGCTATCACTTTAGCTCTGGGTAAAGGCTTCTGGCAGGTTTTTATAGCAGTAGGTTTAACCATGTGGGTAGAAGTGGCCAGAGTGGTAAGAGGCCAGGTAATTAGCGTCAAGCAAATGCAATATGTGACCGCTGCAAGGGCGTTAGGGTATAGAAATAGCCGAATCATTATTTGGCATATTTTACCCAATATTATGGCTCCTGTGATCGTTATTTCGGCGGCTAATTTCGCAGGAGCGATATTGATAGAAAGCGGATTGAGCTTTCTTGGAATAGGAGCGCAACCACCTACACCTAGTTGGGGGGCGATGATAAAAGATCATTACTCGTATATTATTTTAGGAAAGGCTTATTTAGCAATTATCCCGGGACTTGCAATTATGTTTCTCGTTATGGCATTTATGCTTGTAGGAAATGCTTTGAGAGATGCTCTCGATGTAAAAGGTGGTTCTTGATCGATAAAGTGACTTGAGAATAAAGCTTAAGTTTGCAGACTTTACATTAAATGACCTCATGAACCGAAAATATATTTACCCCTTACTTTTTGTAGCTGCTACTGTTATCATTTATTTCGCAGATGATTTTGTGAATGAGCAGGTGCGTCAGCCTGATATTGAAAGCGGTAAAATTGCTAAACCTACAGCAAATAACTTCTTTCTTCCTACTTCAACTACTGGCGAAATTGTTTATCATAATTATTACATCTTGTCGTATAGCGAAAAAGATGAGCAGGCAGAATGGGTTGCTTATGAATTGAAGCAAGATGAATTAAGCGATAATAATTTTGACAGACCGTATTTTGAAATAGACAATGCAGTGCCTACAAAAGCTGCTAACTGGCGTAATTATAAAAATTCAGGATATGATCGTGGCCATTTATGCCCCGCGGGTGACAGGCGTTTTGATAAACAGGCCTATTTAGAGACATTTCTCACCAGCAATATCACGCCTCAATTACACGATTTTAATAGCGGTGTGTGGAATAGGTTAGAACAGCAAGTTAGAAGATGGGCTAAAGAATACGATGGTGTTTACGTAGTTACCGGCGGTATTTTAAATAATGCATTGGGAAGTATAGGTGATGAGGATGTTACGGTTCCTGCACAATTTTTTAAAATCATATTAGACAGGCAGGGTAATAATTACAAAGTTCTGGCTTTTTTAATGCCGCATAAAAAATCAGCTGAAGCGTTGAACAGTTTTGTGACAACGGTAGATAATATTGAAGAATTAACCGGGATTGACTTTTTCCCAAAACTGGATGATGAGCTTGAGACAAAATTAGAAGCTTCTAAATCGTATAGCAATTGGGATTTTTAGAAGCTTATCAAGCTGGTTGAAATAAAAATCAGTCAAAAAGGCCTAAAACCTCACTTTTACGGTCAAAAATCACCATTCATTTGCACGGTTTCCATCGAGTTTTACGAATATAAAAAGGAGTATTGTAAAGCCCCAAAGTCCGGAGCCACCGTAACTAAAGAATGGCAGCGGTATTCCTACAGTAGGAAAGATACCCGTAACCATACCAATATTTACCAGAAAGTGTATAAAGAGAATGCCGGCGACACTATACCCATAAATTCTACTAAATTGATTCTTTTGTTTTTCGGCGAGGTAAATAATGCGCATCATTAAACCTACAAACAGGAATATAACAAGCGTACTACCTGCAAAACCCCATTCTTCACCTACGGTACTGAAAATATAATCTGTATGCTGTTCTGGTACAAAATTTCCTTTTGTTTGCGTTCCCTTTAGGAAGCCGCGACCCAGCCAGCCACCATTTCCTATGGCAATTTCAGATTGATAAGTGTTGTAACCTATACTTTTCGTGTCAACGTCTTTACCCAGAACCACATTAAAGCGATCGCGATGGCGTTGTTCAAATACATTTTGAAAAATGTAATTTACAGAGAAAACAAATCCTATACATACAATAGGCAATATATAAAGCAGACTTTTACCTGTTCTTTTTTTTCTTTTCCTAATCAATAGAATTACTGCAACCAGCAGAATTGCGGCAATGACATACATTGGGCCTACCGCTAGTGTTAGTACAAAAAGAACGACAGAAGTTAATCCTACAATTAGATAAATTCCTGATAAGCCTTCTCTGTAAAGTGGGAAGAAAAATGCAGCATAAACTAACGCGCTTCCCGGGTCTGGCTGCGGTATGATAAAAATAGCCGGTAAGGCAATTATTAAAAATGCCTTTAGTTGATGCTGGAGCGTCTTTACATTTGTTTGTATATCGCTTAGATACTTGGCCAGTGCAAGAGCAGTTGCCGCCTTGGCAAACTCGCTGGGCTGTAAGCTAAAACTCCCAAAGGCATACCAGCTTGTGGCTCCTGAAATATTTTTACCGAAAACGTACAACCCCAATAACGACAGGAGGGAAGTGATGTAGATAACACTGGCAAAACGTTCAAAGAATTTCGCTTCAAGCGAAAGAATAAACACAACAATTACCAGACTTAGAATTATCCAGATTAATTGTTTTGTGTAAAGATTTGAAAGGTCAAATGAGCCTGTAACTACATCAGGCTCTATAGATGCGGAATAAATATTTATCAAGCCAATGGAAACAAGTGCCAGATAAAGTAGAATGATAAGCCAGTCAAAATTACTAACTGATCTTGAAAAGCTATTCATTAATAATTAATCTTAAATGGTTCTCCGCTTAATGGTTTTTCATATTCATCTTCTAAACTATGGGTTAGCACCCAGTCTTCAAGATCTTTACGTGTAATTTCTTTTTTAAGGTATTTCTCGATCATTAAACTGGCAATTTTGCCGGCATAACGTGAACCCCAATATCCATTCTCAACAAAAACGGCTAGAGCAATCTTTGGGTTGTCTTTAGGTGCAAAAGCAACAAAAATAGAGTGGTCTGTGAGCTGTACGCGTTTACCGTCTATTTTAGTAAAGTTTTCTGCAGTTCCGGTTTTACCACAAATTTCGATACCGGGAATCTGTAGAGTGGAAGCCGTACCATAGTTATACACATCAAACATACCTTGCACTACAGGGTCAAAATATTTAGGTTCTATAGTGGTATGGTGTTTTGTTCTGTATTGTTCAGGAATAGTGTCTTTACCTTCAATATCTTTTAAAATGTGCGGAGTATAAAACCAACCGCGGTTAGCTATTGCTGCCGTAACATTTGCAAGTTGCATAGGGGTTGTAATAACCTCGCCCTGGCCTATTGAGTTAGATAAGGTTGCAGTACTGTACCATTTATAGGTTGGGTATTGATAGGCTTTATTGTAGTAAGTACTATCTGGAATGTAACCCGGTCTTCCACTTGGGAGATCATAGCCCAAATATTGACCCAGCCCAAAGCTTGCAAGATGCTTGTTCCAGACTTCAATGCCTTCTTGTGGTGTTGGATATTTTTCTATTGTACGACGGTAAACATTAGCAAAGTAAGCATTGCATGAGTTGGCGATACCAGGAATCATACTTAGTGGACTAGCATGGTGGTGACAGCCTAATTTTCGGCCTCTGGAGCCGTAATAATATCCGCCATGGCAAGCAAAACTCTCATTAACATCTACTACTCCCTCTTGTAAAGCAATTAATGCGTTTAATGTTTTAAATGGTGATCCCGGGGGATATTCACCTTGTAGAACACGGTCAAATAAGGGTTTAGAAATACTATCTAAATATAGATCTGTAAAATTCTTAGAGCGTTCACGCCCTACTAGTAGAGCAGGGTCATAATTAGGAGCGGCAATCAAAGCCAAAATTTCACCGGTAGAAGGATCAATTGCAACGACACCACCCCTTTTGTTGACCATTAATTCTTCGCCATACTTTTGCAGCTCAGAGTCTACTGTAAGTTTAATGTCTTTACCCGGTTGTGGTAATGTGTCGAGTGTACCGTTTTTATACGCACCTATGTCACGGTTAAAACGGTCTTTCTGTACATATTTTACGCCTTTTACACCGCGTAATACTTCTTCATATTGTTGCTCTACACCTTGGCGACCAATAAGATCACCAGACTCATAATAAGCGTTTTGCTTGATATCTCTGTTATTTACCTCTGCGATATAGCCTAAGAAGTTTGCACCATAATCAATTTGGTAATCCCGCAATGATCTTTTCTGAATATAGAAGCCTTCATATTTGCGCATTTTTTCCTGTAAGTAGGCATATTCAGATTTGGTGAGTTGAGGTATAACAACAGATGGCAGTCTGGGTGAATATACTCTCGCCTTATTAAGTCGCTCATTGAGGCGCTCTTTTGTCATTTTGAGCAATTCACAAAGTTCGATCGTGTCAAAAGCTTTTACCTCACGAGGTATTACCATCACATCGTATGAAGGTTGATTACTTACGAGTAATTTTCCTTCCCTGTCATAGATATGCCCTCTTTGTGGGTAATCGTAAATACGCTTTATGGCGTTATTTTCAGAAAGGCGTATAGAAGAATTATCAAGTACCTGCAAATAGAATAATCTTCCTGTAAATGCAAGTCCTGAGATTAAAACGACGGTAATTAGTAAAAGTTTTCTCATTTGCGCTTAACGCTGAATAGTGTTACAAAAATTAGGCTGAGAATAAGAGTGAATATTCCACTGAGTAACGTTTTCTTCAGTATATAAATTATATCTGAAAAGTTAAAAGATTCAAGCAGAAATAATACAAAATGATGAATCACGATCAAAATGGCAAAATACGTAAACCGCTCTACGAAAGATGTATTTATTACCTTGACAGAATTGTACTCGTAAGCTACACCAAATACAGAACCTAATATCCATGGTCTGCTGTATGCCATTACTAAAGATGCAGCTGCATGCATACCCCCGCTATTGCTAAACATATCTAAAGTTATGCCAATTAAAAAACTAAAACTTATAAGAGCTGCTTTATTATCTCCTATTGGGAATAGAAGAATGAATAATACGTAAGGATACGGATTAATAAAACCCAGGAAGTTGATATGATTAAATATCGCTACCTGCAACACAACAAGAAGTATAAACCGAAAAACGTTTCTGGCAATGCTATTGTTCATCTATCGTAGCCTGTTCTAAGGTTTTTATTTCGTTTTTGTCAAGATTTTCTATAACATAGACATAACCCAGATTTGTCATGTCGTTGAAGAGAGAGATGGTGATGGTGTAATAATTCTCACTCGCATCAAGCTTAAAATCTTTTATGGTGCCTATGCCAATTCCTTCAGGGAAAATAGTTGATTTCCCACCTGTTACAATCGTATCACCTTTAGCCACAGGAGCTTTTTGCTGTACATCAACAAGCTTAACTAAATTAGGATCTTTACCGTCCCAAATAAGAATACCAAAATGCCCGCTTTTCTTAAGTTTTGCGTTGATCTGTGAGTTTCTGTTAAGAATACTAACAACGGTAGAGAAGCGAGAAGAAACCTTGTCTATGATGCCTACAATACCTTTACTGGTAATTACTCCCAGATCTGGTTTAATGCTATCATTTCTTCCGCCGCGCAGGGTGAGAAAGTTATCTTTTAAACTGTAATTGTTATTGATGACACGTGCAGTTGCAAAACGATATGTGCCATCAAAATGAGTAGTGTCTGTAGACGTAGTTACAGAATCACTAGAATTGAATACGATCTCCCGCAGCCTTTTGTTTTCTTCAACCAGTTCTTTGTTGTGAACTTTTAGATTTAAATAACTATCCAGATCATCAAGTTTGTTGTAAAACCCGCCCGATAAAAAGTTGGCCGAATTTATAAACTTACTTCTGTGATAAGAATGCGATTGAATTGTAAAAAAAACCGATAAAAGCAGCAGGACAATAAAAAGCAGGAAGTTTCTAAACCTGATTAAAAAATTTAAAATTTGCTGCATGAATCAAGCTCAACCTTATTTGATTAGTACGCTTTTATATTTCGCTAAATTTTTCAGCGTTATACCGGTGCCACGCACCACAGCACGTAATGGGTCTTCTGCTATATAAACAGGAAGATCTGTTTTTTGAGATAATCTCTTATCTAGTCCACGCAGCATACTTCCTCCACCAGCAAGATAGATACCCGTGTTATAAATATCTGCCGCTAGTTCAGGAGGTGTTTGAGACAAGGTTTCCATAACAGCATCTTCAATACGCAAAATAGATTTGTCAAGAGCCTTAGCAATCTCACGATACGATATCTGTACTTGTTTTGGTTTACCTGTTAAAAGGTCACGCCCCTGCACGCTCATATCGTCTGGCGGCACTTCAAGATCTTCTGTAGCCGCACCTATTTGTATTTTAATTTTTTCTGCGCTGCGTTCACCTACATAGAGGTTATGCTGAGTACGCATGTAATAGATGATATCATTTGTAAAAACATCACCTGCTATTTTAATAGATTTATCACAAACAATACCTCCTAAAGCAATAACTGCGATCTCAGTAGTTCCCCCACCTATATCAACAATCATATTTCCTTTAGGTTGCATGATATCTACACCTATACCTATAGCTGCTGCCATAGGCTCGTGAATAAGATAAACCTCCTTACCATTTACACGTTCTGCACTTTCCTTTACTGCGCGCATCTCAACTTCTGTAATACCAGAAGGTATGCAAATAACCATACGCAAAGCCGGAGCAAACATTCTTTTTTTAAGTGCAGGTATCTCTTTAATGAACATGCTGATCATCTGCTCACTTGCATCAAAATCTGCAATAACACCATCTTTAAGAGGTCTTATGGTTTTTATGTTCTCATGCGTTTTACCCTGCATCATGGCAGCTTCTTTTCCTGCGGCAATTATCTTATTTGTGGTACGATCTCTTGCTACAATAGAAGGGCTGTCTACAACCACCTTATCGTTGTGTATTATTAATGTATTTGCGGTACCAAGATCTATTGCTATTTCTTCGGTGAGGAAGTCAAAAAAGCCCATAAGCAGTAGTGAAAATTGAGGATGATTCTATATTCTGTTAAAGATTTTAAATGTAACTAAAAAAAAGTACTTAATCTTAATGTTTAAAGTGTCTTGTTCCTGTCATAACCATAGCAATATCATGGTCGTTACAGTAATCTATACTCAGTTGGTCTTTAATAGATCCGCCTGGTTGTATTACGGCAGTTATACCAGCATTTCCTGCTATCTCAACACAATCTGGAAACGGGAAAAATGCATCACTGGCCATCACGGCGCCTTTAAGATTAAAACCAAAAGATACAGCCTTGTCAATTGCTTGTCTTAGCGCATCTACACGAGATGTTTGCCCGGTTCCGCTGGCGCAAAGTTGTTTGTTTTTTGCAAAAACAATTGTATTAGACTTTGTATGCTTACAGATCTTTGAGGCAAATATCAGGTCACTTAACTCTTCTTCTGAGGGTTTATTGTTTGTCGCAGGCGAAAGATCTTCAGGTTGGTCTGTTTTAAAATCTTTATCCTGAACTAATATTCCGTTTAAGCAGCTGCGTACGAGCTTTTCTGGCAATTCTACCGGTTTTTGAACCAAAAGAACCCGATTTTTCTTACCCTTTAAAATTTCTAAAGCTTCGGCTGAAAAAGAAGGTGCGATCACCACTTCACAAAACAAGCTGTGAATCTCTTCTGCAGTAGATTTATCTATTTCCTGATTAGCGATTAATATACCACCAAAGGCTGAGACCGGGTCGCCGGCAAGAGCGTCTACATATGCCTGATGTAAACTTTCGCGTTGAGCGAGACCACAGGCATTGTTATGTTTTAATATGGCAAATGTTGGCTTTTCATTACTAAATTCTGCCATTAAGCTTACCGCTGCGTCAACATCTAGAAGATTGTTATATGATAATTCTTTACCATGAAGCTTATCAAACATGGCATCAAAATCACCGTAGAACTGACCGTTTTGATGTGGATTTTCACCGTATCTAAGCGATTTTCCGTTCTGTAGGCTGGTTTTATAAACTACTTCTTCTTCATTAAAATAATTGAAGATAGCGGTGTCGTAATGCGAAGAAACGTTAAAGGCTTTAGCCGCAAAACGCTTGCGATCCTCAATTGTGGTGCTTCCTTCGTTTTCGCTTATAAGCTTTAAAACTTCATCATAATCATCTACAGATGAAACACAAAGCGTGTCTTTAAAATTTTTAGCGGCAGCGCGTATTAGTGAAATGCCACCTATGTCGATCTTTTCTACGATATCTTGTTCTGCAGCGCCAGAAGCTACCGTCTTTTCAAAAGGATAAAGATCTACGATCACAATGTCTAGCTGAGGGATCTCATACTCGGCCATTTCTGCAACATCACCTTCATGATCCTGACGATTTAAAATTCCGCCAAAGATTTTAGGGTGCAATGTTTTAACGCGACCACCTAATATAGAAGGGTAAGAAGTAACATCTTCTACCGGTGTTACAGGGATGTTGAGGTCTTTGATAAACTTTTCTGTCCCTCCCGTAGAATATAGCGTAATGCCTAACTCGTGAAATTTCTCAATAAGTGGTTGCAGGCCTTCTTTATTAAATACAGATACTAATGCGGTTTTCGCCTTAATTGCAGTGCTCATGCAGATGATTTTATATAAGCTGCAAAAGTATGAATTACACCCTAAAAAGTAGGAGGTAATTCTGTATTTTCTCTGTAAATTATTGTAACGTTATACATAGTAATGCGTCTTATGAGCACTACTGTAAAAAAGTGTGTATGCTTATATATCTAAGGGTTCTTAAAGAAAGTCTTGCGTTTGCGATTAATGCGCTGCGCAACAACAAGTTGCGTACATTTTTGTCTTTACTGGGAGTTACTATAGGTATATTTTCTATAATAGGAGTTTTAGCCGCGGTAGATTCTTTAAAGCAGGAAATAAAAGGAAGTTTATCTTCTCTAGATAACAGTACTGTTTTTGTAATGCGTTTTTCCTTTGGCCCCAGCGACATACCGCAGTGGAAAAGAGAGCAGTTTCCTGATGTAACTTATGAAGAATATCAATACATAAAAAATAATGTGCCTAATGTTGACGCGATCTCTTACAACTTAAATGTAGGTGCAGAAACGATAAAATATAAAGATAAGCTGGTTACCGATGTTAATATTGCTCCGGTTACAGATGGTTATTATAATGTAGAGGCGCTTCAAATACAGGAAGGGCGATTTTTTAATGAATCTGAATCTAATAGCGGTTCGCCGGTAATTGTTTTGGGTGATGAAATTGCAAATGCTCTTTTTGATGCTAGTGATCCCATTGGTAAAGAACTGCGCTTATACGGGCAGCGTTTTACAGTTATAGGTGTTCTTGAGAAGGAGGGAAGCAGCATGTTTGGCCCTTCTAAAGATGAAATGGTAATGGTGCCGGTAAATATTGTGCGCCGTATTTATGGTAGCAACAATAAAGGTGCATTTCCCGGTATTGTTATAAAACCAAAAGAGGGAATCGACCTAGCCGAATTTAATGCTGTTCTGGGTCAGCGATTACGACAAATAAGAGGCTTAAAGCCAAATGATATAGACAACTTTTTTATCAATAAGCTACAGGGGTTTGCAGATATGATAGATAATATCACAGGCACGATGTCTACCATAGGTGGTTTTATTGGTCTGTTTTCTCTTCTTGTAGGTGGTTTTGGTATTGCAAATATCATGTTTGTAAGCGTTAAAGAACGTACCAACCTTATTGGGATTCAAAAAGCATTAGGAGCCAAAAATAGATTTATCCTGCTTCAGTTTTTATTTGAAGCTGTGATACTGGCAACTTTTGGCGGACTAATAGGATTATTTCTGGTATGGATCATCACATTGATCGCTTCGCAGTTTACCGGTGATTTTCAATTTATACTATCTGCCGCTAATGTTTTCTGGGGTATGTTTTCTTCTGTTGCAATAGGCATGATCGCTGGTATTGTACCTGCATTTATGGCTTCACGATTAGATCCTGTAGAAGCGATAAGAACCGGTATGTAAACATCGGTTTTATAAAAAATCAAAACAAAAACCCCCGATTTTTACATGAAAATCAGGGGTTTTTGTGCGTTTTAAGCTGGTTTTCTAAGCTAAAAGCTTAGCGACTTCGGCGTTTATCCATTCTAGAAAACGCTCATCTTCTTCTGTGAACGGGTCTGGTGTGTGAGAATCAATATCTATCTGCCCTATGTTTTCACCATTTACAAATAACGGAATCACAATTTCAGATTTT
The DNA here is from genome assembly GCF_047946655.1 of Leeuwenhoekiella sp. A2. Classification (GTDB taxonomy): domain Bacteria; phylum Bacteroidota; class Bacteroidia; order Flavobacteriales; family Flavobacteriaceae; genus Leeuwenhoekiella. The sequence continues at coordinate 2,314,312 of NZ_CP172311.1, forward strand.
ACAGTGATGCTGCATGCAATATAATTATCCTGTGCAGCCACATCTGGCACAACAAAGTTTTGGTTTGAAACAGCAACCTGGCCACAGATACCTTTTCCAAAAGGGATTATGGTGTGATCTGTAGGTTCACCGGCAAATGCCTCCAGCTTTAATTCTTCTTTATCGCCATTTTTAAAGTAAAAACCTACCCAGTTATAATGTTCAATATTCTCTTTTAATAAAGCACAAATCTGCTCTAGTTTATGGGTAGTATTTGAAGAATCGCTATTTAATATTGCCGATATTTCCGGCTTTAAGGTTTCAAATTTCATTTTTCTTGTATTTTAGGGGTCAAAACGACCTTTTCTTTGGTGCTACAATATGTCCACAAATATAAGTCGGTACTTCGATTTATCCTTACTTTTTTAGGAACCTATCTTTTGCTTACGCTGGGCTACCTTTGGTATTTAAAAAGAGATTTTGGGCCAGAGCATTATCCTGATTATCTTACTCAAAAGGTTGCTCTGCATAGCAAGTGGGTAATACAGGTATTGGGTTTCACTTCTAAAATTGAACCTCATGCGGCAGAAGCATCAGTAAAATTATTTGTAGAAGATCAATTTTTAGTGCGTGTGGTAGAAGGCTGTAATGGTGCGAGCGTCGTAATATTATTTGTTGCCTTTGTGCTGGCTTTTGCAGATAAATTAAAAAGTACTTTGGTTTTTCTCGTAGTTGGGAGTATTGCGATCTATATCATTAATGTATTGAGAATTGCCCTAATTGCAATCGCGGTTTACAAATTCCCGGGCTGGGCAGAATTTTTACATGCCATTGCTTTTCCTGCGATCATTTATGGTTTTATCTTTTTATTGTGGATTTTCTGGGTGAAACATTTAAAGCGAAAAAACCATGCTTAAAGCATTAAAAATCGGTTTAATTGTGGGTATTTTTGGTCTGCTGGTGCTGGTTAGGTATTTTCAGGAAGCTCTTTTTTACGATCCGCTTTTAGATTTCTTCAGATCAGATTTTTTAGAAAAAGAACACCTGCCAGATTTTCGTACTGCAAAGCTGATTTTTGCGCTCACAGAGCGATATTTTTTAAATTCTATCCTGTCTTTGCTAGTACTGTGGATCGCTTTTAACGAAAAAGGCTATGTGAAATTTGCTGCATTACTCTACTTAATTGCCTTTGTGCTTTTGCTGGTCATCTTTTATATGCTACTTAAAAATTATGAGCCAGAGCACTACCAGTTGCTGTTCTATGTGCGCCGGTTTCTCATACAGCCTTTATTTATTATAATTATTTTACCGGCATTTTATTATCAAAAAACACGGAAGAATTAGACATTTGTACATTAAACAAATAAATATTACACTATGAAAAAAATAGCATTTATAGGATTGTCTGTATTGGTTTTAGCCTGCGGCGAAAAAAAATCAAATACAGACAATGAAGAGGTTGTAACGATAGACACTGAGGCTCGCACAGAAGGAGCAAAAGAAGAACACTTTTCTGCCGCACGTACTGCCACTTTTAATGATTCACTCGTGGCAGACGTTTATGATAATTATAACGAACTTAAAACGGCACTGGTAAATACAGATGCCGGAGCGGCAAAATCAACAGCTGCAAATTTAAAAACAGCCCTTGAGGAGATAGATGGTAATGATGCGCTAAAGGAGCAGGTGAGCACCTTGAGCAATACAGGCGATATTGAGCAACAACGTGAATTGTTTTCTCAGGTAACCGCAGGCATTAAAGCATTAGTAGAAGGTAAGATAGAGCAAGGTACTTTATATTATGAGTACTGCCCTATGGCATTTAACGGCAAAGGTGCTTACTGGATCTCTAATGACAAGAAAATATACAATCCATACTTTGGTGATAAGATGCTTAATTGCGGTACTGTTGATGCAGAGATAAACTAAGACGGTAATTAAATTAAGTCAAAAAAAAACCGCTTCAGTTTAATTGAAGCGGTTTTTGCTTTTATACTATTTCGCTTTAAGCGAAAGTGATATTACATCATGCCTGGCATACCGCCGCCCATTCCGCCATGAGAATGACCGCCACCTGCATTGTCTTCAGGTATGTCTGTTAATGAACACTCTGTTGTAAGGATCATACCAGAAACAGAAGCTGCATTTTCAAGAGCGATACGAGTAACTTTCTTAGGGTCAATAATACCAGCTTCTAGCATATCTACATACGTATCTGTTTTAGCATCATAACCGTAGTTTTTGTTACCGTCGATCACTTTTGCGATCACAACAGAACCTTCACCACCTGCGTTTGCTACAATAGTACGTAATGGAGCTTCAATAGCTTTATTTACTATTTGTACACCTGTACTCTCATCTGCACTGTCTGTAGAAAGATTTTCTAGTACTTTTTTAGCGCGAACTAAAGCTACACCACCACCGGCAACAATACCTTCTTCTACAGCTGCACGAGTTGCATGAAGTGCATCATCTACACGGTCTTTTTTCTCTTTCATCTCAACTTCAGAAGCAGCACCTACATAAAGTACAGCTACACCACCTGCTAATTTAGCAAGACGTTCCTGAAGTTTTTCACGATCGTAGTCACTTGTTGTGCTTTCGATCTGAGCTTTAATTTGACCTACACGAGCTTTGATGTTTTCTTTTTCACCAGCACCGTTTACAATAGTTGTGTTGTCTTTATCAATAGTTACAGTTTCTGCTGTACCTAACATATCAACTGTTGCGTTCTCAAGTGTAAAGCCACGCTCTTCACTTATTACTGTACCACCAGTTAAAATAGCGATATCCTCAAGCATTGCTTTACGACGATCACCAAAACCTGGAGCTTTTACAGCTGCGATCTTAAGAGCACCTCTTAATTTATTTACAACAAGAGTTGCAAGAGCCTCGCCATCTACGTCTTCTGCGATGATCAATAAAGGCTTACCAGATTGAGCAACCGGCTCAAGTACAGGTAGCAAATCTTTCATAGAAGAGATCTTTTTATCATATAACAAGATGTAAGGGCTCTCTAATTCAGATTGCATTTTCTCACTGTCTGTAACAAAGTAAGGAGAAAGGTAACCGCGGTCAAACTGCATACCTTCTACTACATCAACATAAGTCTCTGTACCTTTTGCTTCTTCTACAGTGATAACACCTTCTTTACCTACTTTACCAAATGCTTCAGCGATAAGTTCACCTATTACATCATCATTGTTAGCAGATATAGAAGCTACTTGCTTAATTTTTTCAGAAGAGTTTCCTACTTCCTGAGTTTGTTCCTGAAGATCTTTGGTAATAGCTTCTACAGCTTTATCAATACCTCTTTTAAGATCCATTGGGTTTGCGCCTGCAGCCACATTCTTAAGACCTTCTTTTACGATAGCCTGAGCAAGAACAGTTGCAGTTGTAGTACCGTCACCGGCAAGATCATTGGTTTTAGAAGCAACTTCTTTTACCATTTGAGCTCCCATGTTTTCTAAAGGATCCTCAAGTTCTATTTCTTTTGCTACTGTAACACCATCTTTAGTTACCTGTGGTGCGCCAAATGATTTGCTAATAATAACGTTACGACCTTTAGGACCTAATGTTACTTTTACTGCATTTGCAAGAGCATCTACACCGCGCTTAATACCGTCGCGAGCTTCAATGTCAAATTTTATATTTTTTGCCATTTTTCAAAGTTTTAGTCTTTTCTCCTAATGAAGAAAAGAGTTTTGTTTACAATTAATTTGATTGGATTAATTTAATCTAGAAGTAATAAAGCGTGTTCTGGGCTTAGATGATAGCCAGAATATCGTCTTCACGCATCATTAGGTAATCAGAACCGTCTAGTTTTAACTCTGTTCCAGAATATTTACCATATAAAACAGTGTCGCCCACTTTTACGGTCATTTCATAATCTTTTTTCCCACTTCCTACAGCAACTACTTTACCTTTTTGAGGTTTTTCTTTAGCAGTATCAGGAATATAGATACCTGAAGCTGTTTTAGTTTCAGCGGCCATTGGCTCTACTAAAACACGATCTGAAAGAGGTTTAATGTTTACTCCCATTGTAATATGATTTTTTTGTTGAACAAATTTCTATAATGTATGATGCAAATAGGCAGAAATTGTGCCACTGACTTATGGCTGACAAAAAGGCAAAAAAAAGACCGCAAATTTGCGGTCTTCTTAATTTATCTTTTATAAACTGTCATTTTAGTTCTCTGTGCTGTCTGGTACAGTTGCAGGAGTAGTAGCCGCCGGCGTGTTTTGTACAGGAACAATGTTCTCTACATCCTCACCATTAATTACTTTAGACTCTGCAGATGCGCCACCACCAAAGATAGTCACATTTGAGATTAGAATAAGCACTAGAAGTATAGTAGCCAGAGCCCAGGTACTTTTATCTAAAAAGTCTGTTGTCTTTTTTACACCACCTACTTGTTGAGTGCCACCACCACCAAAAGAAGAAGATAAACCGCCACCTTTTGGGTTTTGAACCATGATCACTACTACCAGCAAAAATGCTACGATGATGATAAGTCCTAAGAATACTAAAAACATAATTATGTATTTTTATTGTCCTGCAATTTTTCTATTGCCCGAATTCGGTCTGCAAAGAAACCACTTTTTTCCGGATATTTCAAACTTAAAATTCTATAAGCTTGCTTGGCTTTATTGAAGTTCTTCTGCTCAACATACACGCGGGCTAACGTCTCTGTCATAAGTGCTTCGTCTGGCACATTTACCTCTTCAATAACGTTTCTTTTTACCGTTTCATCAACAGGTTTAACCTTAATTTTTGGGTTGTTTGCTATAAAACGATCTATTATCCTGAGTTTGCGTTTGCGCTCAAGATCTTCCTCGGTTTCCTCTTCATTTTCTATTGTTTCAGCAGTATCTTCAGTTTCTTGAGAACGGTCTATGGGTTTATGCGTAGTTATCTGAAGCCATTCGGCGAAAGAATGCGTTTCTTTTTGACCAAAGTCTAAAGGCACGCCGATTTCTAATAATTTTTCAGGTTCTAAAAAATCGCTCTTTTCAGGTTGATTATCGGCCTTAGGGATGAAAAAATCGGGGTCGAGAACCTGATTTGCTTTGCCTAATTCTTCGGTTTCTACCTGTTCAGACACATCTTTAGCTTCATTAACCACTATATTATAAAGACTTTCTTCTTGCTCTTTAATGGTTTTGCTTATCGCATTTTGTGTAAAAACGGGAGAAGTAATAAAGTCAAAAAGAATACTGCGATCTGTAGTTAAAGCAGCTGTGCGTTTTAGTTCTTTGTTATAATTAAAACTTTCCTGATTTTTAAGACCTTTTAAAAAAACCGCTCTTGCAGGCTGAAAAAACGGAAATTCAGCCACAATTTCAGCCAGCTCACTTGTCTGGGCAACTGTAAGTTGCTCAGGATTTTCTAAGATTGCAAGTAAAGCTGAAGTATTCATAATTACCAGTTAGCCAGCGATTCATTAAAGATATCCTGGGTGATGCGTTCAAAGATCTCATCAACAGCACTGTCTAGAGCGCTTCCTATTAATTGTTGTGTGCCGGGACGGTCAACGTAAAAAGAAAAACGCTGCTCAAAGTCATCTGTGCCATCTTCTTTTTTTGTATTTATATAGCGCACATTAACAGTAATTGTTAAGCGGTTTTGTGCTGCAATATTGTCTGAAGTAGCTGTTTGTGGCGCGATGTAATAATCTACGATCTCGCCTTCGTAAATTAGATCACCGCCATTAGGGGTAAGGCTTAAACTTGTCTGGTTCTGAATAAGATCCTGTAAAGCAAATGTGAATTTACGGTCTAATCCCGGTTCTACCAAAGCCGCATTATTCTGAAAGAAATTAACCTGAAAAGTTTCTGTTCCCGGTTCTATTGATACACCACTAAATGAATAAAAACCACAGCTGTTAAAAACAAGAGTGATAAGAAGTAGACCGGTAATTTTAAATTTCTTCTGCATATATTTTTTAATGCGTTTTGCTGAAAAGAGTAGATTATTAAAGATCGTATTGTTTGATCTTTCTGTAAAGTGTACGCTCACTTATACCTAGCTCCTGTGCTGCTACTTTACGTTTGCCACTGTGGCGTTCTAGTGATTTTTTGATGAGTTCAAGCTCCTTTTCCTGTATAGAAAGCGTTTCTTCTTCTTCTACATCTTCTGCGAAACTATACTTGTCTGATGGATTATCAAAACCGTTTGCTTCTTGTGGTATCTGCAATACTTCTGTAATATCTTCTGCGCTTTCATAAGCATCTGTCTCCTGATCGTCGCTGTAGATCTTTTTGATCAAAGATTTATTCTCTTCCTGTACTGTCGCATTGTTACCTTTTTCCATCAGCTCGAGAGTGAGCTTTTTTAGGTCGTTCAGGTCGCTTTTCATATCAAAAAGCACTTTGTAAAGTATTTCTCGCTCACTGCTAAAGTCACTGTCTGCATTTTTCTGCTTAACCACAGCGGGAAGATTGCTACCCATGTCTGGAAGATATGCTCTAAGCTTCTCAAGAGTTATGCTTCTGTTTTGTTCTAAAACTGAAATTTGCTCTGCAATATTGCGCAACTGTCTTATGTTTCCGCTCCAGCGATATTTTAAAAGTAGCTGTATCGCGTCTTCTTCCAGCCTGATTGTGGGCATTTTGTACTTATTTGCAAAGTCTGATGCAAATTTTCTAAAGAGCAGGTGAATGTCATTTTTACGCTCACGCAAGGGTGGTAAATTAATCTCTACAGTACTTAATCTGTAATAAAGATCTTCTCTAAATTTTTCATTTTTAATAGCTTCAAACATATTTACGTTTGTAGCTGCTACGATGCGTACATCTGTTTTTTGCGTCTTAGATGAACCTACTTTTAAAAATTCGCCATTTTCAAGAACGCGCAATAATCTTACCTGCGTGGGGAGAGGAAGTTCGCCTACTTCATCCAGAAAAATAGTCCCGCCATCTGCTTCTTCAAAATATCCGCTACGTGTTGAGGTTGCTCCTGTAAAGGCGCCTTTCTCATGGCCAAAAAGTTCACTATCTATGGTTCCTTCTGGTATTGCACCGCAGTTTACAGCGATGTACTTGTTATGTTTTCTATGCGAAAGTGAGTGTATGATGCGAGGGATACTTTCTTTACCCACACCGCTTTCTCCGGTAACAAGCACAGAGATATCTGTAGGCGCTACCTGTATTGCCTTCTCTACAGACCTGTTAAGTTTAGGATCATCTCCTATTATTCCGAAACGTTGTTTAGTCGCGTGTACTGATTCCATACTTATACGGTTAGTTGTTTTCAGAATAGTCTACTGCTTCCCCAATAAGAGTAGTGGTAGTGCAGTCGTTTATTTTAACCATTACAAAATCACCTACTTTGTAATTCTCTTTAGGAAAAACAGCCACTGTGTTTTGAGAATTTCTTCCGCTCCAGTGGGCATCACTTTTCTTAGATGATTTTTCGATTAATATCTCTATCGTTTTACCTACTTGTTTTGCTGTGTTGTAATGAGAATATTTTTGTTGTATCTCGATTATTTCGGCCAGGCGACGTTTTTTAACCGGTTCTGGTACGTCATCTTCAAGTTTACGCGCTGCCAGTGTTCCCGGTCTTTCGCTATAAGCGAACATAAAACCAAAATCATATTTTACATATTCCATCAGGCTTATTGTATCCTGATGATCTTCTTCTGTCTCTGTAGGGAAACCAGTGATCATATCCTGAGATATGGCACAGTCTGGCATGATCTCGCGAATGTTATCAATAAGTTGAAAATATTCTTCTCGCGTATGTAAACGGTTCATGGCTTTTAAAATACGATCGCTTCCGCTTTGTACGGGAAGATGAATGTATTTACAGATATTAGGATATTTTGCCATGGTGTGTATCACGTCAAGCGTCATATCCTGCGGATTTGAAGTTGAGAAACGTACACGCATTTTAGGCTGGGCCTGTGCAACCAGTTCTAGCAGGTTTGAGAAACTAACTGCTGTGGCTTTTTGCATTTCGCCGGCTTTTTCAAAATCTTTTTTAAGTCCGCCACCGTACCACAAGTAACTATCTACATTTTGACCAAGTAACGTGACTTCTTTAAAGCCTTTTGCCGCCAGATCATTAACTTCTTCTATAATGCTCTGTGGGTCGCGGCTACGTTCACGGCCTCTGGTAAATGGCACTACACAGAAAGTGCACATATTATCGCAACCGCGTGTAATACTTACAAAAGCAGTTACACCGTTGCTTTGTAAACGTACGGGAGAAACGTCACCGTAAGTCTCTTCTTTAGATAAAATAACATTTACAGCATTGCGACCTTCTTCAACCTCGCTGATAAGATTAGGTAAATCTTTGTATGCATCTGGACCTACGACCAGGTCAACAATTTTTTCTTCTTCCAGAAATTGACTTTTAAGACGCTCTGCCATACAGCCCAGCACGCCTACTTTCATTCCCGGATTTATCTTTTTAACTGCATTATATTTCTCAAGGCGCTTACGCACAGTTTGTTCTGCCTTTTCTCTAATAGAACATGTATTGACCAGAACAAGATCTGCATCTTCTAAATTACGGGTGGTATTATATCCTTCTTTAGCGAGAATTGAGGCAACGATCTCACTATCGCTAAAGTTCATCTGGCAGCCGTAACTCTCTATAAATAGTTTTTTAGAATTTGTTGTAGGGCCATCAAGCACTAATGCTTGTCCTTGTATATTTTCATCTATTATCTTCTCCATAAGAATTCCTGCTTCCTAAATAAGTGTGCAAAGATACAACGAATGAAGCTTGTGACAAACTGTCATTAAAAACAAATGTGTAATTAATTGCTGTGGCAAATTTTTATAAACTTGTTAATATGATGCATATTACGCAACCATTTAAGTGATTTTTCATCTATCTAGAAAACTAACCATTTTTATTATGAAAAAAGTACTACTTCTTTTAATATCGCTAACCCTTATAAATTGTCAATCTGATGACGAGAGCGGTTATGAAACCGTAAGGATTGCTGTGCCGGTGATAATGTCTAAAGCAGATCTGCATGCGCAGATGATAAAATCTGTTGAAGAGCCAATGCCTCTGGCAAGCACCGGTAAATTTTATTTCTACAACGATTACATATTTGTTAATGATCTACATAAAGGTATACATGTAATAGACAACAGCAATCCTGCATCTCCTGCTAAAGTTGCATTTTTAGATATACCGGGCAATATCGATATTGAGGCTAAAAATGATATACTTTATGCCGATTCTTATAGTGATTTGGTGACTTTTGATATTTCTAATATGGATGATATTAAATACAACGGGGTTCTTGAAAATGCATTACAAGGCAGTTACTACCCATATCCCGAAGTAAGTGAGCCTGTGGCAGATTTTGATCTTTCTAACTTTAATTATCAGGAGGATGTGATTGTAGACTGGGAGTATACCACTGTGCGTCGTAAAATTTCACCTGTGTTATATTATGAGGATGTTGCGAGCAGTAGTGAAAGCTTTAGTAATGCAGATGGCGTAGGCGGTTCTTTTGCGCGTTTTAAAATAATAGGTGATTATCTGTATGTTTTAGATGCAGGCTCAATAAATATTTTTAGTCTACAGAATGCAGATCTTGAAAAACTAAATGAGGTTTATGCAGACTGGAGTATAGAAACGATATTCAGTCAGGGTGATTACTTATATATAGGAGGAACACGCGGTATGCTCATTTATAATATTTCAGAACCTCAAAACCCGGAGTATGTTTCAGAAATATCTCATATAACGGGTTGCGATCCTGTAGTGGTAGATGGCGATTATGCCTATCTTACTTTGAGAGGCGGGAACGCTTGTGGTCAGGATATGAGTTTGCTTGAAGTTATAGATGTTTCAGATAAAACTAATCCTCAAGTCGTAGGTGATTATGATATGCAGGAGCCTTATGGGTTGGGCGTACATAATAACAGATTGTATGTAAGTGACGGTGCTCAGGGTTTAAAAATATTTGATAAGACTAATCCTTTAAGTCTTGAAATGCTGAGTGTAGATGAGTCGGTCAACATTTATGACGTCATTCCTTTACAAGATAATTTATTGATGATTGGTGGTGGGGTTTTGTATCAATACAGTTATGGTGAAGATGACCTAAGCTTAATAAGCGCCTTTACATTAATGTAGAGATTAGCTTATTTTATACCACAAAAAGTCGCTCTCAAAGTGGCTTTTTTAATTTGGTATAGCGGTCTGCTCAAAACAATAATATTTTTTGATATACTTTTGCATTTCTAAATACTGCAGGTTTATTATCAAATTGAGGCTGTGGTGACGAATCAAAAGACATAAAATGGCAAAAAATTTAGTTATTGTTGAGTCTCCTGCAAAGGCCAAAACCATAGAGAAGTTTCTCGGAAAAGATTTTAAGGTTGAAAGTAGTTTTGGGCATATTGCAGATTTACCTACTAAAGAATTAGGGGTAGATGTAGATGGAGACTTTACACCCAAATATATCGTCTCAAAAGATAAAAAAAGCGTAGTCAAAAAACTGAAGGATCTTGCAAAGAAAGCTGAAATGGTCTGGCTCGCAAGTGATGAGGATCGTGAGGGTGAGGCCATTGCGTGGCACCTTGCAGAAGAGTTACATCTTGATAAGGCTAAGACAAAACGTATCGTTTTTTCTGAGATTACTAAGAAAGCCATTCTGCGTGCAATTGAGAATCCCAGAAGTATAGATTACAACTTAGTAAATGCGCAACAAGCTAGACGTGTACTTGATCGTCTTGTGGGTTATGAAATATCACCTGTGTTATGGCGCAAGGTTAAAGGCGGCCTTTCAGCAGGCCGTGTGCAATCTGTTTCTGTGAGACTTATCGTAGAGCGCGAGCGTGAGATACAAGGTTTTACTTCACAGGATTATTTTCGTGTAGACGCAGAATTTGCAAATGAAGACGGGAAAACGCTTAAAGCGAAACTTCCTAAAAACCTGGATACTAAAAAAGAAGCTGAAGAGTTTTTGCAGGCCAATGCTAACGCTACTTTTAAAGTAGATGCTTTAACAACAAAACCGGCAAAAAAATCTCCTGCACCTCCTTTTACAACTTCCACACTGCAACAGGAAGCGTCAAGAAAACTATATTTTTCAGTTAGTAAGACCATGACATTGGCTCAGCGTTTATATGAAGCCGGGCTTATAACATACATGAGAACAGACAGTGTAAATCTTTCTCAGGATGCAAAAGAAGCTGCTTCTAATGAGATAGTTTCTGCTTACGGTTCTAAATATCATAAGGAGCGTAATTATAAAGGTAAAAGCAAAGGAGCCCAGGAAGCTCACGAAGCGATACGACCTACAGATTTTAGTAAGCACTCAGTAAATATTGATCGCGATCAGGCTCGCCTGTATGAATTGATCTGGAAGCGTGCGATTGCTTCCCAAATGAGCGAGGCACAACTTGAACGTACAAATGTGCAGATAGCATCTTCTAATCACCCAAGTAATTTTACTGCAAATGGTGAGGTTTTGATATTTGATGGTTTTCTAAAAGTTTATTTAGAAGGAACCGATGATGAAGATATGGAAGAAAGCGGAATCCTGCCTCCGTTAAAGCAGGGTGAAACTCTAAATAACAACTGGATAACGGCTACAGAACGTTTTACCAGAGCACCTTATCGTTATACTGAAGCTTCACTGGTGAAAAAGCTGGAAGAGTTAGGTATAGGTAGACCATCTACTTATGCACCTACAATTACTACGATACAGAATAGAAAATACATAGAGAAAGGAAATATAGACGGTACAGAGCGTGAATATGACTTAATCACCCTTAAAAAAGGCTCGATAAAATCGGCTAAAATGACCGAAAAAGTAGGCTCAGACAAGGGAAAATTGGTTCCTACAGATGTAGGTATGGTAGTAAATGACTTTCTGGTAAACCATTTTGAAAATATTCTCGATTACAATTTTACTGCAAAAGTAGAGCAGGACTTTGATGAGATTGCAGAAGGTAATGAGGAGTGGACGAAGATGATGAAAGACTTCTATAAAGACTTTCACCCTCAGGTAAAAGATGTTGCAGAAAATGCAGACCGTGAGGTAGGTGAGCGTATCTTAGGTACAGATCCTAAGACGGGTAAGCCGGTAAGTGTGAGGTTGGGTAAATATGGACCCATGGTACAAATAGGTTCTGTAGAAGATGAAGAAAAGCCACAGTTTGCAGGACTTTCTCCAGATCAACAGCTAGAGACTATTACTTATGAAGAGGCGATGGATCTTTTTAAACTGCCCAGATCTTTAGGTGAATTTGAAGGTGAAGAAGTTGAGGTAAATAATGGCCGTTTTGGACCCTATGTAAAGTTTGGTAAGACATATGTGTCATTGCCAAAAGGTAAAGACCCACTGCAGGTAGAATATGATGAGGCAGTAGAATATATAAAAGAGAAGCAAAAGGCAGACGCTCCTATTTATGAGTATGAAGGATTTCCGGTTCAGAAAGGAGTTGGCCGTTTTGGACCTTTTATAAAATGGAATAGTATTTTTATCAATGTAAATAAAAAATACGATTTTGATAACCTGAGCGATGCTGATATAGTAGAGCTTATAGAAGATAAAAAGCAAAAGGAAAAAGATAAAGTCATTCATGATTTTAAAGATGAAGGCATACGTGTAGAGAAAGCACGCTGGGGGCGTTCTAATATTATTAAAGGGCGTACTAAAATAGAATTGCCTAAGACCGTAGATGCTCAAAAGCTTACGCTGGAAGAAGTGAAAGATATTCTTGAGAAGCAAGGGCCAAAGAAAAAAACAGCGGCAAAAAAGAAGCCGGCGGCAAAAAAGACCGCTACGCGTAAAAAACCTATTGCTAAAAAGAAATAATCTATGCCCTTAGAAAACCTGTTGCCGGTTTCTGATGCTGTTGTAGCTCATGCGCAACTATTTCACAGCCAGAGCCTGGGAAGCGCAATTAAAGTTCATTCATCTAAAGAAGGTATTCCTGATCTGGAAGGAGTGAATCTGGCGATCATTGGTGTGCGAGAGAATAGGGGAGATATTGATCTCTTAGAAGAGCATCTCGATTTTTCGGCAATTAGAAGGGCTTTTTACCAGTTATTTCCGGGTAATTGGCACACTGTAATTGCAGATCTTGGCGATATTGATGCAGGAGAAAGTATAACAGATACGTTTTTCGCCGTAAGGCAAATAGCCGAAAATCTGATCAAAAAAGACATTATTCCTGTTTTTTTAGGAGGTACTCAAGATTTAACACATGCTATTTACAGAGCTTTTGATAATCTTGATCAAATGGTTAATCTGGTAAGTGTAGATAGCCGTTTTGATCTGGGTGACAGTTCGCAGCCTATGACAAATAAGTCTTATGTAGGTAAAGTGATCGTAGACCAGCCTTATAATTTATTCAATTTTTCTAATCTGGGATACCAGACTTATTTTAATAGTCAGGAAGAAATAGACCTGATGGATAAATTATTTTTTGATGCTTATCGTCTGGGCGCTGTGACAAATGATATTAGTATTGTAGAGCCGGTCATGCGCGATGCAGATATTGTTTCTTTTGATCTTGGCGCCGTGCAATCATCATCGCTTGGTTTTATGCATCATTCTAAGCCTAATGGTTTTAACGGTAGAGAAGCCTGTGCTATTTCACGTTATGCGGGGATAAGTGATCGAGTAAGTGTATTTGGAATTTTTGAATATGCATTGACAAAACAGACCGAAGCAGGGGCAGCGCTTATAGCAGAGATCATCTGGTACTTTATAGAAGGAGTGAATTACAGGGCTAATGAGGAGATAGGAGATAGACGCAAAGAGTTTTTGCATTATGCAGTCCCGGTTGAGGATGAGGTGCTTAGTTTTTACAAGAGTAACAAGACAGAGCGCTGGTGGATAGAAATTCCGTTTTTACAAGGTCTTAATAATAAATTAAAAAGGCACACGTTATTACCATGCACATACCAGGATTATCTTAACGCGTGCAATCAGGAAATACCTGAACGCTGGTATAAGGCGAGAAGGAAGAATGAAGTATAATAAATAGAACTAACTGGGATTGAGCGGTTTTTTTAAACTAAAAATTGGTTATTAAAATTTTTATAAATAGGTTTACGCTCTCAAATCTCAATTTAACCTAAAATACCTATGAAGAAGTTTGTTGCATTTATTGCGATGATAAGCTTGTTATTTAGTTGTGGTCGCAATGACCACGGTGAGCTTGTGGGGGCCAAAGGAAAGAAATGGAATCCTGAAAAACCATACGGGATGACGCTTGTTTCAGGTGGCTCTTTTATTATGGGTAAAAGCGACGATGATATCGCATCGGTTAAAAACGCCCCAACTAAAACTGTTACTGTACGCTCGTTCTATATGGATGAGACGGAAATCACCAATTCAGAATATCGTCAATTTGTAGATTGGGTAAAAGATTCTATTGTACGCACCCGTTTAGCAATTTTTGCTGATGAGATGGGGCAGACGCCGGGTGATGGTGGTATAGGAGAGTATGCTTTTCTAGATAACGATCCTGAAGATATGACTCCGTATGAGAAATATATGTATGATAATTACTACAGTTTTTCAGATACTTACGAAGGCAGAAAGTTAAATAAGCGTATCGACCTATTAGATGATCCTCAGGATTATCCTGATGAATATTATGTAGAGGTGATGGATTCTATGTACCTTCCTCTTGAAGAATCGTACAACGGGCAGCGCACTATTGATGTAGATAAACTTGAGTTTAAATACACATATCTTGATATAGAAGCTGCCGCGAAAGCGAAAAAAGGCAAGAGAAGTGACTATCTAATCACTGAAAATGTAAAGATATATCCTGATACTACAGTTTGGATCAAAGATTTTGCCTATTCATACAACGAGCCTATGCATAATGATTATTTCTGGCATAGTGCTTATGATGATTATCCTGTAGTTGGGGTGACCTGGGAGCAGGCAAAAGCATTCTGTGAGTGGCGTACGCTTTATAGAAATGCCTATAAAAAAGAAAGAGGTCAACAATTGGTTAATAGATTTAGATTACCCAGCGAGGCTGAATGGGAATACGCAGCACGTGGCGGTCTGGAAGGAGCTACTTACCCTTGGGGTGGACCTTATGCGAAGAATGACAGAGGATGCTTTCTAGCCAATTTTAAACCTCTGCGGGGGGATTATGCGGCAGATCAGGCACTTTATACAGTAGAGGCAGATTCATATGAACCTAATGATTATGATCTGTACAACATGTCTGGAAACGTTTCAGAATGGGTTGCATCATCTTATGACCCTAATGCCTATGAATACGTTTCTACAATGAACCCTAATGTTAACGACACACAAAATCAGCGTAAAGTTGTGCGTGGTGGGTCGTGGAAAGACGTTGCTTATTTCCTACAAGTAAGTACACGTGATTATGAGTATGCAGATTCTGCAAGAAGCTATATAGGCTTTAGAACTGTACAGGATTACCTTGGTGTGGGCGGAGACGTGAATACCAGAAGATAGTATTGATTCAAAATAATATTTACCCAAATATTTTACTTAACCCTAATTACTTAACTTAATTTTTAAAATGGCACAATCGAAATCTACAAAGAAACTTTTTAACATGGCGTACGGCCTAGGTGCGTCTGTTGTTATTATTGGAGCTTTATTTAAGATCCTACACTGGGAATTAGGCCCTTTAAATGGCGGTGTTTTACTGGCTATTGGTCTAATTACCGAAGCACTTATTTTTGCTATTTCTGCTTTTGAACCTGTTGATGATGAATTAGACTGGTCTTTAGTATATCCAGAATTAGCAGGTGCAGAACCTGCAGTAAGAAAGAATGCAGTTATTGAAGAGACACAATCTGAAGGTATGCTTTCGCAAAAGCTTGATAACCTTTTAAAGGAAGCTCAAATTGATGCAGAATTAATGAACAGCCTTGGCTTAAGCATTAGAAATTTTGAAGGAGCAGCAAAAGCGATTTCACCAACTGCAGAAGCAATGACCTCTACACAAAGATATAGTGAAGAGATGGCTTTAGCAGCAGCTCAAATGGAGTCTTTAAACAGTCTTTATAAAGTTCAGGTTGAGACCGCAGGTCGTCAGGCTGAAATAAACAATGAAGTAGCAACTAACGCTGGTAAATTGAAAGAACAAATGGAAAGTCTAGCGACTAACCTTTCTTCTCTTAATGGTGTATATGGTGGTATGCTTTCTGCAATGAACAGGAAATAATTTTTCAACTTGATATAAATCTATAAAAAATAGAAGATGGCAGGTGGAAAACTAGGACCTAGACAGAAAATGATCAACCTGATGTATCTCGTATTTATTGCAATGCTTGCATTAAATATGTCTAAAGAGGTATTATCAGCTTTTGGTCTTTTAAACGAAAAAATAACACAAGCAAATAGCGCATCAGACCAGCGTAATACTGCATTTTTAGCAGGACTTGATGCTAAAGCGTCAGAACAACCGGCAAAATATGCGGTGATTAAAGAAAAAGCGAAGAAAATAAATGTGATGGCTACAGATTTATCGGGTTATATAGACTCGTTAAAATCTGCAATGACAGCCAAAGTTGAAGATCCTAAAGATTATGAGGCTCAGGATAAGCCTGATTTTCTTGATCAAACATTCTTTAGCGGTGATAACTTATCTAAAGATGGAAAGTTGTTTAAATCAAAAGTTGAGAACTTTAGAGATGAAGTAGTAGCTTTAATTGGTGACAGCTATCCTAATATCGCGTCAGATATAAAGCAGAAGTTTGATACTTCGCCTGTAGAAAATCGCGATGGTAAGAAAATAGAGTGGTTAAGCTACAATTTTGAAGGGTTCCCAATGATAGCATCAACTACAAAGTTGACGCAGATGCAGGCAGATATAAAGACTACGCAAAGTGAGCTTCTTTCTGCTATGTTAGCTGGTGAGCAAGCTCAACAATTATCTATGAGCAATTACCAGGCTATTGTTGTGCCAGATAAGAGTGCATTTTTCTCTGGAGAATCATTTAAAGGTAAGGTAATTCTTGGTCGTTATGATAATACTTTAAACTTTGACAAGGTGGTGATAAATGGTAAACAGCTTAAGCAGACTTCTGCCGGGCAGGTTTTACTCGATTTTCCCGCCGGTAATGTAGGAGAGCAGAGCATTAAAGGTGAACTTCAGTTTAAAGAAGGAGATTCTATTGTAACGATACCTATTAATGATTCATATGCTGTAATAAACCGCCCTAATTCTGCTACTATTTCAGCAGATAAAATGAACGTGGTTTATCGCGGTGTTGCAAACCCAATGACCATTAGCTTCGCTGGTGTGGCAGATAATAATGTATCTGCAAGCGCACCGGGTCTTAATAAAGCAAGTGGTAGTAGCTATGTGATGACCCCAGGTAATGGGCGTGAAGTTACCATAAATGTAAATGGTACTCTGGCAGATGGTTCTAAGGTAAGTGATTCTAAGCAGTTTAGAATAAAAGATATACCAAGACCTACAGGAACTGTACGTGGTGAATCTGATATAATAAAAATGCAAAGAAATGCGTTAGAGATATCATCTGTAGGTGCTTCTTTGCCAGATTTTGATTTTGACCTTAATTTAAAGGTTACAGGATTTAAATTTAATGTACCGGGGCAGCCAACTGTTCAGGTAAATGGAGACAGACTAGATGCGCGCGCTAAGGCAGTATTAAAAAGAGCCCAACGTGGTGAAACGGTGCAGATATTTGATATAAATGCTCAAATTGCAGGAAATAGTTCTTATAAATTGAAAAAAGTATCTCCTGTTTTAATAGAACTTACAAATTAAAGTATAACTGACATGAGTTTGAAAAATTCATTTTTAGTGGTTTGCATGACGATATTGGTTGCATCATCTTATGGGCAGAACAATATTCTGAATGCGACAGACCCAGATGAGATGTTTATCAAGACAGATGAACAAATAGAGCTCGACAATGACAAGCCGTTAGAATATGGTTATGTTGACAGTCGCGATGTTCTCTGGGGAAAAAATGTATGGGAGGTCGTTGATCTTGATGAGCGCGTTAATTTCCCGCTATATTACCCAACAGATTCAAATAATATTGGTTCAGACAGAAGGTCTCTTTATGATGTTCTTGTGACTAATGTTAAGAAGGGTAAAATAGATATTTATTCAGACTCGTACTTTAATGATAAGATTCAGTTAGGAGACATTTCTGCGGCAATGTCTAAGGTAGATACTACAGATCTAGGATATGAGCAGTACAACGCCGGTGAGCAAATTGATCAACAGTTTATAAACAGACGTGATATTACTGCTGCAGATATTGAGCAATACTGGATACGCGGTTATTGGTACTTTGACAAACGTCAGGGTGAATTGAAGTATAGACTTATAGGTCTTGCTCCAGTTGCTCCAGATGTTAACTTTATAGATGATGATGAGCCAGTGCTTGTCCCTCTGTTTTGGGTTTGGTTTCCAGGCGCACGTGAGGTATTGCATGAAGCACAAGTATTTAATCCACAAAACTCAGCTCAGCCATTATCATTTGATCATTTGCTTAATTCGCGAAGGTTTAACGGTGTAATTTACAGAGTAGATAACATTCAGGGTGATCGTGAAGTTAAAGAGTATGTGGCAGACAATGCACTTATGCAGCTGCTGGAGTCTGAGCGCATAAAAGAACAAATACGAAACTTTGAATCTGATATGTGGAATTACTAATTTTCACAAAACTTATTGCTAAAACGCCTTTCTTTATGAGAGGCGTTTTTTTATACCTTATTTTTGAGCGATGAAAAAAGTTGATTACATAATCGTTGGTCTGGGTCTCGCAGGCATGGCATTTTGTGAGCAGTTAGAGGCTCACAATAAAACCTTTGTAGTTTTTCATAATAATGAAAAAGGTGCCAGCAGGGTTGCAGGTGGTTTGTATAATCCTGTGATTCTTAAACGTTATTCTTTGCCTTGGCAAGGAGTTGAGCAGTTTGATCTGGCTATTCCTTATTTTAAAGAGCTTTGTAAAAAATTGGGAGTAGAAGCAGTGCAGTCTATGCCTGTAAAGAAAATATTCTCTTCTGCAGAAGATCAAAATAATTGGTTTGAAGCTTCAGATAAGCCGGGTTTAGATCGGTTTATTCGGCCAAATGTTACACGTAATGATAATAACGCCATTAATGCTCCTTTTAACCTGGGCGAGGTAAATGAAACAGGAAAAATAGATATTAAGCGACTCTTAAATTCTTATTCTGAATATCTTAAAAGTAAATCTGCTTTAAAGGAAGAAGAATTTGATTACGAAAAAATTCAGTTTCAAACAAATTGCATTCAATATAGTGATATAGAAGCGAGATTTATTGTCTTTGCTGAAGGTTACGGAGTATGTAAAAATCCATTTTTCAAAGCGTTGCCGCTGGTAGGCAATAAAGGTGAATATATTACTATAAAATCGCCCAAATTGGGGTTGAAATCGGCTTTAAAGTCGTCGTTTTTTATAATTCCGCTGGGTGATGATCTGTATAAAGTGGGTGCTACCTTTAACTGGAAAGATAAAGACACGCAACCTTCAGTTTCCGCTCAAGGCGAAATCGTAGAAAAATTAAAAAAAGTGATCAACTGTGATTTTGAGATTGTAGATCAGGAGGCGGGTATACGACCTACCACAGGCGATCGCAGACCTTTATTGGGAGTTCACCCTAAATATGACAGACTCGTTATTTTAAATGGTTTAGGAACGCGCGGAATTATGATGTCTCCTTTTCTGGCTAAAATGCTTTATGAGCATCTCGAGGAGGGCAAAGATCTATTTGAGGATGTAAATATAAATCGCTTTAAAAAGAAATTGCTTTAGGCTTTCTTAGCCTTTTCTTTATCGTAACTCATAAAGAAATTGATCCAGATGTTTCTGGAAAGCCTCAGGATTACAGGAAAAAACAGGACTAAAGTGCCAGTTATCGCAAAAAAAGAGGTCAATAATCCGCCGTTGAGAAAGAAGTGGGCTATTACAAATGCGGCAACAGCAAAAGCGATACCTAAGCCATAACTCACATACATGGCGCCGTAAAAAAAGGAAGGTTCTATTTTAAATTTTGTGCCGCAAAAAGAACAACGCTCGTGCATGTCCTGTACTTTGCTCAGGTGGTAAGGATTAGAGTCAATGTACATTTCGCCTTCATGGCAAACGGGACATTTACCGGTTAAAATGCTGTATAATTTGTTTCCTTTTAAGACTTTGAGCATAGCGTTGAATTACTGAACAAATTTAGGCATCTTTGCAGAAAATTTGGTTAGCCACAGGCAGTTATTTCTAGGTGCCGCATTTAACTACTAATATTAAAAAGAATACATGTTAAATATTCATAATCTATCTGTTTCCTTCCAGGGTGAGTACCTGTTTAACGAAGTTACTTTTCGCTTAGGCGAAGGAGATAGAGTGGGACTAGTTGGGAAGAACGGAGCCGGTAAATCTACCATGCTGCGTATAATCTCTGGTGAGCAGGAATACGATACAGGACAGATAGCTATGGATAAGGAAGTGCAAATAGGCTTTCTTAAACAGGATATTGACTTTATACCCGGTCGCACAGTTCTGGAAGAATCTTTTCAGGCCTTTGAAACAATTAAAAAGCTGGAGAGCAGGCTTGATGAGATCAATCATCAACTAGTGACGCGTACAGATTATGAAAGTGAAGGCTATCATGATCTCATGGTAGAGCTTAATGATGTACAGCATCAGTATGAGATACATGGTGGTTATAATTATAAAGGTGAGACTGAGCGTATCTTGATGGGGCTTGGTTTTAGCAGGGAAGATTTTGACCGATTAACAGATACTTTTTCCGGTGGGTGGAGAATGCGTATAGAATTGGCAAAATTGTTACTTCAGAATAATGATGTTCTGCTTCTCGATGAGCCTACAAACCACCTTGATATAGAATCTATAATCTGGCTTGAAAATTTCTTAAAAGCCTATTTAGGAGCTGTGGTTATTGTTTCTCACGATAAAATGTTTCTCGATAATGTAACAAACAGGACTATAGAGATTTCTCTGGGAAGAATCTATGACTACCCAAAACCTTATTCTCAGTATCTTATTCTAAGAGAGGAATTGCGAGAGCAGCAGCTTGCCACGCAGAAAAATCAACAGAAGGAGATCGAGCATACAGAAAAGCTGATTGAAAAGTTTAGAGCTAAAGCATCTAAAGCCACTATGGCTCAATCACTGATCAAGAAATTAAATCGCATGGACCGTATCGAGGTCGATGAAGATGATAACAGTGTTATGACGCTTAATTTTCCGGTTTCAGTAGTTCCCGGGAAAGTGGTTGTAGAAGCAGAGCATATTTCAAAGAGTTATGAAGAGAAAAATGTTCTCAAGAATATAAGCCTGCATGTTGAGCGCTCAAGTAAGATCGCATTTGTAGGACAGAATGGGCAGGGAAAATCTACACTTGCTAAGATTATTGTAGATGAGATAGATCATTCAGGACATTTAAAACTAGGGCATAACGTACAAATAGGATATTTTGCCCAGAATCAGGCAGATCATTTAGATGGTAGTAAAACCGTTCTTGATACAATGATAGATGCCGCAAATGAAAAAAACCGAAGCAAAGTTCGTGATATTCTGGGTGCATTTCTTTTTAGAGGTGAAGAAGCAGATAAATATGTGCGTGTGCTTTCTGGAGGTGAGCGTAACAGGCTTGCTTTAGCAAAACTGATGTTGCAGCCTTTTAATGTTCTGGTGATGGATGAGCCTACAAACCACCTGGATATTAAGTCTAAAAATGTGCTTAAAGACGCTTTAAAACGTTTTGAAGGAACTTTGATACTAGTTTCTCACGACAGGGATTTTCTACAGGGATTAACAAATAAGGTTTACGAGTTTAAAGATCACAAGCTTAAAGAATATTTAGGTGATATAGATTTTTATCTTGAGCAAAGAGAAGTTACGAGTCTTAGAGAAGTAGAGAAGCGAGATGATGTAAAAGCCCAAAAAGTAAGTGCTGCCCCAGAAACAAAAGCTTCTTACAAAGATCAAAAGAAACTTAAAGCTCTTACCAATAAACTCAGTAATTTAGAATCTGAAATTAATAAACTGGAACGCGAAATTAAACAGATTGACAAAGAGCTGGCAGAGAATTATAACAAAGCGATAGCCAAGCCTAATTTCTTTGAAGTTTATCAAAATAAAAAGAAAAAGCTTGAAGAGAAAATGACAAGTTGGGGCAAAGTTTCAGAGGAAATCGATCAATACGCTTAATAACAATTAATTCCGCTTTTATTTTAGTATTTCTTTAACATCAGCCCACATAAGGCATTGATATTTTTGTGTCTCATCAATCCCCACCTGGAGCAAAAATATACCTATGCGTAAAATTATACTTTCAGGGCTTGGCGTTTTAATTTTGGCTGGAGCTATATTTCTGGCTATATATCTTAAAGATAATAAAGCAGAACCTGAAGCCCGAATTGAGAAAGTAGTAAAGACTGTCTTTGTAGATACAATACAAAATAGTACAATACCTATTGTTATACCCGCAAACGGAAGTCTGGCTGCAAAGAACAGATTAGAGTTGTTTGCAGAAGTGCAAGGTGTTTTTCGCAGTAGCGCTCATGATTTTAAACCGGGTCAAACATATAGAAGAGGAGAAACTCTTTTAAATATTGATTCATCTGAGTATTACTCTTCTGTACAGGCGGCAAAAAGTGAGTTATATAATCTGGTAACTTCTATAATGCCCGATCTCAGGCTTGATTATCCTGATATTTATCCTAAGTGGCAAAAATATCTTTCAAATTTTGATATTAACAAGGGAACCCCTGAACTTCCAAAAATTGATAATGAACAGGAAGGATATTTTATTACAGGGCGTGGTGTTTTCTCGTCCTACTACAATGTCAAAAACCTTGAACAACGCTTGGGGAAGTATAGAATTTATGCACCTTTTACAGGAATACTTACAGAATCATTAGTTACAAAAGGAACTCTGGTACGTCCAGGTCAAAAATTAGGAGAATTTATAGATCCGTCAGTTTATGAACTAGAGGTGGCGGTGAGTAAAACTTTTAGTGATTTACTTGAAATAGGTGAAAAAGTGGAGCTTGCAGATCTTAACGGCACCCATTCTTATACAGGAACGGTAAGTAGAATTAACGGAAGAGTAAATCAGGCAACCCAAACTATCAAGGTGTTTGTAGAAGTTACCGGGGATAACCTAAAAGAAGGTATGTATCTTGAAGCACAGCTTGAAGCGAAAGAAGAAAGTGATGCAATAAAAATACCTCGTAAACTTCTAGTAGACAATTCTCAAATTTTCATTGTAAGAGATAGTATTTTAGATCTGGTAGATGTAGATCCCGTTTATTTTTCAGATAAGGATGTCGTTTTAAAAGGTATACCTGATGGTACGCGTATACTTTCCCGCAATGTTCCTGGTGCTTATGCTGGTATGCAGGTTAAAGTTTATAGGGAAGAGAGCTCATCAAATTCGGCAGCAGGTTCTTCACAAGCAGTAGATTAAGCTATGCGAAAAATTATAAGTTATTTTATTAAATATGAAGTCGCGGTAAATGTCGTGATCTTTGCATTTATAATTTTTGGTGTAGTTGGGATTTTTAGAATGAAATCCTCATTTTTTCCTTTAGTAGATTCTCAGATAATCACAATAAATGTCGCTTATCCCGGTGCTGCGCCGCAGGAAATAGAAGAGGGTGTCGTCCTCAAAATAGAGGACAATCTCAAAGGATTAGTTGGGATAGACAGAGTGACCTCAACTTCTCGTGAAAATGGTGGAAACATAACCATTGAGATCGATCAGGATGAGGATATTGATGTCATTCTTGCCGAAGTGAAAAATGCAGTTGACCGCGTTCCCAGTTTTCCTACGGGGATGGAACCATTAGTTGTAGCGAAACAAGAGGCAATAAGACAAACGATAAGTTTTGCGGTAAGTGGTGAATCTATAGACCTTGCAACACTTAAACAAATAGCGCGAAGTATTGAGTATGACCTACGGGCGATGGATGGGATTTCACAAATTGAGATCTCGGGATATCCTGCTGAGGAAATAGAAATTGCCGTTCGCGAAAATGATCTGCTCGCATATGGACTTTCTTTTGAGGAAGTGGCGCAAGCAGTATCTCAGGCCAATATTCTCACTACAGGTGGAAATATAAAAACAGAAGCAGAAGATTATCTTATACGTGCAAATAATCGCTCTTACTATGGTGATGAGCTTACCAATCTTGTGGTAAGGGCCAATAGCGATGGTACAGTAGTGCGATTAAAAGATGTTGCAGTAATACGCGATAGATTTGAAGAAACGCCTAATGCTTCCTATTTTAATGGAAACCTTGCTGTTAATGTTGAGATAAGTAATACAAATAATGAAGATTTATTACCTACTGCAGAAAAGGTAAATAATTATATAGATGACTTTAACGCAAAATACTCTGCTGTTCATCTTGACGTGGTTTCAGATTCATCTGTAAGACTTCATCAACGCACACAATTATTAATAGAAAATGGAGCAGCAGGAATTCTCCTTGTACTTCTGTTTCTGTCATTTTTTCTAAATACCCGACTTGCATTTTGGGTGGCCTGCGGTATTCCCGTGGCTTTCTTAGGAATGTTCATTTTTGCGGCTCAATTTAATGTTACCATTAATGTACTTTCCCTCTTTGGAATGATCATAGTTATAGGTATTCTAGTAGATGATGGTATAGTAATTTCAGAAAACATATATCAACATTATGAGGAGGGTAAAACTCCTATTAAAGCAGCTATAGATGGTACTATGGAAGTGCTTCCACCTATTGTTTCTGCAATTATTACAACCGTTCTGGCTTTTTCTACATTTCTTTTTCTTGATAGTAGAATAGGAGAGTTCTTTAGTGAGGTGGCTACGGTTGTTATTCTTACCCTTGTGGTCTCACTAGTTGAGGCTTTAATAATTTTACCTGCTCATATAGCCCATTCTAAAGCGTTAATCAAGGAGACAGATGAGCAAAAAGCTTCTAAAAAAGGACTGGATAAATTCTTTTATAAACTGCGTTTTTTTAATGAAAAGGGAGATCAGTTTATGCAATATTTACGCGATAAGCTTTACGCCCCTACTTTAAAATTTGTACTTCAGCAAAGGTTTTTGTCTTTTGCCATTATCGCAGCATTACTTATTGTGACAATAGGAGCTATAGCCGGGGGGATTGTACGGGTCACACTTTTCCCTAGTATAGCGAGTGATAGAGTTTCTATTGATCTGCTTATGCCAGAGGGAACAAATCCTAAAATAACAGACAGTATAATCACCATGGTAGAAGAGGCTGCATGGCGTGTAAATGATGATTACACAGACAGACAGACAGATAACATGCAAGTGGTAGAAAATGTGATTAAGCGCGTAGGGCCTGGTAATAATAAAGCATCGTTGCAGGTAAATTTACTTCCGGGAGAGCTTAGGGATTTTGCATCGCCAGATATTACAAACTCCATACGTGATGAAGTAGGTGAGGTTTTTGGTGTGGAAAGACTCACTTTTGGCTCCGGAGGAAATTTTGGCGGAAGCCCAGTTTCTATTTCTCTTTTAGGAAATAATACAGAAGAGCTTGAAGCTGCAAAACAAGAGTTACGAGCGGTGCTAGAAGAAAATCCTTTGCTGCGTGATGTGGTTGATACAGACCCAGAAGGAATCAAGGAAATTAAAATTCGTCTTAACGAAAGCGCTTATGCATTGGGATTAAATCTTAGTAGTGTTATGCGGCAGGTACGCTCAGGATTTTTTGGTACTCAGGCCCAACGTTTTCAGAGAGGGCAGGACGAGATACGAGTTTGGGTGAGATATGACAGGGATAATCGCAGTTCTATAAACGATCTTGATGAGATGCGCATACTAACACCAAGCGGTGAACGTGTGCCCTTTGGCGAAATAGCAAGTTATGATATTGCCCGTGGTGATGAGTCTATAAGTCATCTTGAAGGACAGCGCGAAATTCAGGTAAATGCAGATATGGAAGATCCTAACGGAAGCGCTACAGATATACTTGCTGATGTACGGGCAAATGTGATGCCGTCTATTCTTTCAAAATATCCCACGGTTTCCGTTTCTTATGAAGGTCAAAATCGTGAGGCCGAAAAACTCAGTGATTCTGCAAACAAAGTGATTTGGGTTATTCTCTTTTTAATTTATGCGACTATCGCATTTACGTTCCGTAGTTATAGTCAGCCATTTTTATTGTTGTTGATGATTCCTTTTAGTGTAATAGGCGTTGCCTGGGGTCACTTTATTCATGGGTTTCCTATAAATGTACTTTCTGCTTTAGGTATAATTGCCTTAATAGGAATAATGGTTAACGATGGTCTGGTACTTATAGGTAAGTTTAATAGTTATCTTAAAGACGGTGTCAAATTTGATGAGGCTCTGTATATGGCCGGAAAATCGAGGTTTAGAGCCATATTTTTAACCTCTTTGACGACGATTGCAGGTTTAGCGCCTTTGTTAATGGAAAAGAGCAGACAGGCTCAATTTTAAAACCAATGGCTATTTCTATATCATATGGCATTGCCATCGCAACATTACTTACACTGCTCATGCTACCCCTTTTACTATCAATAACAAATAGTGCAAAAACACGTATTAAATGGTTGCGTACAGGTAAAGAAGTTTCAAAAGAAGAAGTTGAGCGTGCGATTAAAGAACAAAAGGAAGAAAACGAGGATGATGAAGCCGCTTAAAACAATTTACCCCTACATATTAACTGTAATTATTTTGTTTCTTTCGTCATCAGGAATGGCGCAAGACCAGCAAGATCAACTGTCAAAAGCCGAAGCGATACAGTTAACCTTAGAAAACAACTACGGGATTGAAGTCGCAAATAATAATCTGGCAATTGCAGAAAACAATGCAAGTCTTTTAAATTCAGGATATCTGCCAGCTGTTTACGCTCTTGCGGGTATGAATTATCAAATACAGGATTCTGAGACAGATCGTGATGATGGTAACTCGTTTGAATTGAATAATGCAGAATCTGATAATTACAATGCTTCTGTAAACCTTGATTACATCCTATTTGATGGCTTGGGAAGATATTATAATTACCAGCGTCTTAAAGAAGCTAGAAATCTATCTCAACTTGATGCAAGACAAACCATTGAAAACACAATTTTACAGCTATTTTCTGTGTATTATGAAGTGGCAAGACTGACTGAAAATGTTGAAATTCTTGAGGAAACTTTGCGTATCTCTAAAGACAGAGTTTTAAGAGCTAATTATCAATTTGATTATGGCCAGAATACAAAACTAGAAGTTTTAAATGCAGAGGTAGACGTTACTAATGATAGTATCAACCTGATGAATAACAGGCAGCAGCTTCTCAATACAAAACGTGATCTTAATGTAGTGATGGCGCGTAATCTTGGGACAGATTTTGTGGTAGATACCCTTGTTGCTTTTACACCAAGTATAAAACTACAAACATACACAGATAGTGCGCTAGACAACAATGTGAGAATTATGCAAAGTGAATCAAATATTGAATTAAGTGAGTACGATATTAAGACCACACGTGCAGACTATCTTCCCACTGTGGGGCTTACCGGTTCCTATGGTTGGAATAAAAATAACAGTCCGGCAAGTGCATTTTTTACAGGGAGCACTCAAAAAGGCACAGCTTTAGGAGCAGGTTTAAATCTCACCTGGAACTTATTTAATGGGGGAGCTACAACAGTGAGGTATCGCAATGCTAAGATTGCTCGAGATAATCAGGAATTACTTAAAGAACAAATAAAACTGGAAGTTGAGCGTGACATTGAAAATGCAAGAGGAGATTATGAAAATTTGTTACAGGTTTATGAGATTCAGGAACAAAACGTAATTACAAATCAAAATAATTTTGAACGGTCACGCGAGCGCTTTAATATTGGTCTTATAACATCTATTGAGTTTAGGCAGGCACAAATAAACCTGCTTAACGCAGAAACGAATAAGAACCTTGCAAAGTACGAGGCTAAGTATGCAGAATTGCAATTGTTACAATTAATTGGTCAATTACTCAATGTTGATTTTTAAATGTTAGAACATTTCTTTCAATGCCCATATTGTTGGGAAGACATCTCTATGCTTCTCGATCCCTCAATTTCTACCACATATATAGAAGACTGTGAGGTTTGTTGCAACCCTATTGAGGTCGCAGTGTCTTTTGAGGATGGTGAATTAACTGAATTCCAAGTGTCTAATATTGAGCAGTAGTTTTAAGTCTATTGATATTAGCAGTTATTCCGTATATTCGCCAACTTTATTTATAGTGTAAATGGCCCTCGAGAAGTTTGAGTTTGCAGAACAAGTACTAGGATTTATTATTTCTGAAAAGATAGATAGTAAAACAGTGCATAGTATTCATATGACTATAAATGAGGCGCTTTTAAAATATGAAAGCATAAGTTTATATGTAGAAGATACCACTACGGGAGCGGTAGATTTTAATGCAATAAGGAAGGATTTTACATATAGAATTCAAAATAATAGCCGCTATAGCAGAATAGCTATAGTCTCAGATAAAAGCATACTATCGTTCTATACACGATTTAAAGCTTTGTTCATGAAAGCAGAGATGCGACACTTTTCCCTTAAAAACAGAATGGAAGCTCTTAACTGGGTTTCTGCAATTTATACGAGTATTTAATAAAAAATCAAACCAAATTTTTTATGAGAAAATTTGAATTTGCAGACCACGTAGTTGGTTTTATTGTTGATTCTAACATTGATGTAGAACTTGTTGAAAACGTAAAAGATCAGGTTGACGCCCTTCTTGACAAGCATAAAAAAATATCACTTTATTTTGAAGATAATTCCCCAAACCCTCTGGATATAGGCGCCGCTTTTAGCGATTTGTCTTATGAAATTGATCAAAGAAAGCGCTTCAATAGAATTGCTTTGGTTTCAGATAAATCTATAATGTACTTTTATTCAAAAGTCAAATCAATGTTTATGACTGCAGAAGTAAGATCTTTTAAGCATAAGGATAGGCTTGATGCTCTTAATTGGGTTTCTAACGACGTTTAGGAGGATTCTCCATCGCCGGTTAGTACAGATAATAATCCTTGTTTTACATTTAACCATAGGTAATTAAAAATAGACTTAGAGGTGTCTCTTTCTGCTGTGCCCTCCCCGGATCTAAAAGAATCACTGCCCTTTTCTTCACTGTCTTTAGAAACAAAAAGATTTGCCAGTGTTGAAATAAGCCATTTTTTCTTCTCTTTTTTGTCATTGAGAACAGCTATTTTGAAGTCGTCATAATTCATTTTCATATTAATATGCGAAGAAGTGTTATCACCAGAAATATCAAAATATGCTTTATGCAAAGCTCCTGTAAGTTTAACATTAAGATTAGGTTCTGTAAAGCTGTTTAAAGCTGTTACGGGTAATTCACCTACATCTGCCTTAAATCTAAATTGGTCATTTTTATTCTGAACATCAAAAGACCAATCTACCTCTATTGGGCTTTTCTCCATAAATAAAGCATTTACTTGTATTGATGTCATTTTTTCGCCCAGAGCGTAAGTATTCCCCAGATTTTTTATTGTGGCTTGTAAATTTTTAAATGAGAGCTTCCCTGCCTGATTATCAGCTTTTACCTTTTCTTCATATTCTATAGATGCACCCTTTATCTGGGCATTATCTATCATGAGCTCAAACGGTAAATCTCTTAATGATTTGCTGTAAAGCGGTTTAAAAGTTGGATCATCTGCAACAAGCTTATCGCGAAATATTTTAAACTGCGGTTGTGTAATATCCATTTGAGATGCCTGTGCAGAAACTGTACTGTTTTCAGCTTTTATATTGAAACTCTTAAAGGCTATTTTGGGAATATTAAGATCAACATGGTCGCGCTCTTTTGATATTTGTTGAGACAGTTCTATCTGGCTGTAGCGTGTTTTTATTTGTGTATTATTTAAGATCAATGTAGAATCATCTAGGCTGAACTTATCAACGTATAAATTGTCATAGGCATTTAACCTGTAAAAAATAGAGTCTGATTCTATGTGAATACTGCTGTAATCAAATGGAATCTGTTGTTTGAGTTTTTCTTTATTTGTTTCTATATTTTCAATAGAAATTACCGTTTGTGGCATGTTGATTAACAGCGAATCTGCGCCGTTTTTGAGCACTTTTAGGGAGGTTTTTGCCAGTTTTAGGCGATTTATTTGAATACTCTTTTTGAACTTGCTATCATTGTTATTTTGAGATACTTGGTTGGTATCTTTCTTTTTTTGTTGGTGATAAATAACTGAAGATTCTCCTAATTCTATAAGCTCAAAATGAATTTTATCTTTTGTAAAATAATCCCAATAGTCAAGATCTTTTAATTTTAGCTCCTGTGTTTTGATTTGTGCCTTAGAGATAGAATCTTCAGGATTTTTTAAGTTTAACTGTATATTATCTACTGTTACCGTTCCTTCCCAGGAGTGCACATCGATGTTGTCGTAATTTAATGTCATGTCTTCAGGCAGGCCAGACGACAAAAATGATTCTATTTTGTTTTTGAAATAGTAATTGAGGGCAATTGTGCCTATTACAAATACCGAAATAAGGATTAAAATAGTAATAAATAATTTTCTCATAGATTTAAAGATACCTATAAGCCAAAGCTTTACTGTTATGGAAAATATAATATTTTAAGGCCGCTAAAAATTTTTACGAAAGTGTTTTGTGTAGTCGTAAAAAGCGTTGTATATTTGCCATCCCAATCAAAGGAAAGGGAATTGTTTTTTGTTAGCGTAATGACCTAAAGGTGCAAACCAAGTAAAAAACAGCGCATATATCGCGGGATAGAGCAGTAGGTAGCTCGTCGGGCTCATAACCCGAAGGTCACTGGTTCGAGTCCAGTTCCCGCTACTAGCAAAATCAAGCCCTCACAGCAATGTGTGGGCTTTTTTTTTGGCAATGGGTACAACATAGGTACAACATTTTGATGTTTTCCTTTAAAGAATATTCTTTGATATATATTGGCATCATTTGCTATTATATTTTATTTTTATATCATTTCACTCTAAACCTTTGGTTCTTCTGAAGTGTTGTTGTTTAAATAATTCCAGATCAATCATTAACTGTGGTTGCCCGTATCCCTTTAATTTGTAAACCTTTTTTCGGCAACATTTTTTATATTTATGACCACCACACAAAGGACATTCTTTATTTGGTTGATATTTTATACGGTATAAGGCTGTTTCCAAAATAGCAATGATGTTTTTGAAATCTTTAAGCCCATATTCTTCGCGGTAATATTGGACTATTCCAGCAAAATGATGGTCGTACTCACCGTTGGCATAGTAACCTGTTGATTTCTTGAAATGATAATTAGCAAAAAATGGATAGATAACTTCCCTATAAAACTCTTCAAATAAAATACCCCTCTTTTTTAGTTTCAACAGTTTATGTGGGATGTCCAAACAGCATTCACCATCCTTTGAAATATGAAAATTCCAGTCTCTATTTATGATATTGGTTTTCTCAATTACAACAGGTGTTGTGTGTGGGTATTCACTTTTATTTATTAGAACGAGAATTTCGAAATGTCCCCAAAGTTTATTTCTATCGTCTACAATACTTATTTTACCTTCAAGAGCTAAATATCCAAATTTTGGACTTTGGACTTTTTCGAAGGAAAAATATCTGCTTAGAAAGCTTTCAATATCTTGATTGAGCCTTTTTTTAATCATAATTGAAATAAGGTTTGCTTTTAGAGGCAATAGGGTATAAATCACGGCTATTCTTTTTTGGGTCTGGTAATGCACTTATAGTTAACACCAAAACACCCGTATCGTTTTGGACTGCTAGGTTATTGTCTACTAAATATCGCTCCCAATTAAAATTGTATTGATGGTATCTTCTTCCATCCTCATAATCGTGGATTTCTTTACTTCGCTGCTCAAAATATTTGTCTTTCCTTAGCTGGGTCGTTACATTATGACCCACTACTATTCCGCTGTTTTTAGCATTGCTTTGCATTTTTGGAGCAAGGCTTGTATGCAGACTACAAGTGGTAACTTCACCTGATTCACCGATCCCTGAATAAAACCAATCTACCTGTTTTGAATGACCCAGATCCAGTCCGGCTCTTGTGTGAATATCCTGAACACCATTATCCTCAAAAAAGTCTTTTAGGTCATTTTTAACGAAGTAAGATATCATTGAAAAGGATTTTAAAGCATCCTCAACTGCTTTCAGTTTTTCGATGTTTTTTCCACCGAAGTATACCATTAAGCCGTCACCCTGTATACGATGTACGTAACCGCCACAAAGATTTACCGCAAATATTGAAGCCCGGATGATACTTTCTGTTATTAACCGTACCGTACCTTTTGTAAAATTATTAAAAAGCCTTGTACTTTTCTTCACATCTATGAATCCTGATATTATCCAATGCTCTTCAACCAAGTCTGTGCCTTTTAAGCGTGCAAAATCTGGATGGCTCCCCAATGGTTGGTAGTCAAAAGTGTCTTGTACACCCATTCCTTTCGCAAATAATTTCATTTCGGGCGATAATTCTCTACCAGGAAGTTCATTTCTTAGCGATTTAAGAAAATCACGGTTGCTTTCGAGAAGCGGTTCACTAAGGCCATAAATTTTGTTTGATTTTGTTGGGTCGTTCTCGACCGCTTTCTTTATTACGTTTTTGTAATTTTCGAATAAGTTCATTTTATGAGGTTATTTTAATTAATATGTAGGTTAAGGGTGCTAATAGCACAAATTGTATGATTAATAAGCCACAAGCCCATTTGAGCTTTTTGAATTTTGATTTCAAACCTTTTGAAAGGATAAAGACTTGATTTCTTAAATCATTTAAATCATCTTTTTTACTTTGATTTTTTGAAAGTTCAAAGAATTCTTCAGGCCTTTTTTGCCCTATGCTAGCGAAATAATACAAAGATTCTATATCGGATTTTGGCGAAAAATAGGGCATACTAGCTAAGGCCAACAGTATTAAGCTAATAACACCAAGAACTATAATAGAAGCCAAAGACAATAACAACCAGTTTTCTTTGTATAAAAGTTTTTGTATTTGAGTTAAGAGCGTAATCGCCCCACCTGTTATAAATGTATTTATGGCGATATATACCGCCGTTTTGTTATTGACGCTATCGTAATAATGGTCTAAGCGGTTTACTGTGTATTCCAATCTTTCTTTTTCCATAGAGTTCAATTTATTAACTAGGCTGATTCCAAAGAGCCAGCCTAGTTGATTACTTGATAGCCTTTGTGATAGCTGTTATAGCTGCCACAAATGTTACCACAGTAAAAATTGTTGAAATAACTCTCGCGCTATTACCATTTAAATGTAGACAAGTGTCCTTTTCGCAAAGACTCAACTTGTCATTCTGAAATGAATAATTCATAATCAAAATTTTAGTTATCCCAAATTCGCAGCAATTGGGTTTCGCTGAAGTGTTACTTACTTTTATCGGTAACACCTTTAAATTTTCCACCGCTGGTCTTTACATCCATAAATCTTCCGGAATCGGAATTTCTTTTAACATAAAGACCAGTTTTAGGGTTTTTGACTTGTGTTCTGCTTTTTATCGCACCGTTTCTGCGATTATCACCACTTATTCCATTTGTTGCCATTTGTATTGTTCTAAAAGTTCTACACTCTTATATGCTTGTGTTTTAATTTTTTTTGCCATCGTTTGGTAAATTTTTACGAAATTGAAGCATATATTTAATGAATGAGGATAGCGACAACTGAAGAAATAATAGAACAGCTTAACGCAATTGACGTAAAAAACCTCTTGAATAGGATGGAACTTTATACTCGTGACCGCTTTTATGACAAGAGTGACAGAAACAAAAAAGGTTTTCAGTTTCAGGACTTCTGTCAGCAAACATTAACAAAAGTCTGCGATGGAACAAGAAAATGGAAACCAGATAACTGCTCTTTTGAAAAATTCCTGTTTTGGGCTTTACAAAGTGATTTAGATAGCTTTTTCAAACAGTTGAAAAGAGCAAGTGATAATTCTGATGAAAATCCACAATCAGAATATATAATCAATATTCCCAATTATTTTGATGAAGAACCCGCAAAAGATTTCAGTTTAGAAAAAATTGATGATGAAGTTAGGCTGCAACAATGAACTAAGCTAAAATCCAAGCTTTCTTCTACTTATTTTACCATGTAGTTAGCATCATAGCATAATCCGGATTTAGCTATTGCAAACGCTTGTTTTATCAGCTTGTTACAAACTGCAATCAAAGCCAATTTCTTACTCTTTCCCTTAGACACGATACGATCAAAAAGAGCTTTGCACTGCGCATTGTGAATGTAGGCGGTAAAACTGCACATAAATAGATGGTTACGCACAAGACCGTCGCCTGTTTTACTTATTCGCGACCTTCCCCGTATACTACTTCCAGAGCTACGTTCATTTGGTGCTAATCCCAGATAGGATGATACTTGTTTATAACTTAAAAAATCTTTGAAGTTAGCCGTACTAAGCATCAATAATACTGCTGTCTTTTTACCTATTCCTGGAATAGTCTGGAGTCTTGCGTATAAGGATGGCTCATTCGCTTTTATCAAAGCCTCAACCTCCTGTTCCAACAGCTGACGCTCTTTTTTAAGAGCTCGTAATTGACGCTTTATGGAAGTAATCATCTTGCCTTTAGTCTGCCCACGACTCTCAAATGCGTGCAACTTGTTCTTCAAGGCCGTAGATTGCTTCAAATACATTTGTATTAATGATAGCAATTCTCTGCCGCTCTCTATATACTCAGGGTCTGGTTCCCAATGCTCTAACTCCTGTTCACAGCTGTACCTGTAGATCATCAAAGCATCACTCTTATCGGTCTTTACGCGCTTGAGCTTCATCTGTATATACCTTTTGATAACCAAAGGATTTACAACACTTACACAAATACCCCTGCCATACAAAAACATAGCAAGCTGGTGATGATAACAGCCTGTCGCTTCCATAACACAATGAGAACTCTCCGGAATAGCCTTTAAAAAAACTTTAAAACCTTTCGTATCATTGGAATAACTACTGTGCCCAGTTTGGCTGCAATAAACATCAAAGCAGTCCTTTGAAATATCTATCCCAAAAAATAATGTACTTTTAATCATAGAATAATTAATTTAGAAAAGAACAAGCTACTTGATTTACAACATCCTAAAAACAAGCTCTAAAGGCCTAATGAACTAAAGGTAATTAAGTAGTAAAAGAGCAGGGATTTACATTGTTGACGGAATCTGAAGTTCCTACGGCTATACTAACCTTACTCTGCTCTTTTGTTCTTTTGAATTGATATTGAAATTTAATAGAAACAAACTTAGGATGGCTAAAACAGTTGAAAGACCAAGGAGCCGACAAGGATGAAATTGAAATGTTCGAATGTTTGGCAAATGGAATCGATAAACCAAAAGACATAGCGGATTTGCTGGATAAGCCAATCGACGTAATCTATACAATATCAAGAAGATTAAGAAGAAAAAAAATTAAATTCAACGAGAAGTGGACAAGCTTAAAAAAACAATAAAGGAAAGTCTTAACAATTTTGACAAGGCGATTCCTGATGATTTAGTTAGGAAGCAGCTCGAGGCAGAAGGTGTCAATTTGGATGAACAATCGTTATCACAAGATAAATTTATCAAGCAATTGACATTTAAATTAAGGTCAAAAAGTACTACTGTAAAGTATGACCGTATGCTTGAAAAAGCATCAAATTATTTTAAAGATGCTTTAACCAAAGGTTTGGATAAACCAATTGCCTATATGAATGAATTGATGAGAACAAATAATTTACAAACACAATTCAATAGGTTAGATAAACTGTCAGAAGAACAAATCAAAGATATAATTAAAGACCAAAATCTGATAGAAATATTAGAAATGCTTGAAGATGAGGAAAAGTCTGAAGGGAAGTAATAAAGCAAAAGAAATATTAGAACTAATCGGGTTTGATGAGGTCACCGAACTTCCTATAAAGAATTTATTGGCTGGGTTTGATATTATCTATATAGAAGAACAATTAAATGGCTCAGATGGTGTAATTATTAGAGGTAGATCAAAAACAATAATTAAGGTAGATGTAAATATTTCTACCCCCCAACGCAAACGATTTGTTGCAGCACACGAATTAGGGCACTTCTTTCTTCACGATAGATTGGAATTTCATTTGGATGATGAGAAAACTTTGAGCTGGAATAGATTAGAAGAAGTTCACAAAAGAGGTATTCAAGAAATAGAAGCAAACGATTTTGCAGGCGAGCTTTTAATGCCTGAACAAGTTTTTAGAAACTTTATTTTAAGAAAGCCATTTAGCCCAGATTTAATAAAAGAAGTGAGTGAGCATTTCAATACCAGTTTAACCTCAGTAATCTTCAGAATGTTAACGCTGGAAATAACACCTTTTTTTGTTGTCTTCATCACGGATGGTATTGTTCGATATTGGCGAAAAACAGAAGATTTTAAATGCTATACAAACGATATCACCAAGATTCCGCCACCAGAATTTTCAGTTGCTAAAGAATACATAGATGAAGATTATGCGTTTGTCTATGAGGGATCTGAAAAAACTCAATCTATTGACAAGTCTACGTGGTTTAAATTAAATGACTGGGAAGAGGATATTGAGTTTAATGAATATTGTATTCCTACGAAAAAATATAAAACACTTATAAGTGTCATATGGGAAGCTTAATTAATAGTCGTTTTAACGATAATTATTATTTCAGTTATCTCCATCAAAAATCTTATAGTTTTTATAATGGGAGTAGTACGACCAAACGCTTCCGATTCCCATTCCACTTGCCCGCCTATTCCCGAGAAAAGTAGGGAAGCAGCCAAACTCCATTCCCATTTACATCTTTGATGTCAATTCCGGTTAAAAAGAGAGAGTATTCAATCAATATATGCGCAAAGGTAAACTCGTAAAATACTCCCATCAAAAGACTACGGCATAATCGGGCTCGTTTCTCACTCCTTTTATTCCGTTTCCTTTTGAGCTGAGATTTTATCTTCCGTTTGGTTCTAGCTTAAATATTAATTGTTTAACTAAAATCAAATGTTATGTATTTATCAAATTTACAGCAGGATGAAATCTTCGTTCCATCAGAAATGAAATCCTTGAAAAGCCTGACCCAGATGGAATCCCGAAGGGGACTTGAAAATACCATAATTTCAAATGGCAAAATTGTCAACGTGGTATCGAACAGCTACGGCCACGTACCGAACGAACTATTCTTTAAGAAAGCAGAGGAAATGTTGACTGATGCCGGACTGAATTATCAGAAACGGACGATCAACAGGAATGATAGGTCTTTCATTACCGACTTTATCATCGACGATAAAAGCCAGTTTTCGGTAAAGAACGAAAAAGACCTGATACTGCCGATGCTGCGGTTTAAGAATTCCTATGATGGTAGCGAAAAAACATCGGGGCATTTTGGCTTTTACCGGCAAGTATGCTCCAATGGCCTTCACGTTTCACAGGCGGAAATCGAGTTTTCCATCAAGCACAGTAAGAACAATACCGACTTGATAATGCCAAGGTTGAACAATTTGTTCGATAAGTTCGTGGATAATGAATTTTATAGCATTACCAAGAAGTTCGACAGAATGAGGGAATTTGAAATTATCGACACCAAGGAATTTGTAAAAGAAATTCTGGAAAGCACGAGATTGTTCCGGTATGAATGTAGTGATAGGAACAATGATCCTTCAAAGAAATCCCGGGAAGTCCTTGAAATTCTTGATAATGAAGCGTTGCTGCTCAATGAAGTTCCCAATTTATGGATAGGCTATAATGCTTTTAATCAAATGCTTCACAATACATTGAAGAAAAGCTTTTCACAACAAGAACGCTTGGACAAAAAACTGTTCGATGCCGTTTATGAAATGGCTTAATGCTATTAAAGGTTCATCCAGTACCTCAAACTGGATTTTTCCTATTTTCAGCAAAAGGATTTAATTGGAAAGTTGGCTTTGCAATCCCACTCAGCCCATTCCCCTGCATTCCGCGAAAAGCTCCATTCCGGGAAAAGCGCTTCATTACCAAAGGTCTTGGACTCGACTCCAAAGCTTCCGATTCCCATTGCGCTAATCCTGCTGAAATACGCAGGAACGCTCCATTCCCATCTACACCTTAAAAGTTAAGTCCGCTTTAAATCCTACTTCAAGAGGATAATCCATTTTCATATTTCAGGTCGGGTCAATGTGTGTGCATAAATAAATTGGTAAAACTCTTTTTTAACTTACTTCAATTTTTAATTCAATTCACTCATAGCTTTTCTTAACTTTACAAAAAGTAAGTCTAAATAAAAATAATACTTAAGATGAAAAAAATACTGATTTTATTAAGTCTTTTTGGATTATTAACTGCCTGTAATAATCGCAATGAAAAACCTAAAGAAGATAAGAACACATCAAATCTGGAAAAATCCGTTTCTCAGGATTCAACGGATTTAGTCCAACAAAATTCATTTAGGGTTGAGGAAATAGACAGTTTCTGGAACAAGAAACTAGCGGACAATAAGGAATTTTACAAAGTGACCTTTCCCCGTACTGATATTCACCTAAAAATTGATGGAGCGCCTGTGGAGGCCGGTTTGGCATACACTTCTTGGATAGCATACCGCCCGATGGGGAACAAAACACAAATTATGGGGGATATGGTAATGCTGGACACCGAAATCCCTAGGGTTCTACCTTATTTGAAGGAAAACGGCATTGTAATAACCGCTATTCATAATCATTTGTTACGTGAACAGCCCCGACTGATTTATATGCACATTGCGGGGAACGGGGACGCTCTGGAATTATCTAAAATTATGAAAGGTGCTTATGCGCTTACCGCTACACCATTGACCGAAACCAAAAGTGAAAGTGAGAAAAAAGAAATGGATTGGGCTCCGGTAAAGAAAATCTTGGGTTCGAATGGCAAAGAAAGTGGAAATTTATTGAAATTTGGTTTTCCCAGAAAAGGGTCAATTACTATGAATGGCGAAACAATGCCCTCAACTTTTGGCATTGCAACCGCAATTGGCTTTCAGGCCATCAATAAAAATGAGGCTATTATAACAGGCGACTTTGTAATGAGAGCCGACGAAGTGAATGCGGTCATTACAGAATTGGTGAAAAACAATATTGAAGTTGCAGCACTACATAATCATATGCTTTTTGAGGAACCCCGATTGTTTTATATGCATTTTTGGGCCAAGGGAAACCCGGAAGAACTTGCAGAAGGATTTAAGGCTGCATTAGAACAAACTTCCTCAATTCAATAATTTAGAAAACCCAAAATGACCGTTAAAAATTACCGCCAAAGTTCGATCAAACATTTAAACTTTTTGTTGTTTTATTGATGGTGTGTTATTTTTATTTCACCATATAAATCAATATTGAAGCTTCACTATTAAAATCCGAAGGAGATGCAACCATTAATTGGTTTAGTTCTGGAATAAAAAGGGATGTCCTCGCACCCGAACCAGTCGAAATTTTTCCTTCGGTTGTATAGGTGTCGGCATTAATTTGATTAAATACATCGATATAACCAGCGCCACAGCTCAAATATAACTGTTCGTTTTGGGGGCTGTAAAAAATATCATCCACATCCCTGTCAATATCCAAAGAAGAAATTTTATTTCCCGTTTGTGTGTCCAATATTAAGAGCATTGGGGCGTGCCAACATCCTATAAATAAACGATGGTGCACTGCATCTAGGCTCATTGGGAAATTTGACTTTGCTTTTGTCACTTTCCATTTATCAACCACCCTATTTTTATTTAAATCGATAATCTCAACAAGCTTTTTACCGGGAACATTTACATACATTTTTTTTGCAGCTTCGTCTATTTGAAAAGATTCCGGATGTCCTGAAAGTTGTATTTTGGCAATAAGATTAAAGGTAGTGGCATCAATTATGGCAATGCCGCCGTTGCCATAACCCACATAAATTTTTTTATCTGTAGGATCGTAACGAACATTATCGGCATCATCCGGTAGTTTTATTGAAGTCTTTTTATCAAAAGTGGTTGCATTGAAAACCTCGCAAACCCCGTTACCGCCATTTGCAACAAAAATGGAGTTGCTTTCAGGAAGGTAAACGACACCTTGGGGTTCGTTTAAATTCTCTATAGTATGGATGATTTTTTTGCTTTTTAAATCAACCACTTCAATGGTATTGTTGCCCAATGCAGCTACATAAAGTATTTGTTGCCCGTTGTTATAACTTAAATGGTCAATTCGCCCTCTTACTTCGGACAAGGGAACTGTTGCAATTAATTGAAGTGAATTGCTTTGATTTTGTGCCTTACACCCATTAAACAAGAGAAGGAACAAAAAAGAAAAATTTAAAATTGTTTTTTTATCCATTTCCTTAAAATTTAAAGTTTTGGAGCCATTTTAGCTTATTGTTTACATAGCCACCAACTCATTTATATCCCTACAATATACAAACTTATAAGTCCGGATTCCGACAAAAGACAAAAGTCATATAACTTATTATCGCCCCTTATTTTATGCTGAAAAATTAATGGTTGAATTACAAATAATAGTTTTTATCCCACTCAGCCCATTCCCCTACATTCCGCTGAAAAAGCTTCATTCCGGGAAAAGCGCTTCATTCCAAAGGTCTTGGACACGACCCCAAAGCTTCCGATTTCCATTGCGCTAATCCTGCTGAAATACGCAGGAACGCTCCATTCCCATCTACACCTTTGAAGTCAAGTCCGCTTTTAATCCTACTCAAAGGATAATCCGTTTTCATAACCCGGTCAGCACAT
The DNA here is from genome assembly GCF_047946655.1 of Leeuwenhoekiella sp. A2. GTDB lineage: Bacteria > Bacteroidota > Bacteroidia > Flavobacteriales > Flavobacteriaceae > Leeuwenhoekiella. The sequence goes on from NZ_CP172311.1 coordinate 2,354,971, forward strand.
TGCCGCTGCATTTCGCGAAAAGCTACATTCCGGGCAAAGAGCTTTCCTACTAAGGTCTTGGACACCATCCCCGATTTCTGCTTTCCATTCCGCTTGCCCTTCCCGCCCTGCTGGGAAGCGCACTCCATTCCAAGGTGAAATAGGTAACGGAGTCCGCTTTTCATAGGAATTCCATTTAATCATTTAGTCCCGCTTCCTATGTTTTTGTACTTCACAAAAGGCATTTAGAACTACTCCCGCACCGCCGCTGTCCCTACCCTTTTTTGTAAGCAAAATACCAACATTTGGAAGTTAAACGGAGTGCATAACCGGTCGTGCCTCCCTTTTATAACTCCTTATTAATTCCAAATATTGAAAATGTATCAGCAACAAAAAAAGGTAACAGCGGACGGCTCTATGGGAAGTAAATCAAAATCGAAACTTATGAAATCTTACAAAAACATCAAAAAGGAAGCGGGACTAAAAAAAACAAAAAAGGAAAACGCTCTGGATATAATAAGTAAATCACTTCAAAAAAACATAAACGCAAACTATCCGAAGGGTTCGGGTAGCCTTAATTAATCTTAATTCTTTTATTATGAGTACTTTAAAAAATCACGTACAGTTAATCGGAAACGTTGGCCAAGAGCCACAAATCACGAACCTTGAAAGCGGTAAAAAGGTAGCCCGTCTTTCACTCGCCACAAATGAGTATTACAAAAACAGCGAGGGCGAAAAAATCCAAAATACCGAATGGCACACGATAGTAGCCTGGGGCAAAACTGCCGAAATCATCGAGAAATATGCCGGAAAGGGCAAAGAAATCGGGGTAACGGGAAAACTGAAATCCCGAAGCTACGAGGACAAGGACGGTATCAAAAGATATGTTACCGAAGTGGAAGCCAATGAAATCCTTTTGTTGGGAACTAAGAACGGCAATAATTCAGCCGATTAATTTAAAAATAAAGAGGGCGTTTCCGTCTAAAGTTGCGCCCTCTTTTTCATTATCCATTAATTAAAATTAGATAACAATGAAAACACAAGTTAACGAAATCAAAGAGGGATTGCAACATTTTCACGGTTCAGAAACCATATTTCAAATCCCATTATTAAGAACCCGTTACACAAACGGACTGAAATATTTGGCGGAAGCTGCCGAATGTTTTTGGCTCATTACGGACACTTCTATAATCGCAAAAAGCCTAATGAACCGAAGCGAATTTATTACTATCGACTTCAAGAGATTGTCCGAGGACAAACAGGATTTTACGGGCTACGAAGCTGAGATAATCTACACGGATGGAAATGATAATATTTTGGAAAAACACGGGTATCGGGCGACTGATTTTCCGCTCGATGAACTGCGGTTGTTTTTTGTAAATAATACACTGATGTTACCGAGCGAATACTAACCCCTTCAAAACCTAAAAATTATGATCTATCTAAATTTTTCAGACCTGAACGGGGATGCCCAAGAACGTCTTTTGGAAAGTTCAAAAAAGGACGTCGAGCAAAAATTTGGCGATGATATTCGGAAGTATTCAAAAAAGCATTGCACCAATTTTGAGGTAATGATCGAGGAAGAAGCACGAAGGAATTTATACAGTTATACCTATGTGTTTAATATCTGAAATTGTCCAAATAGGAACGGAAAGACCTTTGAATTTTCAGAGGTCTTTTTTTGCTAAAACATATCCAGTTCAATAAAAATCCTTATCTTTATTTCGCTGAAATTCAGCATTCAATTTTACGCAGGGGAATCCATTTTTTGACTTTCGCCGATAACCCTGCCCATCGAAAAATTACATAACGGGAAATCTTTTCCCTGAAATTGGCAATTGGCTTTTAGCCGAATTGTACGAAATTTTTGCCCCGAGAACTCGGGGCGAAAAGGAGTAGCAAGAGGGTAACACGCGATGCGATGTTAAGTACTCCTTTTCCTTGTTAATCATCTGATTTTAAAACACTTAAAAATCAATCGATTATTTGAATTTCTACAATTTGCGACAAATGCCCCGAAAGCGCCCATTTTTAGGGAAGGATTTGCGACAAATCGGCGAATTATGGACTCATTTACCGGCATTAGGTTCAAAAAGGAAACGGCGAAACGTTTCCAGCAATTTTCAAAAGCACACTTCAAATCTCATACCGAGGCAATGGCCACGATGCTCGATTTTTTCCACTACAACGAGATATCCCCACGGGAAAAACTGGGCCCGACCGGAAGGACGATCGAGGCCAATTTAAAGAAACGGATCAATGCGGTAATTGCCATAATGAGGGATATGGAAAAGACCCAGACGAAACCCACCGTGGCGATGATCGAATCCCTTTTTCAGACCGAAGAACCCAAAAAGAAACCCTTGATCTTAGAGAAGAAATTTGTGGAAGAAAAGAAGGAAGTACGCTTCCGCGAAAAACGAAATCAAAAGAACGAACTGTAAATTTTTGAGCTATGTATATTACGATCACACCTCAAAAACTTGGCGGTAATTACTCCCAAAGTTCGGTCGATTTTGTGGGCTATCTGGAAAAGGAAAATCAAGGTCTGGAGCAGGAGGATATGGAGCATTTTTTCAATCAATATGGCGATGAAATATCGGCCGAGGAAGTGGTAAAAGATATTGATGGAAACGGTGCCAAACTGAAAAAGAAAGAACCGAAATTCTATTCGATTACCGTCAGCCCTTCTAAATACGAATTGAACCGATTGCAGAACAGTAGCGATGATCTGAAAAAGTACACCCGTGAGCTGATGAAGGATTATGTGCAATCGTTCAATCGCGAAATCAATGGGCGGCCTGTAAACGTAAATGATATAAAGTATTATGCAAAAATAGAGCATCAACGAACGTTTAAGGGTTTAGTATATTTTTTATCACTCCAAATTCATTACTGGAAATCAAAAATTAATTACACTATCCAATGCATCGTCAGCATCTTTATGAATAAAGTTAGCTTGATAGTTTATGGTGGTAGTAATATAAGAGTGCCGATATAGTTTTTGAAGCATTATATTTAAATGAGTGGCTACTAGCCTAAAAAATTGCCATGATAAACTTTGTTATTTATACAATCAATTTTAGTCATAGTTTGTTATATATTATTAGTGTCTTTGCAGGAATTAATTTTTATGTTTTTATTAAAATTTGAGTAACTAATCAGTATCTAATATAGTTGTTTTTGGCATGACAAAAAGACCTTGAAAAATTTTTGCTTCATGCCATAGTCGGCAAGAATATTAGTTCAATATTTTTGCTTTTGTACTTTCATGGTGTGAATATCGAAGCACTTATAAGGCATCTTGAAGCATTGGAGAAAAAAGTGGAATCCCTTGAAAAGGAGAATACTTTTCTAAAGGATCGCCTGGCTAAATATGAATATACCAAGAACAGCCGTAACAGTTCTATACCACCTTCTAAGGATGAGAACCGACCTCTAAAGAATCAAAGCTTGCGAGTCCCTACTGGTAAAAAGCCGGGTGGACAAAAGGGGAGACAGGGCAATGCCCTTGAAATGATAAGCTTTACGGATGTGGTTATTGAGTTACAACCGGAGTATTGCAATGTCTGTGGTGCATCCTTGCAGGATAGGTCCCCTATCAAAGAAAACTCCAGGCAAATAATAGATCTCCCACCCATAAAAGCAGTCTATACAGAATACCGGACATTCAGCAAAATATGCGGTTGTGGATGTCAAACTACTTCGGGCTTTCCACAACGCGTGAATGCCCCTATAAGTTATGGAGAAAATATCGAAGCACTTATTGCTTATTTCCATGCTCGCCAACACTTGCCCTTTGCCAGGATGAAAGTAACTTTCAACAATGTTTTTGGAGTCAATATTAGCGAAGGGGGCATCCATTATCTACTCGGGAAGTTTGCCCAAAAAACCACTCCGATGTACCAAATCATAAAACAACGGGTGCAGCAAAGCCCGGAAGTAGGCACGGATGAGACCGGGGTCAAGGTCAATGGCAAGAAGCATTGGTTCTGGACCTGGCAAACCTCCAAACTTACTTTTATTGCTCATTCAGATAACAGAGGGGGCCAAACTATCGACAGGGAATTCCTCTTGGGATTTCCCCAAAGCACTTTGGTACACGATGGATGGAAAGCACAGCTTAAAACCGCTTCCTAAAACCATCAAAGCTGTTTGGCGCATTTGAGCCGTACGCTGAACTACCTTAACCAGCGGTATCCTAAGAATAAATGGAGCAAAGATTTTAAAAAACTTCTTGCACGGTTCCTAAAACTTAAAAACAAATTGGACCTTCAAAACCGGGAACATCAAATTGAAAGAACCTCCATTGTAAAGCACCTGACTTACTGGAACGGCCTCCTGATAAAAAACATAAAGAGCTTTACACTTTTTACAAAAGAATGCGCAAAGAAAGGCATAGCCTCTTTACCTTTCTCTACTTCAAAAACGTGCCGCCAGATAATAACGCCTCGGAGCGGGCCATACGCAATGTAAAGGTCAAACAAAAAATATCATGACAGTTCAAAAAAGAACAAGCAGCACAGAATTTTGCTAAAATAAGATCGGTAATAGATACAACCATTAAAAGTGGGGCAAATGTCTTAAATAGTCTTATTTTTATAGCAGAATTAGGTACAGAAGTACAAACTGATTAGTTACAAAAAAAAGATTCTAATTTTATAACACCGTAACCTAAAATTATGCGTATTCAAAAATATGTACATTCTTGCATTTTAATTTCTGAAGGTGATAAAAAGTTGCTTTTCGATCCGGGAAAGTTCACCTTTCAGGACAAGCTGGTAGCTCCTGAAACCTTTAAAGATGTAGATTTTATAATTTTAACCCATGATCATCTCGATCATATAGATATTGATGCGTTAACCCTAATCTCCAAATTATCGGGAGCCGATATTTATGGGAATTCAGAAGTGACGGAGGCATTAAGCGCCCAAGGTCTAAAAGTTCATCTGTTTGAAGAAGGACAGAAAATCCTGGGTTCCTTTAAAGTGGATGCTTTAGTTACACCCCATCAGGAAATATTATCTGAAAAATGTCCTAAAAATACCGCTTACCTAATTAATGATAAAATTTTAAATCCCGGCGATTCCTTCAGCAACAAGCTCCTTAGGTTTAAAGGTATCCATTGCTTGATTTTACCCGTGATGGCTCCTTTTTTAACTGAACTGGATGTTTATCATTTTGCGTTAAAAATGAAGCCCGAAATTATATTTCCGGTCCACGATGGATTTGCCAAACCTTATTTTTTAAAGCAACGCTATAATACTTATCTCCCTTATTTTAAAGATGAAGGGATCCAATTTCTGACTTTATATGAAATTGGCGATGGGATTTCTTTCTAAGATTTCAAAAATAATTATTGCGAAGATGCTTTTTCTGCAATAAATATTACTTTTGTTTATAATGTTCGATTACAAACTTCAGGTATTTTATTCGGTAGCTACCCGTTTAAGCTTTTCGAAAGCTGCGGAAGAACTTCATATTACCCAGCCGGCGGTTACCAAACACATCAAAAACATTGAACTTCATTTTAAACAACGCTTATTTGAACGAAAAGGTAACAGCATAAACCTTACTCCGGCTGGGATAACCCTTTTGCAGCACACCAAAACGATTTTTGGCCAATATAAGGCGCTGCAGTTCGACATGAACGCGCTTATAGATCAAACGGAAGGTGTTTTAAGAATAGCCGCCAGCACTACGGTAGCGCAATATGTGCTTCCGGAAGCTCTTGCTAAATTTCATAAAAAATTCCCCAAGGTAAGTTTAACCTTACTAAATGCCAATACCGAAAATGTGGAAAAGGCGATCTTGACCGACACGGTAGAATTGGGATTTATTGAAGGCTATTCCAAAAATCGGGAAATTGCCTATCATCCATTTTTAAAAGATGAAATTGTATTGGTAGTGGCCAATGGTCATTCCTTGTTTAACACGCCTGCTATGAGTGTAAAAGAATTGGTTGATAAGCCTTTAGTGTTAAGGGAAGAAGGATCCGGAAGTTTGGAGATTATCCTGGAAGCACTGCAAAAACAAAGCGTAAGCTTGCAAGATTTAACTATCGAAATGCGCCTGGGTAGTTCCGAAAGCATTAAAACTTATTTAAGCGATAAGTATAGCATGGCTTTTTTGAGCGTTAATACCATTTTAAAAGAACTAAAATCGGGAGAACTGGGAATTATCGATATACAGGATTTTTCGATAGAGCGGCCTTTTCATTTTATCTTTAAGCAAGGCCATCAGTCGGCATTATCTACCTTGTTTCTAAATTTCCTGCAACACCATTATAACACTAAGTTATAATAGATAACTTTTTATCATTTGCGTTCCCTCTAAATCCCGGCTACATTTACATCGGATTAAGCATTAATGTATTGTTTTTATGCCTTAAAATGTAACTCTATGAATTTTAAAAAAATCAGTCTTTTTGGAAAAGACTTTACCGGTTCAAAAATAGCTTTCCTTCTTATAGCTTCCCTATGCTTAACTCCACTCATTTCGCCACCTATTGCCCTGGCGATAGGATTGGTGGTTGCTCAATTAATAGGAAACCCCTTTAGCAGCCTGAGCCATAAAGCCGTAAATTGGTTATTGAAAGTTGCTGTAGTGGGATTGGGTTTTGGAATGAGTGTATCGAGCGCCCTACAAGCCGGGAAGGAAGGTTTTTTATTTACGGTCGCATCGATTAGCCTTACGTTAACTTTGGGCTTACTTTTAGGAAAGTTGTTCGGCATCGATAAAAAAATATCCAAACTTATTTCGTCTGGAACGGCAATTTGTGGGGGAAGTGCCATCGCGGCCATTTCTCCTATAATAAAAGCCGATGCCAAGCAAATTTCTGTATCTATGGGAATTGTGTTTTTACTGAATTCTATCGCGCTGTTTATCTTTCCTTCTATTGGGCATTACCTGCACCTTACGCAACACCAGTTTGGAATTTGGTGTGCTATTGCTATTCATGATACAAGTTCGGTAGTAGGTGCTGCAGATGTGTATGGCCCAAAGGCCCTGCAAATTGCCACTACCGTGAAACTGGCAAGGGCTTTATGGATTTTACCGGTATCCTTGCTTTTTGCGGTATTTTCTAAAGGAAGCACCAAAAAGATAAAAGTGCCCTATTTTATTGGGTTGTTTATATTGGCAATCGCTATAAACACCTATGTGCCTGCGGTTCAGCATGTTTCAGGTTATATAGTGCAAGGCGCAAAGATGGCCTTAACCCTAACCCTTTTTCTAATTGGTACCAGTCTTACCGCTAAGTCGTTGAAAGTTGTAGGTTTAAAACCACTTTTACAAGCTGTTATTATATGGGGTTTTATTTCGATAGGCTCTTTAATGGTGATATTGCATACTATAAATTAAAACGGCAAGCATTTTTATTAATGATTCCGTAACCTTAACACAAAAATAATTATGAAATTTTTAAAACTAAAAATGTCAGTAAAGATCTGGGCATTAGTATTGGTCTTATTTAACCTTAGTTGTAATACTTCGGTTAAGAAAGATGTTAATAAAAAAGAGGAATCTTCTTCGAAAAGTGAATTGTTACAACCCAAAATAAAATATTCTCCCAAGGATGGAATAATTCGAATTTACGGCGCCGGCGGTCCACAAACGGCCATAATTCGAGCTGCTAAGGTCTTTGAAAAGGAAACCGGGAATAAAGTTGTGGTTAAATTTGGTCCCGAATCTAAATGGACGGCCGAAGCTCAGGCTGATGCAGACATTATTTGGGGTACTGCGGAACAATCTATGACGGCATTTTTACAGACCTATACCGAGTTTAAAAGTGAAAATGTGGAGCCCATTTACCTCCGTCCTGCGGCAATTGCAGTTCAAAAGGGAAATCCTAAGCATATTAGAGGGATTAAGGATCTTTTAAAACCAGGAATGCGGATTGTGGTGGTAGAAGGGGCTGGAGTTTATAACACTTCTGGAACCGGGGTCTGGGAAGATGTCGTGGGCCGAACTGGGAATTTAGAAGATTTGAAGGAATTTCGTAAAAACATTATCAATTATGCTATGGGAAGCGGTGCCGGGTTTAAAGCTTTTAAAGAAGAAAATGCCGATGCCTGGATTACTTGGAATTATTGGGTAATCACACATCCAGAGCAGGCCGATTTAGTAGAGATCGAACCAGATAGGGCTATTTATAGAGATCTTACCGTGGTAACGAATAATAAAGCAGATGCTGAAGCTAAAGAGTTTATAAAATTTCTAAAAAGTCCACCTGCGGAAGAAATTTTTAAATCTGAAGGCTGGATCCATTAAACGATTTTAATACCAATTCTATATATCCATTAAATTATTTATATCATGAAAACCTGTGTAAATTTATCAACGATACTGCTTTTTTTGCTGGCACATTCGGTGTTTGCACAAAACGCGAAAGATTACGAACATCGTTACGATGCCCCCTGGGAGACTTCCCCGCTTGCAGGGACTGTATTTACAGGATATGGGATCGATAATGCGCCAGATTTTCATGGCGATGTAAATAACCCCGATCTTGTGGTTTTCTTTGCGGGTAATCAATATATGGCCGTTCCGGAGCTTCTGGAAGCTTTCAGAAAAAAGTATCCTAAATACAGCCGGGTATTTGCCGAAACAATCCCTCCCGGAATAGAAGGGCAACAACTGGAAAGCGGAAACCTTATTTTGGGGAATATGCGGATAAGCCTTAAACCAGATATTGTTACCGCCGGAAAAGGAAAAATTGAACAAGGGGAAAAAGAAGGCAGGTTTATAAAAACCCTGGCTTACGCAAAAAATAAATTAGCCATTATGGTTGCGAAAGACAATCCTAAAAATATTAAAAGCTTATACGACCTGGGTAGAGCCGACGTAAAAATAAGCATGCCCAACCCAGAATGGGAAGGTATCGCCACCCGAATTATTAAAGCTTATGAAAATGCGGGCGGAAATGATCTTAAAACCCATATAATGAACGAGAAGTTAAGTAAAAATACCACTTATCTTACCACGATCCATCATCGCCAAACTCCCTTAAGGATTATGTACGGGGAGTCTGATGCCGGCCCGGTTTGGTATAGTGAAGCCTATTATCAATCTTCACTTACCAACCATCCAATAGATATGGTTGCGATTCCAGATGCTATTAATGTAGAAGCCACATATATGGCGGGTCAATTAAAAACAGCTCCCCATCCGGAAGCGGCCAGTGCATTTATGGAATTTTTAACTTCGCAGGAAGCAGTGCAGATTTATAAAAAATACGGATTTAGTTCTGTAAATTAAGGCTTTTAAATTAATTAGTATAACCCACGCATAATATGAAAATTAAAAACTTATTGCTCGTTTTTTTCCTTACAATTCTAACCTTAAATTTTGCTGCGGCACAAGAATGGCAAACTCCCGTTATCGACGGTTACGGAAAGGTGAAATACTTTAAAGATGCGGGAATTCAACCCGAGAAAGATAAGGAGTATAAAATCCTTTATCATTTAACTTCAAAAAATGAAAAGGAAGGGGTAAATGCCGGTCTGTGGCATATTGCGCGACAGGTAAATTTATTTGGAGTAACCGGGGTGCCTTCACAAAATGTTAAAATAGTTGCTGTAATTAGCGGCCCCGATACCGATATTGTAATGTCTGATGATGCCTATATGAAAAGGTACCAAAAGAAAAATCCCAACCTCGATTTAATGAAAAAGTTAACTGATTACGGGGTAAAAATCGAAGTTTGCGGGCAGGCAGCTGCCGAACACAATATAGACCCTTATTCAGAATTAAATAAATATACTGATTTCACCCTTTCTGCGCTTATAGATATTCCTACCTATCAAATGCAGGGCTATGTAATAATGTTCTAAAAACGAAGCAATTTTTCCTGAATACCCACTTTTGGCCTCTCAAGCTCAATAATTCGAGCTCAATCCCGGATTTTATAATCTCCAGGTATTTAATTCGGGAAGAGGGAATTAAACCACTCATGAAATAATTATGGAAGATTTAAAATCGGTCGTTAAAGCCATTACCTATTTGTTTGGTACCTGTACAGCATTAATAATTGTATTATTTGCCGGCGCTTACCTTTATAATTCGAATCCCTCGTTGTTTGCACAAAAACCAACTATCGCCACAGTTTGGAAACCTAAAGATGTGGAGGCCGAATTCAGTTCGGGGAATATGCCGAATAATGTAAAATACGGGTATCAACTTATCTCCGAAACCCCAAAATATATGGGGCCCATGGCAAAAGACACTTCTATGAAGTATGCCGGCAATAATCTGGCATGTATGAACTGCCATTTAAAGGCTGGTACACAGGCAGGATCTGCTTCCTGGATTGGGGTGACTAACAGATATCCGAAATTTAGCGGTCGTTCCAATAAAATGAGTACAATAGAAAACAGGATAAACGGCTGCATGGAACGTAGTATGAATGGTAAAAAACTTCCAACCGGTTCCCGGGCTATGAAAGCTATAGTAGCCTATATGGAATGGTTAGGAAAAGATATGCCCAAGGAAAAAGAAAAGGAATATAAAGGATATGCAGAAATCAGCCTTCCGGATACTGCCGTAAACCTGGCGGAGGGAAAATCGCTATTTGCAAAGGAATGCATGGTCTGCCATGGGCAAAATGGAGAGGGGGTAAAACTGACCGATAGCACCAAAGGCTATCAATATCCACCATTGTGGGGGGCCGACAGCTATAATAACGGGGCCGGAATGCACCGGGTTATAACTTCGGCAGAATTTATTAAAGGAAATATGCCTTTCGGACAGGCTACCTGGAACCATCCAAAATTAACCGATTTAGAGGCCTATAATTTGGCAGGTTACATCAATAGCTTTAGCCGACCTCTAAAAGAAAACACCCAGTCAGACTATCCCGATAAAAAGCAAAAACCAGTTTCTACTCCTTACGGGCCCTGGACAGATCCATTCCCACCTTCTCAACACGCCTTGGGGCCTTTTCCGCCAATTATTAAATATTATAAGGAAAGATACCAGCTGGTAAAAACAAAATGAAAAAATTTTATATTTTTTAAGGCCTTTTCAATGAAGGTTTAGGAACGAAAAAACAGCATAAAGAGAAATACTAACATACTCATTATTGCGGTAAGCAGAAAGGTAAGCGATGCCCCGTAAAATGTCCATAACAAACCGTCTCATCACAATGGGTACAATGAAAATGGATGTGCAGATCTTGGTCAATTTCACAATTGTACCCTACTTCACAAAGTGCATATTTTGGTATTCTCGTTCCATCGTGTATTTGATGTACGATTCCGCTCGTTTCAAAAGTCATAATGGTGCGGGATAATGTTGCGCGATCAGCCTTTACAAAGGCATTTTCGATCTCGGTCAGGGCAACGGCCCTATCGAATAGTAGATCAAACTTTTGGTGGCGAGCCTCTTCATAATCCCCATTTATAACCCATTCCATAAATGCTTTTTATATAATCTTCACAACCGGCACGGGAAAGCTTTTTTTTCAAATTATTGATGTGTGCGTAGACAAAATCGTGGTTGTCCAGCATATCGGCCATATCCCCGGATAAATGTTCGGCGATCGACCCTTTTGAGATGAATCTGCTTTCATTGCCGATGAGGAAGAGCAAAAGGCGATATTCTTTTTTAGTGATTTTTATGGGTTTTTTATTAACGGATACCGACTTGGCCATAAGGTCTATCTGCAATTCATTGAACTGAATAATATTTGTATTCTCAAAATTTTTCCTGCGCATCAACGAATAAATACGTGCATTAAGTTCCGAAAGATGAAAAGGTTTGGACAGATAATCATCCGCCCCAAGCTGTAGGCCTTTGATCTTGTCTTCGACCCTGTCCTTGGCGGAAATAATGATGACGCCATCCTTTTTATTTTCCCTCTTGAAGGCTTCAAGGAGCTCAAGGCCATTCCCTCCCGGCAACATAAGGTCCAAAAGGATACAGTGATACCTGTAATCAAATAGTCTGGAAAGGCTTTAGTCCCAGCAGTCTATTTTATTTTTTAAAAAATAAAAATCCATTTTGGCCGGGAATACTGTTGAACAATCAGCAGGTCTGGACTAATTTTATCCGTTTCAGAAATTGGAAATAAAATAGGGGATTTGTAAATAATAATCTTAATTTTGCACACTTAACATACAAAGGCGATGGAGTTCGCCAAAACCGCCCAAAAAGCTAATGACTCCTGCTCAATTTAATCTAAAACGATTATGGGTAGGATTTTTTTATTGGTGGGCGCAGGGGGTTTTTTGGGCAGTATTGCAAGGTATCTCATTGCAATATGGCTGACCAAACACTTCCCATCCGCGTTTCCTTATGGAACATTTGCCGCAAATATTTTGGGCTGTCTGTTGATCGGGCTGGTATTTGGCCTTGGGCAACGCTTTGAATGGCTCACGCCGGAAGTACGCCTTTTCCTTGCCACCGGTTTTTGCGGGGGCTTCACCACTTTTTCCTCCTTTACTTTAGAAAACACAATTTTACTTCAGAATTCCAACTACCTCACTTTTGCCATCTACGCAATAAGTAGTTTCACGCTTGGCTTATTAGCTGTATTTGGGGGAATAACTTTAACAAAAATATGAATATGAAAAACTTTAATCCTTGGCACCACGTGCCCATCGGAAACGGACAACCTGAAATGGTTCAGGCAATTATTGAAATCCCCAAGGGGAGTAAGGCTAAATATGAACTGGATAAAGAAACTGGGATGCTCCGCCTGGACCGGGTGCTGTTTTCGTCGGTAAACTATCCCGAAAATTATGGGTTTATCCCCCAGACTTTGGGGGAAGACCACGACCCGCTTGATATTTTGGTGCTTTCGCAAATCGATGTGCAACCGCTCTGTATTTTGGAGGCCAAAGTAATCGGGGTAATGCGGATGATCGATAATGACGAAGCCGACGATAAAATAATCGCGGTCGCGAAAAATGATATGAGCGTAAACCATATCAACGATGTTTCAGAACTGCCCAAACACTTTGCCCTGGAGCTCAAAAACTTTTTTGAGGATTACAAAAAGCTGGAAAATAAAACCGTCCGGGTGGAAGAATTTCAAAATGCGGCAATGGCGAAAGAAATTATTCAACAAGCAATCACCGATTATCAACAAGAATTTAAAAACTAAAATTATGAAAATTCAAAAACTCATTGCAAGGGAAGTTTTGGACTCCCGTGGAAATCCAACTGTGGAAGCAGAAATTACTTTAGAAAAAGGATTTTTTGGCCGTGCCATCTGCCCTTCCGTTGCAAGTACTGGGGAAAAGGAAGCTGTTGAACTCCGGGACGGGGGCAAAACGCGATACAATGGCAAAGGGGTATTAAAGGCGGTAAACAACATTAACCAAATTATCGCACCGGCCCTTTCCAATAAGGTGTTCGATAACCAACAGGAGTTGGACAATTTTCTAATGGAACTGGACGGCACCTCCAACAAATCAAATCTTGGCGCCAATGCCATACTGCCCATTTCTATGGCATTTGCCAGAGCGGCAGCAGCATTTTCGAAAGAGCCTTTATACCGTTATTTGAATACCGATGGAAAATTCACAATGCCGGTGCCCTGTATGAACGTGATAAATGGCGGGGCTCACGCCGATAACAATGTGGATTTTCAGGAATTTATGATTGCCCCCCATAACGCCCCCGCTTTTTATGAAGCTATCCGAATGGGAGAAGAAACTTTCCACGCCTTGAAAAGTATCCTGAAAAATAAAAATTACTTTACCGGGGTTGGCGATGAAGGCGGGTTTGCACCTAATTTAAAATCAAACGAAGAAGCGATTGAAGTAATTCTTGAAGCTATTGAAAAAGCAGGCTATAAACCGGGCACCGATATTTCCATTTGCCTAGATCCCGCAGCGAGCGAACTATGGCAGGAAGGGAACTATGTTTTATTTAAAAGCACTCAAAAAAAATATTCAAGCAACCAGCTCATTGATCTTTGGAAAAGCTGGGTAGATCAATATCCCATTATTTCGTTGGAAGATGGAATGGCGGAAAACGACTGGGAAGGATGGCAGACCCTGACAAATGAACTGGGGAGCAAGATCGAATTGATCGGGGATGATCTGCTGTGTACCAACAAAAGACTTTTACAGGAAGCCATTGATAAAAACGCCTGTAATTCCATTCTCATCAAGTTGAACCAAATAGGTACAGTTACCGAAACCTTGGAAACAATAGCATTGGCAAAGAAGAACAAATACAGTTTTTTCATTTCCCATCGAAGCGGGGAGACCGAGGATACTTTTATCGCAGATTTGGCCGTGGCAACGGCAGCCGGAAAAATAAAAACGGGAAGCGGTAGCCGTGGCGAGCGCATTGCCAAGTTCAATCAACTCATCAGGATAGAACAGGAATTGGGCAAAGAAGCTGTGTTTACGGGGATAAAAGCCTTTAAAAATAATTAATTAGGCCGTATGAATCTGAAAAAAATTAAAGAATCTTTAGCCTCAATAGAACAAATACCCTCCCTTCTATATCTTTTAAAGTGGATCTTGATCTGCTTGTTAATAGGTGCCATTGCCGGAAGTATTTCTGCGTTTTTTCTTTTAAGCCTGGAATGGGCAACTGCCTGGCGGGAATCCCATTTATGGATTATTGCCTTATTGCCCGTAGGTGGTTTTATAATTGGTCTTTCTTATCATCTATATGGAAATAGTGTCGTTAAGGGCAATAATTTATTATTGGAGGAATTTCACTCCCCAAAAAAGATCATTCCTTTCCGGATGGCACCTTTAGTGCTGTTCGGAACTGTTCTCACCCATTTCTTCGGGGGGTCAGCTGGTCGTGAAGGGACGGCAGTTCAGGTAGGTGGCGCAGTGGCCGACAGGTTTACGAAGCTGTTCAAACTTTCAAGACGAAACCGTAAAATTATGTTGATTGCCGGGATAAGTGCCGGTTTTGCTTCGGTGTTTGGAACACCCTTGGCCGGGGGAATCTTTGCCCTTGAAGTTTTGGTATTGGGGCGTATAAGATTGGATGCTATTATCCCAAGTTTTATGGCGGCTGTTTTTGCTGATTATTTTTGCAGGATTTGGGGCGTTTCCCATACCCAATATCATATAACCGAAGTAGCTAATATGAACCCGGCAAATTTGTTATGGGCATTATTGGCAGGGATTATTTTTGGCCTGGTAGGGATGCTGTTTTCCAAATCGACCCATTTCTGGAGCGATTTGTTTAAAAAATACATCAATTATCCGCCTTTACGACCGGTAATTGGTGGGGTTATTTTGGCAATCGCTATCTATTTTATGGGAACCACCAAATATATAGGGCTTGGCATTCCAACTATTGTCGATTCTTTTAATATTCATCTCAATTCTTATGATTTTTTATTAAAAGTTTTGTTCACCTCGTTTACCCTTGGCGCAGGCTTTAAGGGAGGTGAAGTAACCCCTTTGTTCTATATCGGGGCTACATTGGGCAACGTTTTGATTTGGTTTATTCCTTTGCCAATGGGTTTGTTGGCGGGTATGGGATTTGTGGCCGTTTTTGCCGGGGCAACCAATACGCCCATTGCCTGTACGGTAATGGGAATAGAACTTTTCGGAATAGAATCAGGTGTCTTTATAGCGTTAGCTTGTAGTACTGCTTATTTATTCTCCGGCCATTCCGGGGTTTATTCCTCCCAAATTATAGGAAGCCCAAAGCATCCGGTTTATACCCGCGAAAAAGGTCTTCAATTAGCTGAAATTAAACATAGACGAAATAAAAACAATAATAAATGAAAAACCACATAACCATCAGGATTTACTTTGAATACGGTCAAAAAATAAAAAACCTTTCTTTTTGGAACAGATTGAAGGCCGGCGATTTTGCTTCAGAATTGATAAAAAAAGCCAAAGCTTTTGATTTAGATCAGGCGTTGAATTTTAACGTGAGCAAAGGGTATTTTGAAAAAGGAAAAATTCACTGGGGAATTAGTGAAACAAGGCATTATAAGCATCCGCACGTGGTAGAACTCACTGATACAGAAGAAAAAATCAATGAATTTTTACAACATCAAAAGCTATTGCTTGAGGAAACAAAAATCGTAGTGGTAAAAAGTGAAATTGAATTGAAAAAATAAAGAATTGAATAGGTCAAGCTTTATCAATATACGATCTAAGAAAAATTATGGCAATTAACCCATTAAATAGAAAGAACATAAAAATAAGCATTGGGATAGGCATTTTTCTTTCCATTCTTGCCTTCTTTTTTATTCCAAACCTGGATATCAACACACTTAAGGTAATCTATCTTAACAGGGATCAATCTTTGGACGAAACCTTTAGGATTATTACAAATTTGGCGTACCCGATAGTCTTTAGTATTCCTGTTTTTGTATTAATAAAGGGATTGATAAAAAAGGAAATAATCACAATCCAAAATATGCTGTATGTCATCATTTCAATTTTTGTTGCAGTCGTTATTGTTACGTTGTTTAAGTATGGCTTCAACAGAACAAGGCCATTCATTATCTATGATTATTTAGAAAAAACCAAAGAAAGTTTAAGCCCTTCATTTCCCTCTGGTCATACAACGCTAACATTTGCTATGGTGGCTGCCCTGGTTAATGTATATAAAAAATGGTTTTTAAAATTGATTTTATTTATCTGGGCAATATTGGTAGGCTATTCCCGATTGCATTTAGGTTTGCATTATCCGAGTGATGTATTGGGCGGAATTATTATTGGGGTATCATCTGCTTTGCTTTGTTATAAAATGAGGCAAAATCTCATTAATAAAAAAAAGTTGCTTTTAAGCTCTGATTTCAAACCCCTTTAAGATATGATAGAAAATTTAAATTCATTGGACACCAAGCTTTTCCTTTATCTTAACGGAAAGCACAATGCTTTTTTTGATCCGATTATGTATTGGGCAAGTGATAAACTGTTTTGGATACCCTTTTACACTGCAATCGCAGCTCTTTTGATTTGGCACTACAAAAAAAGAAGTATCCCGATTTTCCTTGCCATTGGGATTCTTATTACTTTGGCAGATCAAATAGCCTCGCACCTTATAAAGCATACGGTAAAACGCTTGCGGCCATCTCATAATTCGGCATTGGAAGGATTGATACATTTGAGCAAAGCCGGGCCGGGAGGCCAATATGGTTTTGTGTCGTCCCACGCGGCCAATGCTTTTGCCCTTGCTGCATTTTTATTTTTCATTTTACCAAAGAAATTCAATTGGTTAAAATGGATATTGGGCTTTTGGGCATTATTGGTTTCCTACAGTCGGATATATAATGGTGTCCACTATCCGGGTGATGTAATAATAGCGGCTTTGGTAGGAATAGGTTTAGGCTATTTAATGAGTAAATTGTATTTTTTCTATAAGAGTAAAGCAGAAAAACAGTTTTCAAATGTTTAAAAATATAACCCGTCTGGTCTGGATACTTTCCCTGGTAAGTATGTTTGCCGATATCGCAAGCGAAATGCTGTATCCCATTATTCCCGTTTATCTTCAAAATATTGGGTTTTCCATATTTTTAATAGGTGTTCTGGAAGGACTAGCCGAAGCGACCGCAGGACTTAGCAAAGGCTATTTTGGAAACTGGAGCGACAGGATAGGAAAACGGATGCCCTTTGTACGGGTGGGCTATTTTTTGAGCGCGCTCTCCAAACCGATGATGGCCGTTTTCGTTTATCCGATCTGGATATTTTTTTCAAGGACTATTGACCGCCTCGGGAAAGGTTTTCGTACCGCCCCAAGGGACGCGCTGCTTTCGGGAGAGGCCACATTAAAGACCAAAGGGCAGGTATTTAGTTTTCATCGGGGCTGGGACACCTTGGGCGCGGTATTCGGCCCTGCACTCGCACTACTGTTTTTATATTTTTATCCGGGCCAACTTAGGTGGCTTTTTTATATTGCTTTTGTTCCGGGGATTATTTCGGTAGGCATTACCTATTTTAGAAAGGAGAAACCATTGCCAACAAAAAAGCAAAAAAGTTCCCCAGGGTTCTTTTCATTTTTTAAGTATTGGAAAATTGCAAGCCCCACCTACAAAAGGTTAATTGTGGGGCTTATTACTTTTTCCCTTTTCAATAGTTCGGATATGTTGTTATTGCTCAAGGTAAACGAGGCCACGGGAAGCGAAAACAATGTCCTTATGGTCTATATCTTTTATAACCTGGTCTATGCCCTTGCCGCATTTCCGCTTGGTTTATTGGCAGACCGTATCGGTATAAAAAAGATTTTCCTTTTTGGACTGATCCTTTTTTCGGGGATTTACTTCGGAATGGCAGAAGCGGGAAACAATACCCTTTTTTATGTTCTTTTCGGGATTTATGGAATTTATATGGCAGCCACCGAGGGCATCTCAAAAGCGTGGGTGGCCGGCCTGGTCAAGAATGAGGAAGTGGGCACGGCAATGGGGCTTTTTGTTGCATTGCAAAGCATCGCTTTAATGGTTGCAAGTGCATTTGCAGGATTGTTATGGACATTTTACGGGGCATCGGCCACCTTTCTGCTTACCGCAATAATGAGTATCTTAGTATTTCTGTTTATGTTGTTTTTTGTTCCCAAAACCAAAAATAAAATGGAACATCCACAATAACTTTTTTAATTCAAAAATAAATAGATATGGCGTACAAGAAAATTTTAATTGCCGTGGATAGCAGTGAGTATTCAATGAAAGCCGCTAAAAAAGGCTTGGAACTCGCTCATCAATTAGGGGCTAAAGCAGCATTGCTTTTTGTAATCGAAAAATCGAAAGCACTTGGCAATGTAGATGCCGGGATCACACACGAACAGGCCTTGATCGTATTAAAGAAAGAGGCCGAGCAAACCTTGGATGAATTGGCCCAAATGTACAATGGGAATGAGCTTTTAAAATTTATGCCCGAGGGCAATCCGGAAGAGGATATCCTAAAAACCGCACAAAACTGGAAGGCCGATCTACTTGTACTGGGAACTCACGGAAGGACAGGGTTAAAACATCTTTTGATGGGGAGTGTTGCAGAACGGGTGATGCGCCATTCCAATATTCCGGTAATGATGGTTTCTTGAAAATTGGAATTAACACATTTAGCTTTTATTCTGAACTATTTGATTGGGGATACGCTTTTAAAAATCCAAAAACCGATAAACGCCCAAATCAAAATGATTATGCCCCCGATTACCCAATTGTTCTTTTTGTTCCAATTATAGTCCTTTGCCCTTGTCAAACACTCCGCTTTCACATCATCACGGATAAGCCTGAAAGCGAAATAAATGCCTATCGGCAACAAAATTAGATCGTCCAAATAGCCAATTATCGGGATAAAATCTGGAATAAGGTCTATGGGGCTCAGAGCATAGGCAATGATTAAATATCAATGCCTTGGCATACCAAGGTGTTCTTTTATACTTATAGGCCAAATGCAGTAGCACCAATTGTTGCTTTAACTTTTTTGCCCAAGCTTTTAGTTTTTTCATAATTATACAGAAAGTATTCAGATGCTAAAGGATTAGCACACAAAAAAAGACAACAAATAAAATTTGAATCTTTTTATTGTTTTTTAGTTTAAGATATTCATATATCTTTGTTCTCACGGATAAAATCGGTGCAAAGGTTACCTATTCGGTTACCTCGATTTATTGAAATAGACTAAGTGTCTGGTTATTAAAATATTGTCAAGTGGCAAGTTAGTTCTGCCACAATATTTTATCAATGCATTGCCGTAAGTAAAAACAATCGTCAAAAATTAATCACGCTATCCAACGCATCGTCAGCATCTTTGTGGATGAAGTTGGCCTGATAGTTTATGGTGGTAGTAACAGAGGAGTGTCGATATAGTTTTTGAAGCATCTGAATGGGGATTTTATCGCCCGAGATATTGCCAAAACTATGCCTTGCAATGTGCATACTCATTTTTTTTGTTATACCCAGTTTGTAAGCAATTTTTTTCAAGTGTCTATTTAGGTTTCGTGTTATACCTTGTGTTCTTACAGAAACCCTTTGTGAATCATTTAAATCAGTATCTTTAAGATAATGGAAAATTAAATCGTTATCAAGACTATAATTTTCTCGATATCTATCAAGTATAGCACTCGCCTTGTCGGGTGTTTTAAGGGTAACCAGTTTGCTGTTTTTGTTCATACGGTACATTAATCTACCATCATTGAAGTCAGACCATTTTAATTTTAAAACATCACCAACCCTTATGCCAGCGAAATAAAAACTAATGAGCCAGACGTGAACTGCTTTCTTTTGAGCCTCAGTTAAGTCTGTGGCATTCTCTAATTTTTGAATTTCCTTTCGATTCAGTCCAATTTTTTGTGATTCAGGAATTTTAATCTGAACCTTCCCTTTTCCAAAAGGATATCTACCCCGGTCAACTAATGATTCGGATATGGCAAGGTTATAAATGGTGCGTATTAGAATCAGATAGTTCACTACCGTTCTCGGCGAGCGTTTTTTATTGTGAAGTAAGTAAGCCTCAAATCGTTTGAGAAGTGGGACATTGAGCTCATTAAAAGATAACTCATTTTTTTAAGAAAACCTTTGAACTTTTTAAGGCGACCAAGCTCAGTATCGTACTGATGATGCTTTTCTCTGTTCTTTAGATTTTCAAGATGCATATTTGCCACTGCAAAAAAATCAACTTTTTTATTTTGCCTTATATTTTTTTTTATCGCTTTGACTGTTTGATAGTCCGCATTGTTTTCGGCTTCTAAGACTTTTTTATTTGCCTCAGCAACTTTAGCAAGTATAAAGTTGTTGATGATATTGGCATTGGGGTGGGATTTTCTAACACATCTATTTTTCTCATCCCAGTACTTTTCTTCAATATGTTGCCCGGTTCCCAAATAAGAACTTTTTCTGTCTTTAGTAATCCTGATAGCTATCGGATAACGACCTTCCGGATTCTTTTTTTTGCGGAGTACTGCCTTAACTGTTGCCATAATAAAAACTTTAGATTATAAAGATAATAAAAAGAGGTACAACATAGGTACAACATTTAATGCTTTTAATTGATATTATTTGACTACAAGTTCTATTAAAATTTAATTAAAACATTGAATATCAGTATAATTGTGTTTTATTGGTCCTATACGGTTAAAAACTCATAACCCGAAGGTCACTGGTTCGAGTCCAGTTCCCGCTACTAAGTAAAAGGCTTCACATTTCTGTGGAGCCTTTTTTTATTTTGCTAATTTTAAAGAATTAGTATTATTTATCTTTTTAAAAATTAAGCGGTTTAGTTAAAGCATTATCTCGCAAGTATGTTTTTTTGATGCTATAATCTTCATTACTATATCTAAATCGAAATAACCTTCAATACGTAATACGCGATCTACATCTTCCAGATCTACATCTACCCTTAGATCGGGATATTCTGCGTGTAGTTCTTTAATAATACTAGCGCTCTCTAATGCATTCTGAATATTAGTTATGAAAACTTCAATTTTATAAATTTCCTGTTGTTTCATTAATCTGAGAAGGATTTTAAATTTTTTCAAACTCGATAAGATGCTCTTTTAGGATTGATTCAATTTCAAAACTTGATAAATTGGAATTTGTGATCGATAAAACATCATTTGATTCGGCAAACTTCAGTTCAGAATCCGAACATAATTGTAGCACCTCATAGTTTATCCATAACCTCTGGTAAATTGAATCAATTTTGATTTTAAACTTAAAATTATTTGATAGTGCATTCATCTTCAGATAAGTTTCTATTTGCAAAAACATAAGGAGAAATACAGGTTTTATGGGAGTAGATTAGATAACTGACTCATAAAATTAATTAGCCAGATTGAATTGGAAAATGCTAGGATGCTTGAACCAACACCCAGCATTCATCAACCAAATCAAAATTAAATATCAAATTATTATATATCTGTGTCTTGTATTTTGTATTCTTTGCTATCTACTTCAGACAATCTAAAGTAGCCAAAGGTGTAATCAGCGCTATTCGATTCATTTATAATATTTCCCCTAACGGCTGTGGGTGTACTTTGAAATGGACCATCATCATTGCCTGATGCTACTAATACCTTTTTAAAATATTCGTAATATCTTTTTGAGATTCCATATAATTTAAAACTCACGAGATCACCTGTCTCCAGATCTTTGTTTGAGTAATAGACCGGAGTAAGATTACCTTGATTATTCTCATCATCTTCAACTGAATATTGAGGAAAAATTATATGACTATCTTTTATTCCAAATAAGTAGTAATTTACTTTGGTGCCGTCATCTCTGTAATAGTAGGTTAGCTCTATTTCATCAGCCCCAAAGCCTCCTGTATTATTTTGCTCAATGGTGTCTTCAATGGGTGATGTGGCAACTAGTTCTTCTGAAGCGGTGTACCTTTCTCCATTTTGAAGAATGGTTAAAGTGTACACCTCACCTAGAACGGGTTCAAAATTAGTGCAGACATATTCTCCCGTACCCGGAATTTCAATAAACTCAAATACAGAACCTTTAGAATTATTTATTGTAATATCTGCTCCTGAGACACTGGGGAATTCAGTACTGTAATATGCCGTAGTGGTAGATAACATGATTTTCTGTTCATTACCCGAAGTATTCTTTAGCCAATCAATAGATGCGTCAACAACTAATCTGGGCGGAGCAGTATCAAGATCAACGTCGATAACATCTTCACAGGCAGTTAGCAATAGTCCTATTAGTAGCACTGCAATTTTCCTAATTATTCTCATTATATATTTTTTTAGATTTAGATACTCTTAAAACTTAAAGTTGAAAGTTATACTTGGTACGATACCAAAGATTGATAACCTTCTTGCTTCACTTAAACCCGTGGTTGTATTTTGACCAAATGTGTAAGAAGCCGCATTATTTCTGGCATAAATATTATAAATACTGAATACCCATTCACTCTGCCATCCTTTTGTTTTTTCTGGTTTAGGCGTGTATGTGGCAGATAGGTCTAAGTGATGATATGAGGATAATGAGTTCTTATTTCTTGGTCCGTAATTAGCCACTGTCATGCCTTGGTATTGATATTTGCCAATGGGAAATGTGGCAGCTTTCCCGCTTTGAAAGGTGAAAATTCCACCAAAAGACCATTTATTATTAAATTCATAAGCACCTGTGATTGATAAGTTGTGCAGCTTGTCATAATTAGCTCTGTACCATTCGCCATTATTAATTCCCGGCTCAAATGCATTTCTGCCCGGAGTTCGTTGTTCTGCTCTTGAAAGTGTGTAGGAGAGCCATCCGGTTAATTTGCCTGTATTTTTTTTCGCCATTATTTCTAAACCATACGCACGTGCCTCTCCCGTTAAAAGCACGCGTTCTATATTGTCATTGGCAACAAGATCTGCACCGTCAATATAATCGGCTTTGTTTTTAGTGGTTTTATAGAAGGCTTCTGTTTCAAGAGAATAATCACCATCTCTAAAATTTCTAAAATATCCTAAAGCAACCTGATCTGAAATAAGAGGCTTAAGGTACTGGTCACTGGGCGACCATATATCTAACGGGGTTGCAGATGCAGTATTAGAGATCAATTGAACATATTGACTCATTCTGTTATAACCCAGTTTAACAGACTGATCATTATTTATAGAATAAGCCAGAGAAAGCCTGGGCTCCAGATTGCTAAAACTTGCTATTTTTTTATTCTTACCATAGCTTACAGTTCCTGTAGGCGCAGCTTCTTCATAAACCTGTAAATCCTGATTAAAAACAACAGCTTCATTATTAGCATAAGTGCTTACCTCTTCTTCACCTAATCGTAAAAAATTGCTGTATCGCAGACCATAATTCAATGCTAATTTGTTGGATAATTTATGTTCTGCGCTAATGTAAAGAGCATTTTCAAAGGCATATTTTTTAGCAAGTTGATCAGGATTGATACTTGAAGATTCACCAAATGGTTTTAAAGTTCCCGGATTGAACTGGTAATAGATTGAGTTGAGACCATATTTTAGCTTGAAGTTGTTAGAGACATAATGATTAAAATCATATTTAAAATTGTAGTTTTTAATGTCTGATTCCCAATTGATTCCCGCTGGTCTTATCTTCAAACCATAATTGTAATTACTATATATGGCAGATGCATTAGAGAAAAGTTTATCTGAAAAAATATGATTCCACCTTAGATTAAGCAGGCTGTTGCCATACGTGTTTATAAGGAAATCATTAAAATTCATATAATCACTGCCAAAATAACCTGAAATGAAAATATTATTGTTCTCATTTATTTTATAATTTAGTTTAGCATTGAGATCATAGAAGTAAACTGAATTAGGCTCGTCTGCTAATTTTAAAAAGAGATGAGCATATGAACCTCTACCGGCAACTACAAATGAACTTTTACCTTTTTCAATAGGGCCTTCGATCATCAATCGACTGGAGATTAAACCGAGACCGCCGTTTACGTGAAATTCTTTATTGTTTCCCTCTTTTTGATAAATATCTAATACAGATGATATTCTGCCGCCATAGTTGGCCGGAATACCTCCTTTATATAATTTCAAATTTTTAATGACATCAGAATTGAACACTGAGAAAAAGCCAAATAGATGGGAGGTATTATAAACCACGGCTTCATCTAAAAGTACGAGATTGCCATCTACAGAGCCACCTCGCACATTAAAGCCTGACGCACCTTCTTGTGCGTTAGTTACTCCGGGAACCTGTAAAATAGATTTTAATACATCTACTTCACCCATAAGTGCAGGCATCTTTTTTATAGTATTTATAGATAAGTTGCTTACACTCATTTCTGGTTTCCTAATATTAGCTTTTTGATTATTAGATGTAATAACGACTTCATCAAGATTATTGCTTTCAGGGTTGAGCATGTAATCCTTACGTATACTTTTTGTGAGGGATATGGTTTCTTCAACAGTAGTAAAACCCAAATAACTTACTGAGATATCGTAGTCTCCCTTAGGAAGAGTAATTGAATAGAAACCGTATTCATTTGTAGTGACGCCAGAACTAATTTCTGGGATATAAATATTCACTCCAAATAATGTTTCGCTATTTTCAGCATCTGTGATTGTTCCGCTTAGTGTCACTTTTTCCTGAGAATGAGCGGCAAATGACATTGCTAAAAGCAGCAGGGGGTAAAGGATTTTGTAATTCATACGATCTATTAAATTTTACAATTTCTGCGCAATGTATGTCTTTGGTTAACTGTGATTTTTTGATTTATACCAAACAGAATGATTTTTATACCAAAGGAAATTTTGACAAGAAAGCATACCGGTATTTAATTTTTCGAGAGCGTTTAATTTACCTTAGGGTTGCCCAGAGGTTCTTTATTTGATAGGGAAAGAGGCCGGTGTTAACGCTGGTGTCTTTGTATAAATGGGATCTACGTTTGTATAAAACCTAAAATGAGATTGCTTTTAAGTTCTACATTTGCTAGATCACAATCTTAATAATGAATAAAACTTTAACAGAAGAATCTATAAAGGAAAATTGGGCAATTCAATTTTTAACATCTTCAAAATACAGGGTGTACAGACACCTTGTAATGATTGTATTTTTCGGGCTGGCCATTTACAACAGTGATCCTGAGTATACCGAACCCACTGAGACCTACAGCGAGATCATAGCTTTAATGCTGTTTTTACTATTAGTTTATACTAATATGTATTTTTTGGTTCCCAGATTTTTGCTCAAGAATCACTATTTTAAATATGGATTATCTGTTTTAGGTATAATTGTTATATCACTTATAATTCATGAAATAGGACTTAGTATTTATACGCCTGATGTAAGGCTAAATCCTGAAAAAGGTAATATAAGTTTCTTGCCATTTTCTTTAGTGATTATTGTAATTATTTGTGCCTCTGCAGCTATTAAATTATTTCAGCGATGGATGTTAGATGCGCAAGTAATAAGCGAACTAGAGCGCTCAAAAACTTCTGCAGAACTTGAACAATTAAAAAATCAGATCAATCCGCATTTTCTTTTCAATATGCTTAATAATGCAAATGTTCTTACTAAAAGAGATACTGAAAAGGCTTCGCAGGTTTTAATGAAATTAAGCGATTTGCTTCGCTACCAGCTGTATGACAGTTCTAGAGATAAGGTGTTGCTAACTTCAGACATACACTTTTTAGAAGATTTTCTAAATTTAGAAAAAGTAAGACGAGATAACTTTGATTTTATGATCTCAAAAGAAGGAGATTTAAGCGGAGTTCAGGTGCCACCTCTGTTGTTTATTTCGTTTGTAGAAAATGCGGTAAAACATAACAATGATTCCTCTAAAGCGTCTTATGTAGATCTCTTTTTTAATGTACACAATAATGAACTTTTCTTTAAATGTATTAATTCTAAACCAGAGATTAAGGCGATACATACAACAGGTGGGCTGGGACTGGTTAATATTAAAAGAAGATTAGAATTACTTTATCCTGCAGCGCACGTGTTGAAGATTGAAGATGAGCAAGATAAATATTGTGTTACCTTAACCATTAATTTATAAAAATAATGAACTGCATTATAGTAGATGATGAACCGTTAGCAAGAGAAGCTATCCATATGTTAATAGATCAAACCACTCAATTAAAATTAGTGGGATCTTTTAGTGGTGCAGATTCTGCAACTAAATTTATAGCAAACAATGAAGTAGATCTAATATTTCTCGATGTGCAAATGCCCGGTGTAAACGGAATCGAATTTGCAAAAACTATCTCAAAAGATACTCTTATAATTTTCACAACGGCATTTTCTGAATTTGCTATTGACAGTTATGAAGTAGATGCGGTAGATTACCTGATCAAACCTGTAAAGCTAGAACGTTTTCACAAGAGCGTTATAAAGGCGAGCAGTTATTTACAATTGCTTCAGGCTGATAATACGGGTAATAATATAGAAAATATCACCGAAGATTACTTTTTTGTAAGAGCTGATCGCAAAATATTCAAGATGTTTTTTAATGATATTTACTTTATAGCGGGGTTAAAAGATTACGTGGTATTACACACTGAAGATCAAAAAGTGATCACAGCTATGAACATTAAAACAATCTACGATCAGTTGCCTAAAAATATATTTGTCAGGGTAAGTAAATCATATATTATCAATGTTAAGCATATAGCGTCAGTAGATAACAATACAGTTTTTATAAGCGAAAATGAAATCCCTATTGGTAATGTGTATAGGGATTCATTCTTTAATGATTTTGTTACCAAAAAAATTATAGGTAGGTAAGTTAGGTAATGAAATATTTTTTCACTCTAGCTTTTGTGAATCAAGCTTCTTTGAGCTACTGAGTATCAGTTTTAAATTGGAAGCCATTATTGGGAGTTTTTACCTAATTTTTACCCTTCTAAGTCTATTTTTGAGCCATTTTGAGTCGCTTTGTAAATAGCGTCTATGATTTTAAGATCACGTACACCTTCTTCACCATCAACAGGAACCATAGGTTCTTTTCCGTCTAGAATAATCGCTGCCATTTCATCCATTTGTATAGTTTGGTGAGTAACAACGGGCGCTGTTAAAGGACCTTTGTGCGTGCGTCCCTGTATAGGGCCGTAACCTGTTGAAGGTTGCATTTCTGCGAAACCTTCTAAACCGTCAAGATAAAAGCGGTCCAGATTGCCAAAAGCATAGGTAGAGAGGCAAGATGCGACAGCGCCACTTGGGAAACCCAATTGAAACTGAATCGTCTCATCTACGCCTTCTTTAAATTTTTCAGGATCTGTTTTAGTCTCTTGGGCAGTTACCCAAATAGGTTCTTCACCTACCATATATCTTGCGCCATTAATAGAATATATGCCGATATCCATCATAGAACCGCCGCCGGCAAGTTCTTTATCAAGACGCCATTGCGTAGGATCACCTATCTTAAAACCGGTTTGCCCCTGGAAGAACATGATCTTGCCAAATTCCCCAGATTTTCTCATTTTAATTACTTCAAGAGTACGCGGCTCAAAATGCAGACGATAGCCTACCAGTAATTTTACGTTTGCGGCTTTACAGGCATCTACCATTTGTTGACCTTCTTCAGCATTTATGGCCATTGGCTTTTCGCAGATTACATGTTTTCCTGCTTTAGCTACGCGTATAGCTTCATCTTTATGTAAAGCATTTGGCGTTATAATATATACAGCATCTATGTCTGGATTGTCTTTTATAGCATCAAAATTCTCATAGTTGTAGCAGTTTTTTTCCGGAATGCCGTATTTCGTTTGCCATGTTTTAATTTTAGATGGCGTCCCGCTAATGACTCCTACAAGTTTAGCTCTGGTACAATCCTGCATAGCTTCGGCCACTCTGGTGCCATAGCTTCCTAGTCCCATAATTGCAACTCTTAAAGTGGGACCCTGAGTATTTAAATTGTTTGCAGCAAAAAGCGTGGTCGAGTTATACAAAAGCGGTAAACCAACGGCAGAAGCCGTTAACTTTTCTAGAAAATTGCGTCTTGATTCCATGTGGTGGTATAGTTAAGTTGGTTAATTTTTTAATATCTCATGATCTCGATCTTTCTAAAATCAATAGGATGACTGTTAGATTGTAGTGAGATGTAGCCGCTTTTTACAGCCGGATCACCGTTTGTGATCAGTGTTTTAGCGATCTCATTAGAAGGATCGTATTCTGGATTGTTATAAGTGAGAATTTTTTCACCATTTATAAAATGAGAAATAACGCCGTCTTTTACATCAATTTCAAGCGTTACCCATTGATCACCGTGAAATGTTCTTTCTACAGTGGGCGGGGTGCAGTAGGTGGTGTTTTGCTGCCCGTCAATTTGAAAAAGAATTCCGTTTGCACAAATGTCGCCTACAGGTCGCTCATCTGTACCGTTACCTCCTAGTAAGTTATATTCTAAACAAATGGGAAATTGCTGGTCGAGTTGTATGGTAGCCGGTGGCTGACTTTGATATTGCACACCGCTATCTCTATAGCCCCATTCCGGGCCACCGGGAGCAGTCTCACCTACAAATCTGTATTCAACTTTTAATCTATAATTAGTAAACGCTTCTTTGTAATAAAGCGCACCAAAACGCTCATTAAAATTATTGCCATAAGCCCCATAGCGAATACTAAGAATACTGTCTGAAACTCTAAATGTATTTCCAAAATTTTCACCTAACTCATAACCCGCAATTTTCATGGTCCAGCCATTTAAATCGGTTCCGTTAAAGAGAGTTTCCCATTTACGGGTCTCTGATTTTTGGGCTATTTCGCTTGATTTTTCATCCTTTTTAGTTGATTTTTCTTCTTTACAGGAGATTAGTAAAATGCTGCAAAGGAGTAGAGAAAGTAAACAACGTGTCATGTAAGTGTAAGATTGATAGTAAGTTGTTTTAAATATATACAAAATATGTGATAATTAATATGAGTGGCTAAATGTTGTGAAAAGTCGATTTTTGTTGAATTAAACCGATTTTTCCTCAAAATAGCCAGATTTTTAAGGTATGCTATAACCCAGTACATGTATCTCAAATTGGGCAGGATCAGGATTATTTTTAAAGGTAACCCAGCCTTTAACAGAAGATTTACCGGGCAAATAGTTAAATAATAAATTGCTTTGCTCTTTGTTGTCACCGTTGCCGGTGGTTACTTCTATGTGAAGATCTTCTGCGGTTTCTGCACCTTTATTTGTGGCAGTTATGGGGAGGGCAATGTAGCCGGTTTTCTGCTCTACTTTTCCGTATGTGACCACAATATCTGGTGAGGTTTGTTCTTCAAAGATTATTTCATAAACTATATATCCTAAAGTGAAAACCACGAGTATGCCCGAGATAAAGAGGACTACCCATTCTAACCAGTTCTTTTTTTCTTTTGCCATTTTTGTTTTAAGATTGAATAAGTAGCCTTCCGGCGGAAGCTCCTAAAGCTGCAGGAAATCCCAGTACAATAGATTCTGCAATAATACCATGTAATGACAGCCCGTTAAATCTGCCAAAGAACCATAGCATAAACGCAGATGAGGTAAGAGCGATGGCATACATAATTACGGTGCCAGCTAATACATCAGTTTGAGAATTTGGTTTTCTCACCCATTGCTTTGAGCCTTTAAAGTTGCTGTAGTATAAAATTATACCACCTATGATTATAGAAACAAACGCGATAAGAAGAAGTTTATAATTTTCAATTTCTAATGCGATAACAGCTATCTCTTCTGTGGGTGCAACATTAGAAGCTATGAGAATGGCGCCGCAAAGAGCAATACCCAATTCTCTTTGTATATGTGGTTCACGTTTTTCTACTTCCTGGTCGTCATCGTCATCACTTGTGCCTAGTTGAGTTTTACCTACAGAAATCCCAATCGCGACAGTAACTGCCTCAACTATAATCTTACCGTTTATTTCACTAAAAGACATATCTGTAGTTATGCGGCCAGAAAGCCATAAGACCGCAGCGGTTAGCAATAACCCCATTCCCATTTCTTCAATGGTTTCTGCAATACCTTCAAGTAGTGTATGTGAACTTCTTATGCCTACATAGTGATTGTATGCAAGTAAAAGTAAAATGCCTACAAAGAAATAGATTAAAAGTCTTAACGGGCTTGAGATAAATCCTGCCCACCACAATTCCATAGTATAGAGCATAGGGAGACTAAAAAGTAGCCCGCCGGTAATGCCGCGAGCGTATTCTTTTAGTGAATCACTTACCGGGATTATAGAGTCTGTCATAAACAACCGTTTTCAGCGTACTTTAAATATACTTAAAAAAATCTTGGGCTTATTGCGTGATTTTTGAGGTTTTAAAGCCGATAATTTTGCACAATTATTAAGGGGTTTTTTCCTCATATTTTAAGGATGTTCATCTGTTTTTTGAAACCAAATTTGTTGTAATTTAATAGGGTTTAATACAAATTATTTGCCATGTCATATCAAGCTTATCTGAATAATATTCAGGCTAAAACAGGAATATCTCCGGCAGATTTTAAACGACTTGCCATGAGAAAGGGGTATATTACAAAAGAAGGAATGTTGAAAGAAGGTGTAACTGCTACAGAAGTAACAACGTGGTTAAAGACCAGTTATAATTTGGGTCATGGTCACGCCATGGCTATTTACGCACATTTTAAGTCAGCTCGCTAGCTAGTGTTAAACCTATATTTATCAGGCAGATAAAAAAATAGCTTAAATATTTTGTTATCTGCCTGTATTTTGCGAAATTAACTTCATATTACAGGTTGCTCATTAGAGATAACCATCTCCCCTTAAAAAGATTAACTCTCCCCTTAACAAATATTCTATTCAATATTGATTTACTCCTGTGAGTCTGCTTATAGAATTATCTCAATTACTTTTATGTAATTCTTTTCTATTAATTAGCCATTAATAAGTGAAACCGCCCACATCGATGGGCGGTTTTATTTTTTACTATACAGATGTGAATTTTATATCCTATTTTTAGGAGCAAAGTTTACTGATGGATTATTTCTTTATAATAGCAGTGCTGGTTTTTCTGGCAGCCTGTTTTGGTTATCTCAACGTGCGTTTTTTAAAACTACCTACAGCCATAGGGCTAATGGTCATAACCTTGCTTTTTACATTAGTGGTACTGGGTATAAGTTTTTTTAATGACACCTTGCTAAATGCTGAAAAGTACCTTATTGGGCAGATAGATTTTGAAACTGTGCTGCTTGACGTTATGCTTAGTTTTTTACTTTTCGCAGGAGCGTTACATACTAATTTTGAGCAGTTAAAAGTACAACGCTGGCCGGTATTAGCATTCTCTACGGTAGGTGTGCTGGTGTCAACATTTCTGGTAGGTACAGCCATGTTTTTTACGCTTAAATTTCTGGGACTGAATATAGAATATATAAACTGTCTTCTCTTTGGTGCTCTTATTTCTCCTACAGATCCTATTGCGGTTTTAGGAATACTAAAAAAGGCACGCGTAGCTAAACAGCTCGAAACAAAAATAGTTGGCGAGTCTTTATTTAATGATGGTGTGGGCGTGGTTGTGTTTCTTACGATATTTAAGATCGCATCTTCTGGCACTGGTAATATAGAGCCGCTGGATATATTAGAGCTTTTTGGGCTTGAGGTTATAGGCGGTATTGCCTTGGGTATTTTTTTAGGTTGGGTGACTTATAGAATGATGAAATCTATAGATGATTATGATACCGAAGTTATTATTACTCTGGCAGCAGTAATGGGAGGGACAGTCATTGCGCATCACCTGCACTTGTCTGCGCCGCTGGCTATGGTTACTGCGGGGCTCGTGGTAGGAAATGATACGGTAAGAGCTACCACAATGTCTCAAATTACAGAAACCTACGTAGATAAGTTTTGGGAACTATTAGATATTCTCTTAAATACCATTCTTTTTGTATTGATAGGGATGGAGATGGTTGTGCTTTCTTTTGACGTTAATTATATTCTGGCAGGAGCTTTAGCAATACCATTAGTTTTACTGTGCAGGTATATTTCGCTTTTGCTTCCTATAAACTTCTTTAAAAAGAAACTTAATTTCATACCAAATACAAATTTAATAATGACCTGGGGAGGTTTACGAGGCGGTATTTCTATTGCACTTGCATTAAGTCTCACTACAGAAATGCATCGGGATCTTTTTCTGGTTATCACTTACGTTGTGGTGATATTCTCTATAATTGTACAAGGCTTATCTGTAGGTAAACTTGTTGAGCGATTAGGAGCGCGAGAAGAAGGCGAGATTGAGAGCAGCGCTTCACATTAACGGCGCCTAACTTTACGCTTAATTTTCTCGATATGCTTGTTGCGAGATACTACAGCCAGGCTCACAGCTACCAGAACAGTAATACTGGCAGTCGTGCCTAAAGCACCACCGTAACCGTTAAAAAAAGCGCTGCTGTTCACATAAATAATTGCAAAAAGAGCACCGGCTAAAGCGAGCAGAAAATAATGAGCTATAACCTCATTTGATACCATACCGATAAATGTTGCTCCTATAAAAACAATCGGAATATTTTTAGCCAAGAAAGCTGGTGCGATATTGGGAAATACATAAAAGATTAGCCCAACTACCAGCGATAAACCAGCAGACGATCGTACAGCGCCTAGTTTTAGAATGTTATTGAGATAAAAAGTACTTATTGCCCCTAAAATGCCCGTAATGATAAGAGTGAAGGTATACATACTTAGAAAATTAAAAAGATAAGTAAGGAGGTTAGTGCTACACCACCAAAGGCGATTGTTCCCAGTTTACCGCCAAAACCGTTAAATACATTTTTAGACAGAAGAAGTATGACACCGGTTAGAAAGCCGGCGAAAAGTATAAAAGGTATTCCAGCGGCTACTTTGGGAGCTGTCATACCAACAAAAGCCCCACAATAAACAGCTTCAGGTAATTCTTTTAAAATTGGTGATTTTCTATTAAAAATCGGCAAAAAAGAGGCAAAAAACCCCACGCCGGAAGCGGCAATTACGGGACCAAAATTCAACTGTGTACTGCAAAAATAGGTGCTTAAAGCTCCTGCAACCACAAATACAATTAGAAAACAATCTTCAATAAAATGATTTTCTTCTGCTCTGGGTGCATGATAATATCCTATTGATATTAATATTGAGATAACAGCAATAAACAGCCCTATCCAAAACGTATCTATTTCCTCATAAAATATGGCCAGAAGAAAAGAAAGTTGGATGAAAATAATAAGGAAGAAAGACACGTATCTAAAAGCCTTAATCATGATTAATTATTTTGGGTTGCAAAGCTAAGACGCAAAAGAAGAAGAGAAGTTATAGTGGCGTTAAAAGTAATGGTGAATATATTCAGAACCAAATAATTGTAAGAAATAGATTACTCAAATCATAAAATTTACTCTTTATCGGAAATTTATTGCAGATGTTCGGCAATTTTTTCTAAGTTAGCACGCTCAACCCCAGATCATAAACCTATATAAATGAAAAGAATATTGCTCTTGTTGTTCACCGTTCTTTCTATGCTGTCCTGTTCTGATGATACGCTTGAGCAACAACCGCTGGCAGTTGAGGTAACCGCAAGTAGTACGCTGCGTACAACACTGGAGAATCTACGTAAGTTTGCTGCTCCCACTGTCAAGTCAAGCACAGGGAGCAAGTCTAATAGCATGAGTGATCTGTGTTTTCAGTTTATCTATCCGGTTGTTTTACAGTATAATGACAGCACTAAGATCACAATAAATAGTTTTGATGAACTGCTAAGTGTTATTCTGTCTGAAACTGTTTCTTACCACATAGTTGGTATAGGTTTTCCTTTTGAAGTAGTATGTCACCTTGACAATACAATTTATACTATTGATGATGAAGCAGAATTTTCAACATTGATACAAAACTGTAATTACGACGGGCTTTCGCCGAAAGATGTTTTGAATTTTCTAAGCGGTTGTTTTACCATAAACTATCCTGTGTCCTTTACAATTAATGAAAGTGAAATTACACTTAATAGCGAAGAAGAATTAATAAGTTACTTCGCCGGAAATTTAAAGAATATAAAGCATTTTAATTTTCAATATCCCTTTAGCGTTACGCTCACAGTAGACGGAAGCGCGGTGGTAATTGAAGATGATTATGAAGTGATTCATTTGATCACAAATACATGTAAGATAGATTAATTTGAAGATTGCCTGATTTTCTTGATTTTTGAATTAAAACTCCCGTACTGCGGGAGTTTTTTTGTCATAAACTATTCTTAACCTGTTTGGTATAAGCACGTGTTATGCTTATTATAGGTAATAAAATCAAGATTATGAGCAGAGGATTTGTAAAAGAAGATGATCAGGAAGAAGCACCCATAATACCACCCAGAGCTGCCTTGCCAGACGGCGTGACTAATTATGTCACTAAAGAAGGTTTAAAGCAATTAAAAGAAGAACGGGAAGCTCTGGAAAATGAACGTGCCTTGCTGGCGCATGATGATGACAGGGAATACAGAAGAGCTGCAGCGCTTATTGATGGTAATTTAAATCTATTAAATGAAAGAATAGCATCTGCACGAGTTTTAACCCCAGATGATCTGGCACATGATGAGGTAAGATTTGGCGCCGAAGTATTTTATACGATGGGCAACAGCGATAAAAAATTACATTTTCATATAGTAGGTGTAGATGAAGCTGATGTAAAGAAGCAAAAAATTGCATTTATAGCACCTATTGCCAGAGCTGTTACTGGTAAAAAGGCTGGTGAAACGGTGAGTTTGGCTCTGGGAAATGAAACCAGATTGATAAATATTCTTGCAATTAATTATCCAGATTAATAAAAATCTTAAAATTTTAATCAAATAATTGAAAATTAGTGATTTAAGGATAAATATTGATGATATTATATAATTTATTATTAACTTAAAGTATAGGTTTTGTTTTTCGATTAGGGGGCGAAGAACAGAACGCATGCTCCCGAAAGGGAGCATTTTTTTGCCAAATAAAAAACCGTTTTCAAAATCGAGTTTTTTTTCAAATTCGATTCTAAAAACGGCTACTTTTCAGGATATTTAAGGAGGTTTTACCTCCATATTACCCGAATTACCCGATTTTTTTATTTTCCTACAGGACTAAAGTCAAATTTTTGACCACCTACAGAAAGATCGACCATAAGACCAGCTTTTGGTTTTGCAAACACCGCTACACCATCTCTGTATTGAGCAGCTTTAGCAGCACCACTTTTAAGCATTACTGCAGAAACGTTTCCTGTAAATTCAAAGTCATCATCTTTAAAACGGTTAAATGCAGTCTCATCGTTAAAGAAAATTACTTCGCTAAAAGCTTTACCACCCGCTTGTAAACCTACATCTACTTTTTTCATTTTAGCCATCCCAATAAGTACACCATTTTGATAAACAGCACCACGACCGGCAGAGGCTCCTACTACAAATGCGCCCTTACCTACGTTAGGAAATATTACATACGCTTCGCTATCATCAAAAAATGATCTTAGGCTACTATCTTCATTTATAAAAGCTTCTTTAGCTGCTTGTGCATCTTCAATTATCTGATTGTCTTTTCGGCTTTGTGCAAATAAAGGCACGCTAAGGCAAAGAGTAAGTATT
This sequence comes from Leeuwenhoekiella sp. A2, assembly GCF_047946655.1. Classification (GTDB taxonomy): domain Bacteria; phylum Bacteroidota; class Bacteroidia; order Flavobacteriales; family Flavobacteriaceae; genus Leeuwenhoekiella. The sequence goes on from NZ_CP172311.1 coordinate 2,390,804, forward strand.
AATAAAATTTTATTCGTCTTCATAATGTTAGTTTTTTAATTCAGATCAAAAGTAATTTAAGAAGAGAACAGTCGTAGTTAATACTGTGTTAGTTTATGTGAAGGCTATATTAATATTTCCGTAAAGGAAATAACGACTCTAAAAAGCACCAATTTTCGTGTAAAACGCGGGAGATATTTGGCAGATATTATTTAGTTATTCCTTCTTCAATTTTCTCATCGATCTCTTCTTTTACTTCTTTGTCGAGAGTAGGATTTGTAGTATCTGGTGCATCTTTTTCTATCCAGATCTTGTACAACATTGCAAAATGGTCAGATCCAAAAGAGGGTAATCTTTCCATAGTTTCAATATACATGTCATCAGAATAAAAAAGCTGATCTATGGGGAAACGCAAAAGCGCATACTTGGCATGAAAACTTGTAAATAACCCGCGGCCTATGCGAGGGTCAAGAAGACCTGTCATTTTCTTAAACAAAGTAGACACTCGAGACCAAACCACATCATTTAGATCACCGCACACAATTATAGGATTGTGAAGTTTGCGTACAGCCTTACCTACTATCAATAATTCTGCATCGCGTTCCTGTGAGGTTTCATTTTCAGTTGGGCTGGGAGGTGCGGGATGAACACAGATTAAATTGAGCGGCGCTCCTTTACGGTAATGTACCTTTGTAAAAATGGAAGGTATATCTTCTTCTACCAGATAATTTACCTGCGTCTGGCTTAGTTCATATTTAGAATATAAATGCATGCCATATAAATTCTCTAGAGGCACCTTTACGTTATATGGATATTCCTGTTCAAATTGTTTTAGACCTTTTTCCCATTTCCCATTAGATTCCATGGTAAGAAATAGGTCAGGTTTATGTTCACGTATCAGGGAAGCAAAAGCTGCCGTGTTATCATTGGGTTGTAAAACGTTTGCAGTAATAAGTGTTATGCTTTGTAGGTTTTCAAATTGATCTGGCTTTCTGGGTTTCTCATGGTAATAAGAAGTAAAGGGGATAATTTTTTTGAGTTGAAAAGCCATAGTGGCAATCAAAGCAAACCCAATAACCCAGGCTGTCATTGTATGCAACCCATAATACGTTAATAAAGCTATTAGTAGGAGCAGCTGGATACCTGTTGTCTGTATACGCACAAAATCCCAAATGCGTACAGACCAGTGTGTAATTCTTGTTAGGGGGAGATAAGCGACAAGAATAAAAAGTACACAGAAAGTAAAAAAGATCATAGTTAAGCTTGTTAATTGGCCGTCAGGTTTTGAAATAAACTTTCAAGTGATGTGTTTTTCTTATTTAGTTGAAGGGTTTTTAAACCATTGTCATGTGCAAAATCAAACAAGGCAGGGCGCATATCTTTTTTAGTATCAAAGATCAATTCATACCTAAAGCCGCCTGTGTTGCGCACACTTCTTACTTTGGGTAATTTGTTTAAGGCAACCTCTTCTACGCGATAATCAAATTCTACTATAATTATTTGCTCTTCATTCTCTCGCATTTCTTCTAACTTCTTATCTGCTACAACCTGCCCTTTGTTTATAATAATGACCCGGTCGCAAATAGCTTCTACTTCCTGCATAATATGTGTAGATAAAAGAACGGTTTTTTCCTGACCTATAGACCTGATAAGCTTTCTAATATCAACTAGTTGATTAGGATCTAAACCTGTGGTAGGCTCATCAAGAATCAATATTTCAGGATCATGCAATAAGGCATTGGCAAGTCCTACCCGTTGTTTATAGCCCTTGCTAAGTTGCTTTATCTTTTTATGAGATTCTGATGTGAGGCCTGTACTATTTATAACATCTTCTACTTTCTCCCGATCAACCTGATAAATATCTGCATTAAAATTGAGATATTCTCTCACATACATATCTGGATAAAGTGGATTATTCTCAGGCAGATAGCCTATGCTCTTTTGTACAGCCAGCTTTTCTTGTGTGGTAGAAAAACCATTTACACGTGCACTTCCCGATGTGGGTTCAAGATAAGTGGTGAGAATTTTCATCATCGTACTTTTGCCTGCACCGTTAGGTCCTAAGAACCCTGTTATCTCACCTTTATTGATTGAAAATGAGACAGAATCGAGCGCTTTTTGTGCGCCGTAAAGTTTAGTAATTTCAGAAACGGTTATAGACATGCGGGGACAAGAGATTGATTTACGTGAAAATAGCTTAATATCTATTATGTTATCAGTAAACAAGTTGTTCAAAGATACTTTAAACGCTTCTTTTTAAGAATTAAACAAATACTAATTATAGGTTTCGCCTGAGAAATTTTTTCAAGAGTGGTTTTTAATACAATGGGAGAAATCTATAGATGAGAGAAGAAACCCTGATTTTGCAAACCTTGAAAATATCTTTATGAAATAGCATTTGTGTTGCATGTTATTTATTTTAATAACCCATTTTATCTGGTTTATAAAAATATCTGTAAAAATCACTATTTTTTATACCCATTTCCACTTATTTAAGTACTTTAGCCGCTAATAATAAGACAATGTTCAACTTGCGTTATTTCTGGAACCGTTATTACTTCTTTTTTTATCAAAAAGGAACGGGACCGCTATAGATAAACGTAAGCGTATAGTATATAAAGGTCTCGGTAAATAATCGGGACCTTTTTTTATATCAGAATTTTGTTCTTTATATGCGTTTTAGGTAAAAGTACCAGTCGCTAACATTAATACTGAAGCCGGACTTCATGTAACTATGAAAAATCGAAAAGTAGCCATACAGGGAATAAAAGGTTCCTTTCACCATAGAGTGGCACAAGAATTTTTTACGCAGGATGTTGTTGTAACAGAATGTCGCACTTTTCAGGATGTGGTAAATAGCTTGCTCGATGGCGAAAGCACAGATGCTGTAATGGCAATTGAGAATAGTATTGCCGGTAGTATTATTCCTAACTACGCTCTTATTGACGAGTATAAATTAAATATTGAAGGCGAATATTACCTGCCTATCAATCAAAATTTAATGGCATTACCCGGTCAAAAAATGAGCGATATTAGAGAGGTTTGGTCGCACCCAATGGCGCTATTGCAATGTCGCGATTTCTTTAAAGGGCAGGGAGCTATAAAAATGGTAGAAGAAGATGATACTGCAGGTGCGGCAAAACGTGTTTTTGAAGAACAGGCAAAAGGGATAGGAGCAATTGCAAGCACCACAGCGGCAGAAATCTATGGTCTTGAATTAATCGCTGAGAACATACAAACGATAAAAGACAATTCTACGCGCTTTTTTATCCTCAATAATAATGGGCGTACAGAGAACGGAGTTCCTGATAAAGCATCTTTAAAATTCTTAACAGACCACAAAAGAGGTAGTCTGGCAGCCGTTTTAAATGTAATGAGCGATTGCAGACTGAACCTGACTAAAATACAATCGTTGCCTGTAATTGAGACACCGTGGATATATTCTTTCTTTGTTGATGTGACATTTAAAGAATACAGACATTTTGAAAAAGCTAAGAAATTGCTGAATATAATGGCCAAGAACTTTGAGATTTTAGGCGAATACAAAAACAGAAAGATATGATCACAACGGCTAACCGTTTAAATCAAACCACAGAATATTACTTTTCGCGTAAGCTTAAGGAAGTGCGTGCCCTGGCCGAAGCTGGCAAGCCTATAATTAATATGGGTATAGGTAGTCCAGATCTTGCACCGCCGCCGCAAGTGATACAATCGTTAACAGAAGCATTACAGGACGGTCCCGCACATCAATATCAGAGTTATAAAGGTTTGCCAGAGTTGCGCAATGCAATGGTAGATTTCTATAAAAAGCAATATAGTGTTGAGCTTAACAGCGAGACAGAGGTGTTGCCACTTATGGGCTCAAAAGAGGGAATTATGCACATTAGCATGACTTTTCTTAATGCGGGAGATGAGGTTTTAATCCCCAATCCCGGTTATCCTACATATACTTCTGTGACGCGTTTGCTTGAGGCAGAACCTGTTTATTATGAACTAAATGCAAAAGGAAACTGGTTGCCAGATCTTGAGGCTTTGTCTCAACAAGATTTGAGTAAAGTAAAATTGATGTGGGTCAACTATCCCAATATGCCTACGGGAGCAAAAGCGTCGCAGCAGGATTTTGAAGATTTGATCGCTTTCGCGAAAGCAAACGACATTTTACTTATTAATGACAATCCTTACAGTTTTATATTAAACGAGGAGCCGGTTTCTATTTTAAGCGTTCCAGGAGCAAAAGATGTCGCGCTTGAGCTTAATTCGCTAAGTAAATCATTTAATATGGCGGGCTGGCGAGTAGGTATGGTTCTGGGAGATCAGAAATATATTGATGATATCCTTACCGTAAAAAGCAATATGGATAGCGGTATGTTTTATGGCATACAAAAAGGAGCTGTTGCTGTACTTAAAGAGGGAGAAAAGTGGTTTAATAAACTCAATGCTGTTTATGCAAAACGCCGCGAACTCGTGTGGCAACTGGCTGAAAAGTTAGGCTGCACCTTTGATAAAGACACGGCGGGAATGTTTGTGTGGGCAAAATTACCAGAAGGAACCGGAGATGCAGAGGCCTTTATAGACGATATTTTGCTTAAAAAGAGCGTTTTTATCACTCCGGGGACGATTTTTGGCAGTCAGGGAGAAGGTTATATCAGGTTTTCACTTTGTGTAACCGAAGAAAAAATTAAAGAGGCAATAAGCAGATTTTAGTCAGTCATCACTGAACAACTAATGGAAGAATTTAAGAATATATATATTGTAGGTGTAGGGCTCATAGGTGGTTCTTTTGCGCGAGATGCTAAAAAAACGCTTTCGGGAAGTACGATTTATGGCATCGATGCAAATAAGGAGAATCTTGAAGAAGCTAAAAAGCTGGGGGTTATAGATGCATCTGCGACTTATGACGATTTAAAAAAAGCAGATCTGGTCATTCTTTCTATTCCGGTAGATCAGGCAAATGATCAACTTCCGTTAATTCTGGATCGTGTGAATGAAAATGCATTGGTTATAGATATGGGCAGTACAAAAGCAGGCATTTGTAATGCGGCTGCAGGTCATGCAAAAAGGAAGAATTTTCTTGCGGCTCACCCTATTGCAGGTACTGAATTTTCTGGTCCTACGGCAGCGATTGAAAAGCTATATGACGGTAAGACACTTATTGTTTGTGAGCTGGAAAAAACAGATGAAAAGCTTCAGCAAAAAGCATTACAGCTTTTTGAAGCAATAGGCATGCACATGCGCTACATGGAGCCACAATCGCATGACAAGCATATTGCGTATGTTTCGCATTTATCACATATAAGCAGTTTTATGTTAGGGAAGACTGTGATTGAAAAGGAGAAGAACGAAAAAGATATTTTTGATATGGCGGGTAGTGGTTTTGCTTCTACAGTTCGTCTGGCAAAAAGTAACCCCGCAACATGGACGCCTATCTTTAAGGAGAATAAAATGCATGTTCTTGAGACCCTTACAGAGTATATAAGTAATCTTAATCATTTTAAGTATTATCTGGAAAATGATGATTATGAGGCTGTTTATAATGAAATGGAAAACACAAATCACATAAAAACTATATTAAAAGGATTATCATAATGGCATAAAGCCGTAATTTTGCAGAGTCATGGAAAACAAAAAAGAACTGAGAAACTGGCTGGACGCCTTTAATCTGGATCATCCCCTGGTTATAGCCGGCCCTTGTAGTGCAGAGACTGAAGATCAAGTACTCAAAATTGCACACCAATTAAAAGATACAGATGCTACCGTATTGCGTGCCGGTATCTGGAAACCACGTACCCGCCCGGGAATGTTTGAAGGCGTAGGAGCGTTGGGTCTTAAATGGTTGCAAAAAGCTAAAGAAGAAACGGGAATGCTTACCACTACAGAGGTGGCTAATGCTCATCATGTAGAGCTTGCGCTTAAACATGATATCGACATTCTGTGGATAGGTGCGCGTACAACTGTATCACCTTTTATCGTACAGGATATTGCAGACGCATTAAAAGGTACAGATAAAGTTGTGCTTATTAAGAACCCGGTTAACCCTGATCTTGCATTATGGTTAGGTGCTGTAGAGCGTTTTTATACACAGGACATTAAAAATCTAGGTGTTATACACCGCGGTTTCTCTACTTATGAGAAAACACGTTACAGAAACAATCCTGAGTGGCAAATAGCTATTGATCTTCAGAATAAATTTCCTGATCTGCCATTAATCTTAGATCCTTCACATATTGCAGGACGTCGTGATATCATTTTTGACCTATGCCAGACAGGTTTAGATCTTAATTATGATGGTATAATGGTTGAGACTCATTTTGATCCAGACAATGCATGGAGTGATGCTGCACAGCAAATTACACCATCAAGACTTGTTGAGATCATGAATGATCTTAAAATACGTAAAGAAGAAGGTACCGCAGCAGAATTTAAAAACAAGTTGAATACGCTACGTACGCAGATAGATGTTGTAGATCACCAGTTGATTGAAAACTTAGGTAAGCGTATGAAAATCGCTGATTCAATTGGCGAATTGAAACTTGAGAACAACGTGGCTATCTTACAAACAAAACGTTGGAACGAAATTTTAGGAGCTATGATCCTTGAAGGCGAAAAGCATAGCTTAAGTGAAGAATTTATCTTACGTGTGTTTAAAGCTATTCACCAGGAATCTATCAATCATCAAAAGAAGATTGAGCGCCTTTCTGAAGCATAGAAAACATTTCAATAAAGAATAAAAAAACCGCCTTTTTGGGGCGGTTTTTTTATTCTTTTTAACCCGATTTTTACTCTTTTTCTTTCAGTTTTTCTAAGTCTCCTCTATAACGCATAATATCGCGATGACTGCTTATTACATCTACATTTGCGTTATCAATTGAAGAAGCTGTGATTGTCACATCCAGTCGCTCAACTTCCTGATGCACATTAAAGGTAATGGTTGCCTTTTGTTTCTCGTCATCATAAGTTACTTTATAATTTTCAGCAAGGCCTTCATATTTAAATCCGCCATTTGTATTATAATGTGATAATTGAGAAACACCAAAAAACGGTAAGTAAACATTTACAGAATCACCTTTCACATCAAGAGAATTAGGATTACCTATAAGATTTATGTTGCCGCCGCGCATAGGGTATGCCCAGGTACCTTCAAAGCGAAAATTCTTAGACTCAATTAAGGATTTCAGATTTTCAAATTTACTGTCCTTATTTTGGGCACTTAAAACACCTGTAAAGAGGACGGTAAAGAATAAAATCAGTTTTATATTTTTCATATCGATTTAATTTTAAACGATATAGAGCAATATCTGTACCTTAATTTGTGCCCTGTCTCACTATTTTGTGTAAGCCATTCTTCTTGAGGCTTTTCGCATTAGCGTGTTTATAAGATCATCTGAGCTACTACCCAGACTGCCTTTTACTTTTTTATTGTAGTTCCAAAGTAATTGACCATCTTTTGCATTATTTACGCTCATGTTTACAATGGCAGAATTTGTCGTTCCCCAGAAACCAATAAGCACACCAAGAGCTATAGAAGCACCATCAGACATGGGTTTGTTAGTTTCATAAGTGCCAGAAATAATTGCATCTACGCCCAGAATTTGCGCCAGATCTTCAGTGGTGTAACCATTTATGTTATCAACAGTGATACCTTCTTTAAGAAGTAAGGTGTTAACACGTTTTGGTTCCATCACATCAATAGAGAGCGTCCCGCGTTTTTTTCGTTTTAAAAACCAGGAATGCATCGCATTTTGAATGCTTTCACCTTCACTAAGTTCTAATTCTTTAAATTGATCTGGGGTCATTTTTTCCATTTGCTTGGGTCTTAATTCTACCGTAGCCTTAAAAGGTAAAATGGCTATAATCTTGTGATCTGTAGCAATCTGATCAAAATCAGGATTTTCATAAAGACTGGTTTGTGCAAATGATATAAAAGAAAGTAGCAAAAAAGCAATACTGGTCAATGTAGTTTTTTTCATTATTGAGTTTTTAAGTGAGGCTGCAAATAGCAGAAAATAAAGTAGTTTTACAATTTAATTTTAGCGCTACATTAAAATTTGAAGGGAACCGTCTACAAATCAACAGGAAGCTGGTACACAGTAAAGAATGAAAGCGGCCGTTTTTACGATTGTCGTATTAAAGGTAAATTTCGCATGCGCGGAATAAAAAGTACAAACCCTGTGGCTGTAGGCGATGTGGTTGATTTTGAGCTTGAAGAAACCAGCGATGCCGTCACCGGTGTCATTAAAAATATACGAGAACGGGAGAATTATGTGATACGTAAATCTGTTAACCTTTCTAAGCAAACGCATATCATAGCAGCTAATGTTGATATTGCTTTTCTGCTGGTGACGCTTAATAACCCGCCTACCTTCACGACGTTTATTGATCGTTTTCTGGTAACTGCAGAGGCGTATCACATTGAAGCGATCCTGCTTTTTAACAAAATAGACACCTATACACTTGAAGAAAAAGCTGAAGTTAAATTTCTTGCAGAGATGTATCGCGAGATAGGTTATACATGTGTGGGGATATCTGCTACCACGGGTAAAAATGTAGATCAGGTGCGCGAGATGATGCAGGGTAAGACCAGCATGTTTTCTGGTCATAGTGGTGTAGGTAAATCTACTCTGGTGAATGCTATTGAGCCGGCTCTAGATCTAAAGACTAAAGAAATAAGCGATCAGCATATGCAGGGTCAACATACTACTACTTTTGCCGAGATGTTTGATCTTAGTTTTGACGCCAGAATCATAGACACGCCGGGAATTAAAGGTTTTGGCGTAGTTGATATTGCAAAAGAGGAATTAGGCGATTACTTCCCAGAATTTTTTGCGCTTAAAGAAAACTGCAAATTCAACAATTGCCTGCATCTTGAAGAACCACATTGTGCCGTAAAAGATGCTCTGGAAAATGACCAATTATTCTGGTCGCGCTACAAAAGCTATGTGCAAATATTAGAAGGTGAGGAAGAGAATTACCGCCGCGATATTTACGATACGGGTCAATAATTATGCGTGTAGTAGTACAACGAGTTAGTGAAGCGTCAGTCACAATAGAAGGTAAAGTTAACGGGGCAATTAAAACCGGATTTTTAATTCTTTTAGGTATTGAAACTAAAGATACAACTGATGATATTGACTGGCTCGTGCGCAAAATTACCGGTCTGCGGGTTTTTAGCGATGAGCAGGGCTTGATGAATAAATCTATTCTTGATGTAAATGGAGAGATTCTTTTAATAAGTCAATTCACACTTCATGCCAGTACAAAGAAAGGTAATCGGCCTTCATTTATAAATGCAGCTAGACCAGATGTTGCAATTCCTCTTTATGAGAAATTTGTTGAAAACCTTTCTATAGCGGTGAAAAATCGGGTAAAAACGGGGATTTTCGGGGCAGATATGCAAGTTTCACTTGTTAATAACGGTCCCGTAACTATAATTATTGATAGTAAAAACAGAGAGTAAATTCGTTTTTTATAATTTATTCTTATATTAGCCCTGTTCACATTTTTTTATGAAATATATTCTATCCCAAATCCTCTTTTTGGTAGGATTTGTTTGTATTGCCCAGGACGCTGATTTTTCTCCTCTCACAGTGCCAAAGCAATTAAAAGAAAACGCAGACAGCGTTTTGCGCAATGAGTTAATTACACTAGATGTTTCTGATCCCAGATATTTAATCTGGAAGAATTATCGAGTCATAACCGTGCTCAATAAAAAAGGAAATTCTGATGTAGATGCCTATGTTTACTACGATGACAATACAAACGTACGCGACATAAGCGCTACTGTTTATGACCTATTGGGTCAGGAACAGGAAAAATTCAAAAAACGAGATTTTAAAGATGTTAGTGCTGTATCTGGCGGAACTCTATTTGCAGATTCTCGCGTATTGCATCTTGATTACACGCCTACCTCATATCCTTATACGATAGTTTTTGAGTCTGAAGTTAAGTCTGAAACAACAGCTTTTATACCTGGCTGGTTGCCAATAGGTGATTATGGCAGCAGCACGCAATATTCTAAGTATGAGATAATTTATGACCCCGCAGATAAGCTAGCTGTAAAGGAGGTCAATTTTGGCGATTATAAGATAGAAAAGACCGAAAAGCCAGGACATATAGCGTGGACCGCTCAAAATATTCCTGCTGTAAAGCGAGAATATCTTTCACCTGCATTTACAGATCATATGCCTTACGTAAAATGTGCTTTAAACAACTTTTATCTTGAAGGTGTGCCGGGTGTAGCAGATAGTTGGCAAAGCTTTGGTTCCTGGATGACAAATAATCTGTTGCAGGAATGTAATGACCTTCCACAAGAAACGGTTACCGCAGTACGAGCGATGGTGGCAAATGAAACCACAGATTTGGCTAAAGCCAAAAAAATCTATCAGTTTGTGCAGGATAAAGTGCGTTATATAAGCGTGCAGGTAGGCATAGGTGGCTGGAAGCCTATGAAAGCATCAGAAGTTGACAGGCTTGGTTATGGTGATTGTAAAGCATTGACTAATTATACTAAAAACCTGCTTCAGGCAGTTGATATCCCTTCTTATTACACGGTGCTCTATGCAGGAGAAGAAAAGCGATCTTTAGATCCAGATCTTGTGGCTGTACAAGGTAATCATGCAATTCTTGCTGTAGACCTGGCAGAGAAAGAAGATTTGGTTTGGCTGGAATGTACAAGTCAGGTTACGCCATTTGGTTATTTAGGTGATTTTACTGATGATCGTGAAGTTTTAATGATGACAGATGAAGGTGGCGTGATGGCAAAAACGACAAAATATGACGGGGTTTCTAACAATCACATTACTCACGTTTCACTTGATCTGGCAAATGATGGCAATGTTACAGGCCAGCTGAGTATGACTTCTCATGGTATCTTTTATGGTGATAAAATGTATATGAAGTCACAGAGCGAAAAGGAAATAAAAGAGAATTATTTAGACCAATGGAGCCAGGTAAGCAGTCTCGAACTTTCTGAAATAGAACTTGATAATGACAAGGAAAATGTGGCCTTTGAAGAGGATATGAATTTTACCATTAAAAATTACGCAGACCTTGTTAACGATGAGATTCTTCTAAAGGCTAATGCTTTTAGCGGTAGTAGCAAAAATATACCGCCACGCTATAGAGACAGATTAACAAATTTCATTTTAATGCGGGGCAGTATTAGTGAAGATACATTTGAATATAAGCTGCCTGAAGGGTACACTGCAGCAGCTCTCCCTGAAGCTCTTGATGAAGAAAATGAATTTGGCAGTTATCATGCAGAAGTAAAACTTGATGATGCAGGTAAGCTGGTGTACTACCGTAAAGAGATAGTTAATGAAGGTGAGTATGGTCCAGAACTCTATAAAAAATATCGTGACTATTGCAAGCAGATAGCACGCTATGATAACCTCAAATTATTAATTAGAAAAAAGTCTTAGTATGCACAAAAAACTACTCATTATTCTATTCTTTTTTAATTTACTAATAGGCTATAGCCAGGACTTTAGGTATGGCAAAGTTTCTAAAGAAGAATTGGCAGAAACACAACACCCTTTAGATGCAGACGCTAATGCGGCTATCTTATATCATGAAGAGCGCTCAAAGTTTGAATACGATCAGGAATTAGGCTTTTTTCTCTTGTCAGATGTTTATGAGCGTGTGAAAATCTACAATAAAGAAGGTTATGACTGGGCGACCCGTTTTTTAGGTCAATATCAAGGCTCTGGTGGAGCTAAGGAAGAAGTAAGAGGTTTAAAGGGGGTTACATACAATCTGGTAGATGGTAAAATAAAAGAATCAAAACTGCGAAATGATGGTATTTTTGATGAAGAACGCAGCAAGAATGTAGAGGTTAAGAAGTTTACAATGCCAGATGTGCAGGACGGCTCTGTTTTTGAATTTAAATATACACTCAAGACACCCTTTATAGGTAATATAAATGAGTTGAGATTACAGGAGAAAATACCAATTAATAAATCTTCCATACGATTTGCAACGATAGAATATTTAGGCTATAAAATGCATCAAAAAGGATGGTTGCCAATTAAAATTGATGAAGAGATCAATAACAGAAAACTTTCTTTTAGATATACACGAGATTTTCTGGACACAAGAAGTGCAATAGGTAATACTTCTACAGAAGAACTGGATCTAAAAGAAACAATTTATATTATAGAAGTTGAAGACGTTCCTGCATTAAAAGAAGAAGTATACTGTGGTAATGTAGAAAATTATATGTCTGCTTTAAAGTTTGAATTGGCTTACACCAAATATCCCAGACAGTCTGTAGATTATAAAAGTACCACTTGGGAAGCGGTTTCTAAAAGTATTTATGAATCACCCAATTTTGGTGATGAGTTAAAAATCAAGAGCTTTTTTGAAGACGATATAGATGCTTTACTTGCAAATACTTCGAGTATAAATGAGAAGATGATCAAAGTATTTGAGTTTGTAAAAAACAAAATGGCGTGGAACTCATATTTTGGTATGTATACAGATGAAGGCGTAAGAAGCGCTTATAAAAAAGGATCTGGTAACAGTGCAGACATTAATCTTATGCTTGTTGCGATGCTGCGCTATGCTGGTATTGATGCAAACCCGGTAATACTAAGCACAAAAAATCACGGCATACCTATTTTTCCTACTCGTGAAGGCTTTAATTACGTTATCGCTGGCGCGGAAGTAAATGGTATACTTACTCTTATGGATGCCACAAACAAAAGAGGAGAAGTTAACCTTATGGAAGAAGAGCTTCTTAACTGGAATGGTCGTCTTATACGAGAAGACGGTACATCAAAATGGGTAAATCTCTACCCTAGCAAACCGGCCATGCAAAGCACCCTGCTCTCTGTTAATATAGATGATCAGCTAAATGCAATGGGTAAAGCAAATAACAAGTATGAAGGTCATTTTGCTCTGGCTCAAAGAATACGATTTGCTACTGCAGATGAAGATGAGATGAGGCTGAAACTAGAAGAGAACTATACAGGTGTAGAATTACATGATGTTGAGGCAGATAATCTGGAGACATTGTACAAGCCGGTGATGTTAAACTATGATTTTGAGACCGAAAGTCTGGAGCAAATAGGAGGTAAAGTGTATTTCTCTCCCATGTTTTATTTGGCGACGCTGGAGAATCCGTTTACGGCAGAAGAAAGAACATATCCTATTGACTATGTTTACACCAGAAAAAACAAATACATTATAAGCATCGATATTCCAGAAGGATATCAAATAGAGAGTTTGCCAGAGAGTGCGGCGGTAAGCTTATCAGACGATATGGGAAGCTTTGTATACCGTATTTCTCAAGTGGCTTCAAAAATACAGCTGTCTATAGAATTAGCCATCAATACGCCACTTATTGGCCCTGATTATTACCAGGATATTAAGAAATTCTATGATATAGTGATAGCTAAAGAAAATGAAAAGGTGGTTTTGACCAAAGTCTAGTTTTCCTAATTAATTTCTCATTATGAATATACCCTGATGCAGCTAATTGTAGCTATTACCTTCCTATGCTGTTTTCATTCTTTTGCGCAGGATTATGAATTAGAGAAAGGGTCTAAAGAAGAATTAGAATTAGCAACTTATAGGGCAGATTCTTCCGCTTCAGCGGTAATTTTAGACAGGAGCCGAAACACATATTTTGATTACAGCGCTTCGCAGGGATGGGTTGTAATTACAGATATGCATGAGCGCATTAAAATACTTTCTAAAGAAGGTCTTGATTATGCTACTAATAGATTAAAAGCATACAAAAATCATAAAGACAGAATAAAAATTAACGAACTGGAAGGATTCACCTACACACTTGAAAATGGAGAGGTAAAAAAATACCCGCTGCAGGATGAAGGTGTTTTTGAGTATTCAGAATCTGATGATTACGATTTTTATACCTGGACGATGCCTAACGTGAAAGTAGGTGATATAATAGAGTGGAAGTATACTATTTATGCGCCCTTTATATCGAGTTTAGTTCCGCTCAAATTACAGCAGGACATTCCCTTAAAACATTATTACGCTACGATAAGCACACCTCAGTTTTTCTTGTATAAAATAGTTAAAAGGGGGTTATACGATATAGATTTTAAAGAACACATAGGGGAAAGAAGTTTAAAAATCAATGACGCAATTAATCTGGATTTTAAGCACAAAAAGCAATCAGAAAATCTGGGGACTTTATATTTTAAAGAACTAATCTCGCAGTTTGAGGCTAATAATGTACCTGCTCTTACACACGAGAAGTATGTTAATAATATAGATGATTATAAGCTGCAGGTTTTGTATGAACTTGAAAGCAGTACCAGTTTAAAAGGAAAAGAAACTGTCTATTCTAAAACATGGCAGGATGTAACCAAAATGATTTTTGAAGATGAAGAATTTGGGAAGCAACTGCAATCTGTTCGGTATTTAGAGAATGATGCAAAACAACTTATATCTCAGGAGGGAGATACCTTAAATCGCTTAAAAAAAGCCTTTGAATTTGTAAAACATCGTATAACTTGGAATGGTAAGAGAAGTTATTGGGCAAAAAAAGATCTGGAAGAAAGTTATACTTCGCGTACAGGAAATGTAGCAGGTGTAAACCTTAATCTTATTGCCTTTTTAAATGCTTGTGGTTTTGATGCACACCCGGTTTTACTAAGCACCAGACAGCACGGTATAACTAATTTTCCTTCTCTTCGCGCTTATGATTATGTAATAGCTTTAGTAAAACTAAATGGTAAAACGTTCCTGCTTGATGCTACAGAGCCTATGTCTGCATTAAATGTATTGCCTGCCAGAGCTTATAGCGGGCAAGGAAGGATGATAAAGCCTGATGGTACTTCTACAGAAATAAATCTATATAACAATCACTCTGGTCAAAACTATTTATTGCGCGGTGAGCTTACTGCTGATGGTGTTTTAACCGGAAGTATATCACATAAATATACGGGGCTTGAAGCTTTAGAAGCACGTAAATCAATAGAAGGACAATCATTAGAAAACTATACAAACGCAATTGTACCTCAAGAACTACTTGACTATACACATAATTTTAAAATAGAGAATAAAGAAGATTCAGAAGAATTTTTACTAGAAACGTATGATTTTGAGATACCTCAGGCTGTAAGTGTGGTGGGCGATAAAATGTACATGGCACCTTTACTTTTTCTTAAATTAGGTGAAAACCCGTATAACCGTGAGACGCGTTCATATCCTGTAGATCAGGAAACTTTTGTGCATGCTATATCAGTTAACTTAAAACTACCAGAAGGTTATACGGTAGAAACAGCTCCTGAAGCAGTTAAGATGGCTTTGCCTAATGGTTTGGGAACCTATTTCTTTACCACAACATCTTCTGGAAATTTACTTAATGTTATGGTGAGATTTACCTTAAATAAGCCTCAGTTTCCTGCCGAAGATTATGCCGTTATAAAAGATTTTTACAATCAACGGCTGATTAAAGAAAATGAGAAAGTTGTTCTGGTTAAAACTTAAAAAAGCAGTATGAAACTAATATTACTAATAGCAGTAATTCTTTTTTACAATTGGGGACAAGCTCAAAATTATAATTATGGTAAAGTCTCAAAAGAAGAATTAAGATTAGCAACCTATCCTGATGATTCTACAGCTTCTGCAGTAATTCTTCATCGCGGTAGAGAAACCTATTTTGAATATGATTCTTCAGATGGGTGGATCATTGTTAGTGAAGTACAGGAACGTATTAAAATTTTGAACAAAGAAGGGCTAGACTACGCTACTCAAAAGATTAGTTTTTATAACGACGGTAGTGCTGAAGAAGAAGTGCGCAAAATAGAGGCTCTTACTTTTAACCTTGAAGATGAAAGGATTGTTAAAACAGACCTCGATGAAGAGGGTATTTTTGAAGAAGAGAATAATGAGCACTGGACAACCATTTCACTAGCTTTGCCTAACGTTAAAGTAGGCTCTGTAATAGAATATAAGTACAAGTTAATTTCACCCTTTTTTAAAATAGATGATCTCATTTTTCAGGAGAAGATACCTGTAGACAACGTGACTTTTAAAGTTCGAATTCCGCCTTTTTTTACATTTAACCGATTAAGAAAAGGTTATTTTGAAATTGAGCCTAAAGACCATTTGAAAAAGCGCTCTATGTCTGTAAGCTGGGCGCAGGAGGGTGCTTATGGTGGTTCTACAATGCGCACAAATAGTGGGGTGATGAACTTTTCAGAATTAATAAGTGACTTTGAGATGCAGCATATTCCTGCTTTGCATGAAGAGCCCTATGTGAACAATATTGAAAACTATCAGTTTAAAATTGTTTATGAACTCCAGTCTGTTAAGAACGCCAGCGGTAAAGAAAAGAAATATGCCAGTACCTGGGAAGATGTTGCGAAATCTATTTTTGAGTCAGAAAATTTTGGTGAGCAGCTTGTAAAACCACGCTTTTTAAAAAATGATTATGACCGCATTAATAATCAATCAGTAAAACTCACAGAACGGCTGCAAATTGCCTTTGATTTTATCAAAGAGCATATGACCTGGAATGGCGATAAGCGTAAATATGTAGAAGAGGATCTGTCTAAGGCCTATGACAAAGGCTCAGGGAATTCTGCTGAAATTAATTTAATGTTGACAGCTTTACTTAGAGAAGTTGGGCTAGATGCAAATCCGGTTTTAATAAGTACAAGAGATAACGGTTTCCCAATGTTTCCCACACGTGAGGGATATAATTATGTAATCGCTTCGGTACGGTTAAATGGGGAATTGATTTTGCTTGACGCTACAGAAAAATTTAGCGTTCCTAATCTTTTACCCGCCAGGGTTTATAACTGGAAGGGGAGATTAATTAATAAAAACGGAGCATCTGAAGAAGTAGAGCTGTATTCTGATGTTCCGGCACATAAAAACACACTTATTAGTGCAGAAATCGACCAAAATGGGGCAATTATCGGGAAAAGTAGTACCCGTTTTATGGCTTTAGACGCGTTAAATTACAGAAGAGAAAATGCTAATAAAGAACCTGAAACTCTCGCAACCCAAAAGGCAGATGAGAATAATCTCGCAGAAGTTTATGACCTCTCAATTGAGAATATAGATGAATTAGATTCTCCTGTGATCGAAACGTATAATTTTGAAATAGGGCATGGAGCAGATATTATAGGTGACAAACTATATTTTACTCCATTATTGTACACGGCCCTTAACGCAAGTCCTTTCACATTAGAAGAGCGTCAATATCCTGTTGACTTTGTGCATCCGTTTAGTTTGAGCAAGATTGTCAATCTAAAATACCCAGACAATTATAAGGTTGAATCTATCCCTGAGCCGCTAAACGTAGCTTTGCCAAATGGTCTGGGTACTTTTTTATATAACATAACAAATCAAAATGGCTACGTGAATGTTATTGCTCGGTTTGTAATCAACAAAGTCCTTATAGAACCTGCAGATTATGCTTCATTAAAAGAGTTTTACAACCAAAGGGTTAAAAAAGAGCAGGAAAAAATAGTTCTTACAAAGGTTTAAGCAGAGTGATATTCTTTTGGCAAAAAGCAATTGGGTTAAAATTTCTTCAGTATTCTTAAGTTTAAAAGAATTTTACCGTCAATTAGTAGAAAAAGAAAATGAAAAAGTAGTTTTGGTAAAAATCACACCATGAGAATAAATGATGCCCAGCTGGCTGTAGATAACTGGATAAAAGAGCACGGCGTTCGCTACTTTAACGAACTTACTAATATGGCGCAACTTACAGAAGAAGTGGGGGAAGTAGCCCGTATTATCGCCAGACGTTATGGTGAGCAAAGCGAAAAAGAAAGCGATAAAAACAAAGATTTAGGTGAAGAACTGGCAGATGTCATGTTTGTTGTGCTTTGTCTTGCAAACCAGACCGGAATTGATCTGCAGGAAGCTTTCGATAAAAAACTTGATTTAAAGACAAAGCGGGACCACGATAGACATCACGGTAACGAAAAATTAAAGTAATTTCGCACCGTATTCCTACCAGACATGAAGCTCAAAGTATTTAAAGAAAACCCCCAGATTGATGGTAATATCACCGTTACAGGGTCAAAAAGTGAATCAAACCGCCTGCTTATTCTTCAGGCGTTGTTTGGTAATATTAAAATAAAGAACTTATCAAATAGTGATGACAGCCAGGTTATGCAAAAAGCATTGGCTTCTCATGATAAGATTGTAGATGTGCATCACGCCGGGACCGCCATGCGTTTCTTAACTGCATACTTTGCTGCTTATGAGGGTAGAGAAACAATTCTTACAGGAAGCTCACGTATGCAGGAGCGACCTATAGGTATTCTGGTAGACGCATTACGCAGATTAGGGGCAGATATTAGCTATCAAAACAAAGAAGGTTATGCGCCATTGCTTATAAAAGGAAAACGCCTTGAAAAAAGCGAGGTGAAACTGGAGGCGCATGTAAGCAGCCAGTACATTTCTGCACTTATGATGGTGGGCGCTAAACTTCCTAATGGTTTAAAAATAGAACTGCTGGGCAAAACCACTTCTGTGCCGTATATAGAGATGACGCGTGCTTTGCTTACGCAAATAGGTGTAAAAAGCAGCTTTCAGGGAGATGTTATTGAGATATTTCATCAGGATACTGTAGATAAGCAAACGCTGGTCGTCGAGTCAGACTGGAGTAGTGCTTCTTATTATTATAGTCTGGTGGCGCTTTCGCGAAAAGCGAAAATTACCTTATCCAGCTACAAAGAAAATAGTCTTCAGGGTGATGCCAGCCTGGCGCACTTTTATGAAAAGTTGGGGGTAAAAACCACCTTTAGTGACCATAAAATCACCTTAGAAAAGGTAGAAAACGCCCCATTACAGGCCGTTAGTTTTGATCTTTCTAACAGTCCGGATATTGCTCAAACAATCGCTGTAACTTGTTATGGGCTGGGTGTAGGTTGTAATCTTACCGGTTTACATACTTTAAAAATAAAAGAAACAGACAGGCTTTTAGCTCTGCATACAGAACTTTCTAAATTGGGAGCACAATTGGGTGTAACAAAAGATTCATTGCACCTTGAGCCGGCAAAAGTCTACAATCCAGATATAACGATAAAAACGTATCAGGATCATCGTATGGCAATGGCCTTTGCGCCTCTTGCGCTTAAGATGCCTATACTTTTTGAAGATGCTGAGGTTGTAAATAAATCATACCCTGATTTCTGGAATGATTTTACTTCTTTAGGCTTTGAGATCACCACAGTTTAGAGGCTTTATAAATTAAACCGTTATTTACTTGACAAGGCCTACCTTGAGATTGTATATTTGCACTCTTTTTTAAATACATAAAACTGAATTCCATGGGAATGAAACTTTCACATTTTAATTTTGACTTGCCGAAAGAATTATTGGCCGAGTACCCTGCTGAAAACAGGGATGAAGCCAGATTGATGGTTCTTAATCGCAAGACTCAAACCATTGAGCACAAACATTTTAAAGATCTTATAGATTATTTTGAGCCCAATGATGTGATGGTGCTTAATAATACTAAGGTTTTTCCTGCACGTTTATACGGTAACAAAGAAAAAACAGGTGCGCGTATTGAAGTGTTCCTTCTTCGCGAACTTAACTCTGAAACCAGACTTTGGGACGTTCTTGTAGACCCTGCACGTAAAATAAGAATAGGTAACAAGCTTTACTTTGGCGATGATGAGAGTCTGGTAGCTGAGGTTATAGATAATACAACATCAAGAGGTAGAACATTGCGTTTTCTATATGATGGTTCTTATGAAGAGTTTAGAAATAAGCTCACAGAACTTGGTGAGACACCATTACCTAAATACATTAAGCGTGAAGTAGAACCAGATGATGCAGAGCGTTATCAAACTATTTATGCTAAAGAAGAAGGCGCTGTAGCGGCTCCTACTGCCGGTTTACACTTCTCTAAGCACTTATTAAAGCGTTTAGAAATTAAAGGTGTAGATTTTGCCGAAGTTACTCTTCACGTAGGTTTAGGAACTTTTAGCCCTGTTGAGGTAGAAGATCTGTCTAAGCACAAAATGGATAGCGAAGAGGCTTATATTAAAAAAGATGCAACTGCAGTTATCAATAAAGCGATAGGTGAAAGACGCAGAATTTGTGCAGTTGGTACAACTGTAATGCGTGTTTTAGAAAGTGCGGTAAGCTCTAATCATACTTTAAATGAATTTGGCGGGTGGACTAATAAGTTCATATTCCCTCCATATGACTTTAGTATTGCAAACTGTATGGTAACAAACTTCCACACACCTAAATCAACATTGTTGATGATGGTTTCTGCATTTGCAGGTCATGATTTCATGAAGAGAGCATATGACGAAGCTGTAAAAGAAGGTTATAAATTCTACACGTACGGTGACGCGATGCTTATTCTTTAATAGCATTTCAAATAATATTAAAATCCCCGGTTAGTACTAATTGGGGATTTTTTATTTCTATTCACATTTCAGTACATTTTTGATATTTCGTTTACACGAAAAAAAAATCTGTCAGGAATAACTAAAAATCGGACTAAAATCATCAAAAATCGGTCTCAGCACTCAATAATTAGAATAATAAACCGCTGAGAATAAATTGGTAACTTTGCCGCGTGGTACAGACAAAAAAAGACATACGTTCACTTACAAGAGAACAGCTAAGAGAATACTTTACAAGTAAAGGAGAAAAAGCCTTTAGAGGTAATCAGGTATACGAGTGGTTATGGAATAAAGGAGCGCACAGCTTTGATGATATGACCAATCTCTCAAAAGAAACACGCGCTTTTCTTGATGAGCATTTTGTGATCAATCATATAAAAGTAGATCACATGCAGCGCAGCAATGACGGTACAATTAAAAATGCCGTAAAGCTGCACGATAATCTTATTGTAGAATCTGTACTTATCCCTACAAAATCCCGTACGACAGCCTGTGTTTCTTCGCAAGTGGGTTGCAGCTTAAATTGTAAATTCTGCGCTACAGCACGACTTAAACGCATGCGTAACTTAAATCCTGATGAGATTTTTGATCAGGTGGTTGCAATAGACAGACAAAGCCGTTTATACCATGACCGCCCGTTGTCTAATATTGTTTTTATGGGCATGGGAGAGCCCCTGATGAACTACAAAAATGTTGTGGCGGCAATAGATAAGATCACTTCTGCAGATGGTGGGCTGGGTATGTCTCCTAAGCGTATAACCGTTTCAACTTCAGGGGTGCCTAAGATCATTAAAAAAATGGCAGATGACGAGGTAAAATTTAACCTTGCTGTTTCTTTGCACTCAGCCCTTGATGAGGTGCGTACAGAGATCATGCCTTTTAATGAGCAAATGCCTTTAAAAGATCTAAAAGAAGCTCTTATTTACTGGTATGCAAAAACCGGTAAAAAGATCACCTATGAATATGTGATTTGGGACGGTATAAATGACCGTTATCAGGATATTGAGGCTTTAATAGATTTCTGTCTCGCGGTGCCAAGTAAGGTGAATCTTATAGAATACAACCCTATAGATGATGGTATGTTTCAGCAGGCAGACGCTTCTGCAATAGACAGGTATGTTTCCAGACTTGAAGAAAAAGGAATAACTGCCACCGTGCGCCGCTCTCGTGGTAAAGATATAGATGCCGCTTGTGGCCAGCTTGCAAACAAAGGCGCATAATACATCATTTAACATTTCCGCTATTTAGGCTATATTTACGGCCTGTATGAAAGTAGTAGAACAGATTAAGCAGCCCATAGCGCATGAGATGGAACTTTTTGAACAAAAGTTCTCCCTTGCTATGAAGTCTAAAGTGCCGCTGCTTAACCGCATCACACATTATATTGTAAACAGAAAAGGGAAGCAAATGCGACCCATGTTTGTGTTTCTCGTTGCTAAAATGCTGGGCGGCGAAGTGATCAATGATCGCACGTATCGGGGCGCATCTGTGATAGAGCTTATTCACACCGCCACTTTGGTGCACGATGATGTGGTTGATGAGAGCTATAGACGCAGAGGTTTCTTTTCACTAAATGCACTTTGGAAGAACAAAATCGCAGTTCTGGTGGGTGATTTTCTACTTTCTAAGGGGCTTTTACTTTCCATCGATAATGAAGATTTTGATCTGCTTGCCATAATTTCTGTCGCTGTACGCGAAATGAGTGAAGGCGAACTGCTGCAAATAGAAAAAGCACGCCGCCTCGATATTACAGAAGAAATCTACTTTGAGATCATACGCCAGAAAACTGCAACACTTATTGCTGCTTGTTGTGCTATGGGCGCCGCCGCTATACATAGCGGTAAAGGAGATATAAAGCACATGCGCAAGTTTGGTGAACTCATAGGCCTTGCCTTTCAGATAAAAGATGATCTTTTTGATTACGGTCAGGAGAAAATAGGTAAACCCACAGGCATCGATATTAAGGAGCAAAAAATGACGCTTCCGCTCATTTATGCGATTAATAATAGCACTCCTAAAGAGAAATCCTGGCTTATCAATTCTGTGAAGAATCACAATAAAGATAAAAAGCGTGTCAATGAGGTTATCGCTTTTGTAAAAGATAAGGGCGGTCTTGATTATGCAGTTACCAAGATGAAAGAACTTCAGCAGGAAGCACTTCTTATGCTCGCTAAATATCCACCTTCAGTTTATCGCGACTCGCTTGAGCTTATGGTCAATTATGTCATAGACCGTAAGAAATAAGAATCACTGGGATAGCTTTTCGCTTTAAGCGAAATAAAATATAATTGTACTCCTTTGAGAAAAGTAATTTTAATAATTGCAGTTTTAATCTTTTATTCTTGTGAGAAGGAGAAAGCACTTCCTGAAATATCAGATGAATTCAAACTTGAATTTTTAAATGAAATCCTGTCTGATACAACCGATCTGAAAATTTTAATGTCCAGAAAACAACTAATTTCAAATTTTGGTAGCGGCTATATGATGCCGCCTATTTTACCAAGAGATCCTAAAAATTCAGAAAAAACTATTAGCCTAACTAAATTTATAGCTGATACGCTGCACATAATGGATACTACTTTTGTCAACCAACAAAGGATTAATAACGCAAAATTGGATTTGGATAGACTAGCTGATTTTGGATTTAGAATATTTGATCTAAAAGGACTGGTTCAAAAGGGAGTTCCCGATAATTTAATTTTGAAAATGGTAGATAGCTTAAATGCAGAAACAGCAAACTATAGTGTTGTCAAATTCAGCATTCCGATCTTCAACAAAGAAAAAAATCTGGCTTATATAATGCTAGCTCAAGGCAGCGAAGGCAAAACTCTTATTCTAGAACGAGTTGATAGTAAATGGAGAAGAAAATATGAATTGAATAACTGGGTGGAGTAAGGCAAGAAAATTCCTGATTCCGTCTTTTATAATTAGAGGCACGCTTTACCTATTTCTCTTTTCGCTGCAAAAGGAGAATCATAAGCCCAAAATATTTTTAGTACTTTCAAAAAAAATTACCACCTCAGGCAACCTTTTTTAAAAATGGTGCGTCTATATAATTGAAAGCGTTTTTTAAAAACCATCTCGCGTGAAAGTTATCTCTATCATTCATAATGAAAAACAGCTCATACGTAAAGCTATTCGTGAGGATAGAGAAGCGCAACGTAAATTATATGAGAAGCATGCCGGGAGAATGCTCAGCGTTTGCAGGCAATATATTGCAGACTTGCAACAAGCAGAAGAGGCTATGTGCAACGGATTTTTAAAAGTGTTTAAGCACTTAGAAAGTTACAAGCATGAAGGCAGTTTTGAAGGTTGGGTGCGCAAGATCATGGTAAGAGAGTCAATTTCTTATTTACGGCAGCAGAACAAGATCAAGTTCAGCGATTACGAAGTTGAGAAAACAGGAGCCGTTTACAATAATGTAGACAGCACACTTGAAGTTGAGCACATACAACAGCTGATTGATAGTTTGCCAGAAGGCTACCGGGCGGTTTTTGTAATGTTTGCGGTAGAAGGATATAAACACACTGAGATCGCAGAAATTTTAAATATCTCAGAAAATACTTCAAAATCTCAACTGTTTAAAGCGCGGAAAATGCTTCAGCAAAAAATCAAGGTTTTTGATGTGCGAGCAAAAGAGGTGAATGAATAAGTTAAAAATATTGAGGTTAAAAGAATCTAACAGCTATTACTATGGCACCGATGAAGTTTGAAGAAAATATAAAAGAGAAGTTAGATGGGCGCACTATAAAACCCAGTGCTAAAAGCTGGGATGCTATAGAAAGTGGTTTAAAAACCGCTAAAAAAGAGCAAAAATCGGTTAATTATGGCCGAATATTAGCTGCGGCTTGCTTTATTGGGATTATTGGCGCAGGCGTTTTATTTCTTTTAAAAGAAGATAATGCGATTGACACGCCAGTGCTTGTAGAAACTCCGATTGAGGCAGAATCTATAGAAAACGATAAGACAGAATTAGTTGAAGAAAGTAAATCAAAAGAACAAGTTGTAGAAGTAAAAAAAGAAGAAATAAATAAACCTGTAGATTCCAGACAATTACCGGTTACTCCGGAAAAAATCGCTTTTAAAGAGCAAAAACCGGTTAAAACTGAGCAAAAATCAGAAATAGCAGAGAATAGTAATTCGCCCAAAGAAGAAGTGATTAATGAAGTACAACCGGCGATCAATACTAAGGTTAATGAACTTCTACAAAAGTATAATGCCTTAGAAGAGCAGAATACCGCCGTGACAGATGCAGAAATAGACGCTTTGTTAAAACAGGCCGAAGAAGAAATTTATAAAGAACGTATTTATGACGAACAAACCCGCAAGGTCGATGCAAACGCACTCCTTATGGATGTAGAGCAGGAACTCGACCGCTCATTTAGAGATAAAGTCTTTGAAGCGCTAAAAGACGGATTCTATAAAGCACGCGAGGCCGTTGCAGATCGTAATAATTAGTAGAATCAATTGTAAAAAGGAGATTCATTCATCAATCAATCATTTCCAGATCTTCTCGATCAGGAAGCAAAAAACAATCATTATGAAGAACATTATTATTCTCGCCATTATGGCGACCATGTCACTCATTGGCCAAAATTTAAATGCGCAGGAAGTTCCTGTAAAGGAAAAAATAGAACAGCTTGAAGCGAAAAAACAAGAAATACGTGACAGCGAGCGTGAGCAGTTAAAAAGCGAAGTAGAAGCTATAAACAAAAGGCTGGATGAAGGAGAGATAGGTTTCGCAGAGGCGAGAGATCTTAAAAAAGAAGCCGCAGAAAGACACGCTAGAAATATAGAAGATCAATTAACTATTCTTGACAAGCAAATTGATCTGTACAAGCGCAATGCAGATCTGGACGAAAATAAAAATAGCAGTTTTACGCTACGCATCTTTGGGAAAGATCACTTTTTTGAATTTAAAGACAACGATGGTAACGAGGTCAAAATAAAAAGGGTGTACGACCGCCGTACATATTCTACGCTT
The DNA here is from genome assembly GCF_047946655.1 of Leeuwenhoekiella sp. A2. Classification (GTDB taxonomy): domain Bacteria; phylum Bacteroidota; class Bacteroidia; order Flavobacteriales; family Flavobacteriaceae; genus Leeuwenhoekiella. The sequence continues at coordinate 2,416,127 of NZ_CP172311.1, forward strand.
GTGATGGGGGTAGGTTTTAATAACGCGATCATTAAAGGGCAATCGCTTGATGATTCTCCATACAAAATAGGAGGAAGCCGCTTTTTTGAATTAGGCTGGGCCTGGAAAACTCGTGTTTTCGACAATTCAAACTGGTTGCGTTTTAAATATGGTTTTTCGTTTCAGTTTAATGGGTTAAAAATAGATGACAATCAATATCTGGTAGAGCAGGGTGATCAAACGGTGCTGGAGACATTTCCGTATAATCTTGATAAGGCTAAGTTGAGAATGGATAATCTGGTTTTTCCTGTTCACTTTGAGTTTGGGCCTTCTAAAAAAATAGAACATGACGATTATTTTAGGTATTCTACGCAGGACAAGTTTAAAATTGGGCTTGGTGGTTATGCAGGTTTAAACCTGTTGACCATTCAAAAACTGAAATACGAGGAAAACGGAAATAATCAAAAAGACAAGCTAAAACGCAATTACAACACTAATAATCTTATTTATGGTCTTAGTGGTTATGTGGCCTGGGGCGAGATTGCACTTTATGCGAAATACGATCTTAATACTATTTTTAAAGATAATCCTACAGAGCAGCATAATGTCTCTCTAGGTGTGAGATTTGATGTAGATTAGCCCCCTGGCCCCCAAAGGGGGAATTATACAAACCTGCAAGGTTTAGAAACCTTGTAGGTTTTTTATGGGTATTAGTAAGACTGTTGCATGAAGATCTCCTCCGGTTTAAAAGCTAAAATTAGTGACATATACTCCATGTCAAATATTTATGAAATTAATTCTTTTAATAGGATAGTTGTAGAATAGTGATTGAACTTCAATATATAGAACCTGCAAGGTTTTAAAAACCTTGTAGGTTTTTTTAAATACTAACTTCTCTAATCCCTGATTTACTTATAGGTCTCTTCTATTTCAAATTTTCTATTTAATGTCACGCGTTAATGTTATTTTTGCAGAAACTACTACATTTCAAAATTCCTTAAATAGCAGATTTTTTGATCTCAAAAACCACTATAGATAATGTATTTGACGCCGCTCGTGTTGAGGAGGTGATAGGTGATTTTGTTCAGCTTAAAAAGTCAGGAAGTAACTTTAAAGGTTTGAGTCCGTTTAGTGATGAGCGCACACCTAGTTTTATGGTGTCTCCTGTAAAACAGATCTGGAAGGATTTCTCAAGTGGAAAAGGAGGTAATGCTGTTGCTTTTTTAATGGAGCATGAGCATTTTACGTATCCTGAAGCCATAAAATATCTTGCTAGAAAGTACAATATTGAGATAGAAGAAACAGAGCAAACAGATGAGCAGAAAGAATTAGCAGATGCACGCGAGAGTTTATATGTGGTGAGCGAGTTTGCAAAAGATTATTTTCATAAAACTCTTTTAAACACAGAAGCCGGCAAGGCAATTGGCCTGAGCTACTTTAAAGAAAGAGGTTTTACGAGCGAAACTATAGAAAAATTCCAACTTGGTTATTCCCCAGATACGTGGGATGCTTTTACGAGCGAAGCGATACGAAAAGGATACAAATTAGAATTTCTTGAAAAAACCGGACTTACAATTGTAAAAGAAGAAAAGCAGTTTGATCGTTTTAAAGGTCGAGTTATGTTCCCGATTCAGTCACTATCTGGGCGGATTTTAGGCTTCGGTGGGCGTATTTTAACAAGCGACAAGAAAGCAGCAAAATATCTCAATAGTCCGGAAAGTGATATTTACCATAAAAGCAAAGTACTGTACGGTATTTACCATGCAAAACAATCAATCGCAAAAGAAGATAACTGTTTCCTGGTAGAAGGTTATACAGATGTAATACAAATGCATCAATTAGGTGTAGAGAACGTTGTAGCATCTTCCGGAACGGCTCTAACGCCAGACCAGATACGTTTAATCAACCGGCTTACGCCAAATATCACTGTTTTATTTGATGGGGATGCAGCGGGACAGCGAGCATCATTACGAGGTATTGACCTCATTCTGGAAGAAGGGATGAACGTAAAGGTTTGTTCTTTTCCTCAAGGGGAAGATCCTGATAGCTTTTCGCGAAAGCATACACTGCCCGAAGTTAAAGAATACCTTGAAGAGAATGCTAAAGATTTTATACAGTACAAAGCCTCGTTGCTTGTAGAAGAAGCAAAAGGTGATCCTGTAAAAAAAGCCGGTCTTATTAGAGATATGGTAGAGAGTATCTCAAAAATCCCAGATGTGATCAAGCGTGAGGTGTATGTACAGGAGTGCGCCCGCATTATGGATATAAAGGAGGCTGTACTATTTGATACGTTAGCACAAATACGCAACAAGGATAAAAAAGGCGTACCACCAAAATCTGAAAAAGCTAAGCCGGCCATGAAAGTGGTTGAGAAAGCCCCGGCAGAGAAATTTCAGAGACAGTTTGAGCTAGAGCAGAATATCATAAAATTGCTTACGCTTTATGCTAAAGACCCCATCATTTTTGATGACATAGCCATTGAAACTGATAAGGATGGGAAGTTAGTAGAGCAGGATGTAAAGAGAGAATTGCTTATTTATGAAAAGATATATCTCGATCTACAGGAAGATGAAGTAGAATTTGCAAATCCTGAATTTCAGAAAATATATTACATATTGATAGATCTTTTAAACCGCGGTGAGGGCGATATACGCGTAGATCAATGGAAAGGGGAGGGAATGCTTAAAGAAACCGAGCAAATATCTTCTATTATTCTAGAGGTTGAAAAGCATACGCTTCACAGGTGGGATACGCAGGAGATCTATGTAAAAAGTCTTAAAGACAATGCAGATATAGAGACCATACAAACGCTTTTAAATCTGCGGCATTATTTAATACAGGGCAAAATGCATGAGTTAATGCAGTCTATTAAAGAGAATCAAGCAGGTTCTGCTAGAGAAGTTCTTGAAGAAATAAGAGATTATAAGGAATTAGAAGTTCTTATTGCTAAAAAGAGAAATCTGGTAATTATGCCTTATTTATAGGTCAGATGTCTGTAAAAGTCTCGCTTGCTGTATCAATTCTGCAAGGCTGCTTGCATCAAGTTTCTTAAGCAGTCTGGTTTTATAAGTACTCACCGTTTTCTCGTTTATCTTCAAAGTTTCAGCAATGTCTTTATTTCGTTTACCTGAAGAAAGTAAATTGAGAACCTCGATCTCTCTGCTCGACAGTTTTTTGTACTTGTAAGCTAGATTTGACGTAGACGTATGCGTATTAGAGAGCATTTGCGTTAGGTCATTATTGATGTAAATACCGCCTTTACAAACCTGCTCTATAGCTTTTACGATGACCTCAATATCTGATGATTTGCCTACGTAACCCATAGCTCCTGATTTTATAGCGCTAAGCGCGTACATTTCTTCAGGATGGGTGCTGAATATTAAAATTTTAATACCGGGAAATTCACGTCTTATTTTTTTAATTGCAGATAAGCCTAATAAATTAGGAAGATCAATCTCTAGAATTAAAAGATCTGGCACCTCGCTTGCTAATTGTTCAATAAGATTTTCACCGTCAACAATTAAGTTAACAATGGTATAGTCTTCCCTGTTAAGAATGTGCTGAAGCCCTTCTTTTATAATAGGATGATGATCTGCAATTGCAAGGTTGGTCATTGGTTAGTGTTACTACTTTCGTGTAAATATATTTGGTTTATTGAGAATCGACCAAATTTTTAAGATATGTTTGGTTAGTTTATGTAAATATAAAGGACAAAAGCATAGTTATTTAAGATTAGATGGAATCTCGCACACTGGTATTGGCAGCATTTTATGCTTATTTGACGTATTGAATACCTTGAAGATTTCCAAAACCTGTCTCTCACGACCATAAAAGTCTGATGCTTTTTTGCCAGATTGATCCATTGTCATAGCCCATTCTAGCTCGTCATAACTTGCACCTATTTGGTCTTCATCACTTCTGTCATCTGCCCATAACCCGTCAGAAGGTTTTGCGATATGAATGCTGTTAGGTACTTCAAGCACTTTAGCAATTTCATAAACTTCAGATTTCATAAGATCTGCTATTGGGCTTAGATCTACTCCGCCATCTCCATATTTAGTATAAAAACCTACGCCAAAATCTTCTACTTTATTTCCTGTCCCGGCAACAAGATAATTATGCAAACCGGCAAAATAATAAAGCGTGCTCATTCTTAATCGCGCCCTGGTATTTGCGAGTGTAAGGTTTAATTCACCACTATCTGCTGCAGCTGGTAATGCGCTTTTAAGTGACTCAAAAGTATCTGTAAGATTAACGCGTACATCGCTTACATTAGCAAATCTCATTTTTAACTGTGCAATATGCTCTTGAGCTCGCGTTACGTGTGAGGGTGGCTGGTGTATAGGCATCTCAACACAAAGAGTGCGTAGTCCTGTTTTGGCACAAAGGCTTGAGGTTACCGCGCTGTCAATACCGCCGCTAACTCCTACAACAAAGCCGCTTATGTTAGCGTTAATTGCATAGTCTTTCAGCCAGTTTACGATATGGTCTATAACTTTTTCTGTTTGCATAGAGTCTTATTTTAATGAATTGTAAATACTACCTTTGCGGCGCAATTTTCTTATGGATGGTGAAAATACTAAATTTTAAAAATTTTGGCTTGAAAGCGTGCCACTTTACGCGATTTTTTTGTGTGTTTTGCCTGATTTTTTTGATCGCTTTTGTATCCTGCAATGAAGATAAACAAGTTCCTGAAGAAATTGCAAAAATTCATGTAAATCTACAGCTGGAACGATTTGATCGTGAGTTTGCAAGTGCAGACACAACAGGTCTGCCGCAGTTGATAAAGAAGTACCCTTATTTGTTCCCAGAGCGCTATGATACTTCATTTTGGGAGAAGAAATTAAATGACACGCTGCAAAATGAACTTAATAATGAGGTTGAGCAAAAGTTTCCTGACTTTAATGAGGAAATGGAAGAGCTTGATCTCTTATATAAACACATAAAATACTATTTCCCTAAAACGACCCTGCCTACCGTTGTTACCATTACGTCAGACGTAGATTATCACAATAAGGTTATTCTGGCAGATTCACTTTTAATAGTAGCCCTTGATACCTATCTGGGCAGTGATCACAGGTTTTATAAAGGTATACAACAATTCTACTCGCAAAACTTTAATAAAGAGCAGATACCGGTAGATGTAGCCTCAGCTTTCGCGAAAAAATTAATAAAGCGTCCTGCAAAACGTCGGTTTTTAGACGAAATAATATACCAGGGAAAACGACTTTATATTATGCAGGAGTTGCTTTCGCTTAAAGCGAATAATGAAATAATCTCATACACGCCAGATCAGTTAGAATGGGCAGAAGAAAATGAGGTTAATATATGGACATACTTTGTAGAGCGCCAGTTACTTTTTGAAACAGACAGTAAATTGCTGGAGCGCTTTATAAACCCGGCACCATTTTCTAAATTCTATCTGGAGTTTGATAATGATTCCCCACCGCGGTTAGGAAGATATATAGGATGGCAAATCGTGAGCTCTTACATGAAAAAAAATAATGTACCTCTGCAAATGCTTTCGGGCAAAACGACAGATGAAATTTTTGAAAACGCAAAATATAAACCAAGTAAATAATGGCAGATACTATAAAAACACAGATTCAACTTAATGTAGAACTTGATGAAAATCGAGTTCCGGAAAATATAAGCTGGAATGCTCCTGATGGTGGTGTGCACAATGAACCTGCAAAGGCGATTATGCTTTCACTCTGGGATCACAAAAAGCAAGAAGCTGCAAGAATTGACCTGTGGACGAAAGATATGCCGGTAGATGAGATGAAGGTTTTCTTTCATCAAACTTTAGTAGGTATGGCAGAAACCTTTAACCGCGCTACAGGTGATGAGAAAATGACCGCTACAATGCACGATTTCTGTGAGTATTTTGCAGAAAAGCTGGAGATCAAGAAAAATTAATGCAGAGAGAAAAACTTCTCTTTGTATATAATGCAGAAGCGGGCGTTGCAAATGGGCTGGCAGATACTTTACATAAGCTGCTCAAACCAGAAACATACGCCTGCTCTCTTTGCAAAATAACGCATGGCTTTTTAGGTGAAAAGAAACTCTGGAAGGATTTTAGAAAGAAATCTGGTTACACGATGGAGTTTTATCATAAGCAGGAGTTTCAGAAAGCGTTTGCTTCTAAATTTCTGCCACACTATCAATTTCCTGTAGTTCTTGTGGTTATGAATGATGCAATAGAAGTCTTAATTCATCCTCATGAATTAGATACACTTATGAATTCTCGACAGTTGATCACTAGGATTAAAGAAAGACTTGCTTAAGCTTCTTTAAGCTGCTCATTGATGTCGCCTATGTAATTGAGAATTTCATCCTTGCCAGAACCGTGAGCTGCGCTGCTTACAAAATAATTCGGCATTTCTTCCCAGGCTCCTTCAAGTAAAGATTGTTTATAGGCTTCAATATTCTTTTCAAGTGCTTTGGGCTTCAGTTTGTCAGCTTTAGTAAAAATAATAGAAAAAGGTATTTGACTTTCTCCCAGATATTGGATGAACTCCCGATCTATAGGTTGAGGCTCATGCCTGCAGTCTATTAGAACAAAAGCAGAAACAAGTTGCTCTCGCTCTTCAAAATAATTAGTGATAAATTTTTGAAATTCCTTCTTAGCTTTTTTAGAGACTCTTGCGTAACCATAACCGGGTAAATCTACCAGATACCAGTTCTTATTGATCAAAAAATGGTTGATTAATTGCGTTTTTCCTGGTCTGGAGGAGGTTTTTGCTAGATTTTTACGATCTGTTATCATGTTGATAAGTGATGATTTACCTACATTAGATCGTCCTATAAAAGCATATTCTGGCAGCCTGTCTTGCGGGCACTTTGCCACACTTGAATTGCTTACTAAAAATTCTGCCGATTTAATTTGCATAGCTTTCGCTTAAAAATTTCGTTTTTTAAGCCAATTATGGAAAATTTGATTGAATTCCTCCGGTTTTTCCATCATCGCGGCGTGGCCGCATTCATCTATCCAGAACAGGTCAGAATCAGGTAAAAGCTTATTAAAATCTTCTGCAACTTCTGGAGGAGTAACGTTATCATTTTTACCCCAGATTATGCATGTAGGAGTAGGCATGTGGGGAAGATCCTGAGCCATGTTATGACGAATGGCACTTTTGGCTATAGCCAAAGTTTTTAAAAGTTTATTGCGATCATTAACGGTGTTGTAAACATCATCTACAATTTCTTTTGTTGCTATCTTAGGATCGTAAAATACATCTTCTGCCTTTTTGCGGATATATTCATAATCACCACGTTTAGGATAGCTTTCTCCCATAGCGCTTTCATAAAGACCAGAACTTCCGGTAATTACAAGAGCCTTCATCACTTTAGGATAAAGTTTTGTGTGGTAAAGGGCAATGTGCCCTCCCAGAGAATTACCCAGTAAAATAACTTCCTTATAACCTTTAAATTTTAAAAAGTCATTGAGGTATTTTGCAAAGGTTTTAACTCCGGTTTTTATAAGTGGAGTAGAGTAAATAGGCAGCTCAGGGATGACGATCTTGTATCCCACTTGTGAGAAATAATCTGTAACACCATCAAAATTACTTAGCCCGCCCATTAGGCCGTGAAGGATAACGATTGGGGTTCCCTCACCGGCTTCTAGATAGGTAAATTTACCTTCGGTTTTTAATTCGTGCTTCATAGTTGGTCAGCAACAGGCTTGGTGACAAATATAGACATTTACACCTAATTGAATCACTTAATAACGGGAATCAGGTTCAAGAAGTACTAGTAAACTTATAATCAATCATTGACCTCAAAACCTAATTGTTGATAACTACAGCTTTAATCAACAAGTGGGGTGATTTATCAACAAAGTGGTAGAAAGTGGTAAAATGTGGTAATAAATTCTCTATATTTGAATTTGTAAATGCTAAAATCTCAATTCTTCCTTGCTCAATTTTACCGGGACATATGAATGTAAAGTAGATGCCAAAGGTAGGCTCATGGTTCCCACTGCTTTAAAGAAGCAGTTGGCTCCGGTTCTACAGAATGGTTTTGTGCTAAAGCGGTCATTGTTTCAGAATTGTTTAGAGTTGTATCCTATGACAGAGTGGGAAATATTGATGCAAAAAATCAATAAACTCAATCGCTTTGTAAAAAAGAATAACGATTTCATCCGCAAGTTTACCGCGGGCGTTAAAATTGTTGAGGCAGATTCGTCTGGTCGTTTGTTAATCCCAAAAGATCTTGTGGGTTTTGCGGCTATAGATAAAGAGATTGTTTTAGCGTCTCAGGTTAATATTATAGAGATCTGGGATAAGGACAAATATGAGCAGGCTATAGATGTTGATGCAGATGATTTTGCATCGCTTGCAGAAGATGTGATGGGAGATCAAATAGAAATACCTGATGGATTATCATAACCCGGTTTTACTAAAAGAAACTGTTGATGGACTCAATATTAAGCCAGACGGCGTATATGTTGATGTCACATTTGGTGGTGGTGGTCATTCTCGAGAGATTTTAAGCAGGTTAGGAGAGAATGGGAAGTTGTATGCTTTTGATCAGGATCAAGACGCTCTTTTAAATAAAATAGATGATGAGCGGTTTACGCTTATTAATGAGAATTTTAGGCATATAAAGCGCTTTTTGCGCTTTTACGGTCTTTCTCATGTAGATGGAATTTTAGGTGATTTTGGTGTGTCTTCACATCAGTTTGACGTTGCAGAGCGTGGTTTTTCAACACGTTTTGAAGCTTCTCTCGATATGCGGATGGATCAAAATAGCAAGCTGTCTGCTTATCATGTGGTAAATGAATATGCTGAAGGTGATCTGGCAAGTGTTCTTTTGCAATATGGCGAACTGCGAAGTGCTCCTAAAATTGCGAGAACAATAGTTTCTAAGCGAAAGGATAATGCTGTAAAAACAACAGATGAGCTTAAGGAGATTTTGAGTCCTTTTTTGCCAAAGAACAGGGAGAATAAAGTTTTAGCTCAAGTGTATCAGGCTATTCGCATAGAAGTTAATCAGGAATTGGCGGTGTTGAAAGAGTTTTTGCAACAAACGGAGCAGCTTTTGAAACCCGGGGGCAGGTTGAGTTTAATCTCATATCATTCTCTTGAGGACAGGCTTGTTAAGCGATATATGCGTAACGGTCTTTTTGAAGGGGAGCCTGAAAAAGACATGTTTGGCAATTTTACCGTTCCTTTTAAAAAGGTGAACGGTTTAATAGTTCCCTCTAAAGAGGAGATCAAATTAAATAACAGAGCGCGCAGTGCTAAGTTAAGAGTGGCAGAGCGCATTTAATATAATGAAAGAAGGTATTTATCATATTCTCAAGGGGAAGTTTCTCATCAGTGATGATGCGATCAAGAACTGGCGTATGATAATCTTTCTGTCTGTGCTGGCAATTGTGATGATTGCGAGTTCGCACAGTGCAGATAAAAAAGTACATAAGATCTCAAAGTTGAGCTCAGAAGTAAAAGAACTGCGCAGCGAGTTTGTAGACACGCGGCTTGCAGTACGGCGGTTAAAAATGGAAAGCGCTATTACACGGCGCATTTCGCCACAAGGCATAAAACCATCACAAGTTCCGCCTAAAAAAATTAAAGTAAAAACAAAAGAGTAAAGTTCTAATGGCAGTAAGCGAGAAGGACATATTAAACCGGATGTATTTTGTGGCAGGAGGTATGTTCATCTTCGCCTTCTTCGTCGCGTTTAAACTCATCAATATTCAGTTCGCTCAAGGCGAAAAATATAAGGAGTTAGCAGAGGCGCGTACAGAGAAGATGTTTGATATTCCTGCAAACCGCGGTAACCTATATGCTGGTGACGGTAGTTTGCTTGCTACTTCTGTGCCTAAATATGAGATAAGGTTTGACGCTTTGGCTCCTAAAGCTGAAGATTTTGAAGCTAATATAAAAGATCTGGGTAAAGGTCTTTCAAGACTTTTAGGTAATACGCCGTCGTACCACATAGACAGGCTGCGTAAAGCGAGAGCAAATCACAATCGCTATTTATTTATTGGTAAAAATATTGGATATTCTAAATATCTGGAGATAAAATCACTTCCATTATTTAATAAAGGCCCTTATAAAGGTGGTATTATTTCAGAGCAACATACGGTAAGAGAGCATGCCTTAGATAAAATCGCTGAGCGTACTATTGGTTATGTGCGTAAAGATGAGGCGGGTCATAAAACCCGTGTGGGACTTGAAGGCGCTTTTGATAATTATCTTGAAGGAACTGAAGGGAGAAGATTAAAGCAACGCATAGGTAAAGGCCAGTGGAAACCCATTGGCATAGATAACATTGTTGAGCCTCAGGATGGCTATGATGTTATTTCTACAATAGACGCAAATATTCAGGATATAGCACATCATTCTCTGCTTGAAGCTTTAGAGCACTTTGAAGCTGATCACGGTTGCGTGGTTGTTATGGAAACGAAAACCGGTGAAATAAAAGCTATTTCTAATCTGGGTAGAACTGAAGACGGTAAATATTACGAAGATCGCAATTATGCGGTTTATGAAGCTGCTGAGCCGGGATCTACTTTTAAGTTAATGGCCATGGTTGCTGCGCTTGAAGATAAAGTAATAGACAGCAGCACGGTGGTAGATACAGAAAACGGCCGGGTAAAATTTTACAATCGCACAGTTTACGATTCGCACTGGGGTGGTTACGGTAAGATTTCTGCTGCAAAAGCCTTTGAGCTTTCTTCAAATACGGCTTTCGCCAAATTGATAAACGGAAGTTATAAAGATGATCCTAAACGTTTTTTAAAGCGTCTTTATAATATGGGTCTTAATGAGAAATTGGGTCTTTCTATTAAAGGAGAAGGCAACCCCAGGTTTCCTTATCCCGGTGATAAGAACTGGTACGGTACAACTTTGCCCTGGATGGCCTTTGGTTACGGTGTAGCTATAACGCCCTTGCAAACACTTACTTTCTACAATGCGATAGCTAATGATGGGGAGATGGTAAAACCTCGATTTATAAAAGAGATCAAAAAGTGGGATGTTTCGGTAGAAAAGTTTGAAAAAGAAGTTATAAATCCGGCGATCTGTTCAAAGGAAACAATAGCTAAGGTTAAAGACATGATGAAGCATGTTGTAGAGCGGGGAACGGCTAAAAATATTTATACTCCGGCATTTTCTATGGCGGGCAAAACAGGAACCTGTCAAACCGAATATTGGATAGAACCTAACCGATATATCGCTTCATTTGCCGGTTATTTTCCTGCAGATAATCCTAAATATTCGTGCATTGTTGTCATTCATAAGCCTAAGAAAAGTATAGGGTATTATGGTAATATCGTTTCTGCGCCCGTGTTTAAAAAGATCGCGCAAAAAGTATATACAGATACGCCGGTTGTAGATGAGGTAAAACTTGCAGATGAGAATACATCTTCGATAAATACAGATTTTGAGAATTTCTATACAAAAGCTCAAAAGAAATACAGCACGGTGCCAGATGTAAAAGGGATGAGCGGTATGGATGCTGTGGCTCTGCTTGAGAATTTAGGGCTGAAAGTGAAATTTAGCGGTACAGGGAAGGTGAAGAATCAGTCACTAAAACCTGGCGGAAAAGTAGAAAAGAATCAACAAATCATACTTCAGTTATCTTGATACAGTTAAAAGACATATTGTATAAAGTATCACTAGAATCTGTAGTGGGAAGTACGGCTATTGCCGTGCGTGAGATTCAATTTGACTCGCGTAAGATCGGGATGGACGATGTTTTTGTCGCTGTGCGAGGGACAAAATCTGATGGTCATGATTATATAAAAACGGCCGAAAATAAGGGTGCTTTAGCCATTATTTGTGAAGAATTACCCGATAATTTTGTTAATGGTATTACTTACGTACAAACTATAGATACAGCTTCGGCTTTAGCTATTATGGCTTCCAATTTTTATGGAACCCCGTCTCAAAACCTCAAGCTGGTTGGTATAACCGGCACTAATGGTAAAACCACTATTGCTACTTTATTGCATCAATTATTTACTAAAGCAGGTTTTAAAGCGGGTTTACTTTCAACAGTAAAAATTCTGGTAGGTGATAAAGAGCATCCCGCAACGCATACGACGCCAGATCCTCTTACGATAAATAAGTACTTGCTGGAGATGAACGAAGCTGGTGTAGAATATTGCTTTATGGAAGTAAGTTCTCACGGTATTCATCAAAAACGCACACAAGGTTTAGAATTTGCAGGTGGGGTTTTTACAAATCTTACACACGATCATCTTGATTACCATTCAAGCTTCGCAGAATACAGGGATGTGAAAAAATCTTTTTTTGATAATCTGCCTAAGACTGCTTTTGCAATTTCAAACATAGACGATAAGAATGGGCTGGTAATGCTTCAAAATACTAAAGCGCGCAAGCTTACTTATGCTTTAAAATCATTTGCAGATTATCACGCGCAGATTTTAGAGAATCAATTTACAGGATTGCTTTTAAAGGTGCAGGAGCATGAAGTTTGGGTAAAATTGATAGGTTCTTTTAACGCCTATAATGTACTTGCTATTTACGCTGCCGCAGAAGAATTAGGTCTTGATAAACTTGAGGCTTTACAGTTACTAAGTGAACTGGAAAGCGTTAGCGGCCGGTTTCAATATTTTATTTCGCCATCAAAAATCACAGCAATTGTAGATTACGCACATACACCAGATGCGCTTAAAAATGTGCTGGAAACAATTAATGATATCCGTACTAAAAATGAGCAACTTATTACTGTTGTGGGTTGTGGCGGAGACAGAGATAGAACAAAGCGCCCAAAAATGGGACATATCGCTTCAGCTTTAAGTACACATACAATTTTCACCAGTGACAATCCTCGTACTGAAGATCCTGAGACTATTATAAAAGAAATTGAAAAAGGAGTAGAACCACAGAATTTTAAAAAAGTGGTTTCTATCACAAACCGCGAGCAGGCAATTAAATCGGCATGTCAACTCGCAAATGAGAATGACATCATTTTAATCGCCGGGAAAGGACATGAGACGTATCAGGAAGTTAATGGCAAGCGTACAGACTTTGATGATTATAAGATTGTACTTGAAACCTTGAAGAAATTAAATAAATAAAGACGTTCCCAGATCACGTGGGAAACAAATTACAGACATGCTATATTACCTTTTTAATTATCTGGAAAAAACATACGGCCTCCCGGGAGCCGGATTGTTTGGGTTTATATCCTTCAGAGCTGCAATGGCGATATTGTTATCACTGGCAATTTCTACAATTTGGGGTAAGCGCATAATTCTTTATCTACAGAAAAAACAACTTGGCGAGTCTATAAGAGACCTTGGTCTTGAAGGTCAGGTAGAAAAAGCCGGTACTCCTACAATGGGTGGTATTATTATAATTATGGCAACGCTCATACCGGTGCTGCTTTTTGCAAAGCTTGATAATATTTATGTAATTCTTTTAATTGTCACAACACTGTGGATGGGAGCAATTGGTTTTCTGGATGATTATTTAAAGATCAAGCAGAAAAATAAAGATGGTTTACATGGTAATTTTAAAATCGTAGGTCAGGTAGGGCTTGGGATTATTGTAGGCGTTACGATGTTTTTTCATCCAGATGTTACTATTAAAAAAGAAATTATAAATCCTAAATACAGTCAGGAGAAAATAACGCAGAATTCTGTGGGTGAATTTAATTCTGAAGAAAAAGCTTTAACTACCACCATTCCATTCACTAAAGACAACGAGTTTGACTACAGCCGGCTGATAGGTTGGTTAGGTGAAGACTATGTAAAATACGCGTGGTTAATTTTTATTCCCATAGTGATTTTCATTGTTACCGCGGTTTCAAATGGTGCCAATCTTACTGACGGTATCGACGGACTAGCAGCGGGATCTTCGGCTATTATTGTGCTCACTTTGGGCATTTTTGCATGGGTTTCGGGCAATATTGTTTTCAGTGATTATCTCAATGTAATGTACATCCCGCGTACCGGCGAGATGGTAATTTATATCACTGCGTTTGTGGGGGCCTTGGTAGGTTTTCTCTGGTACAACACCTACCCGGCGCAGGTTTTTATGGGTGATACCGGGAGTCTTACAATTGGCGGAATAATAGCTGTCATAGCTATCGCAATACGGAAAGAATTATTGATACCTGTTTTATGCGGAGTTTTCTTTATGGAAACACTATCGGTAATGATGCAGGTGAGTTGGTTTAAATATACCAGAAAGAAACATGGAGAAGGAAGACGCATTTTTTTGATGTCGCCTTTACATCATCATTATCAAAAACGCGGAATACACGAAAGTAAAATCGTCACCAGATTCTGGATTATCGGCATTTTACTGGCAATTATCACCATTGTAACACTAAAAGTGAGATAAAATGATTGGCGATTTAAGATTGCAGAATGAAGATTTATAAATGATTAATAATGCAAGAGGTAATAAAAAAACGCACTAAAAGAATTGCTGTTGACTGTGGTTTGCTCTGTAGAGAAATTCCAAGAGATAGGACTTTTGACGCTTATTGCCGACAATTAATTAGAAGTTCTGCTTCAGTTGGAGCGAATTATCGTGCTGCTTGCAGGGCTAAATCTAACAAGGATTTTCTGAACAAGTTGAAAATTGTGGAAGAAGAGGCAGATGAAAGCATGTATTGGTTAGAAATTTTAATGGAGTTAGGAAATAAAGAGATACAAGAATTAAAAAGGTTGCATAAAGAAGGAGATGAACTAGTAGCTATAACCGTTGCGTCAATTAAAACAGTTCGCAATCGAATAAATTATAAATCTAATCAATCGTAAATGTGTAAGCGTTTGGTTGTGCTAGGAGCGGGAGAATCAGGTGTTGGTACAGCTATTTTGGGTAAGAAAAAAGGTTATGAAGTTTTTGTTTCAGACTTCGGAAAAATAAAAGAAACCTATAAAGACGTTCTTTTAAATATTGGAATTGAATGGGAAGAGCTAGGTCATAACGAGGATATAATTCTCAATGCAGACCTGGTGATGAAGAGTCCGGGTATACCAGACAAAGCGCCAATTGTAAAAGCGCTTAGAGCGAAAAATATTCCTGTGATTTCTGAAATTGAATTCGCATCAAAATATACAGATGCGACCTTAATAGGAATCACCGGGAGTAATGGTAAAACAACTACCACGATGCTTACTGCTTTTATATTGCAACAAGCAGGTATAAAGGCGGCAGCTGCCGGTAATATAGGTGACAGTTTTGCAAAAATGGTGGCAGAGAATGATCAGGATGCGTATGTGCTTGAGATAAGTAGTTTTCAGCTTGACGGGGTTATAGATTTTGCACCACACATAGCGGTTATAACTAACATTTCACCAGATCATCTTGACAGATATGATTACAAATTTGAGAATTACATCGCTTCAAAATTTCGCATAGCGATGAATCAGACAGAAGATGATTATTTGATCTATGATGCAGATGATGAAGTAATAACAAACTGGTTAAAAGAGCATCCTGTAAAATCACAGCTTTTACCATTTTCAGTTTCAAAAGAAATAAAACAAGGAGCCTATTTGGCTAACAACGAGATTATACTAACAACAGGTAATAAAAAATTTAATATGTCAACAACAGATCTTTCTTTAAAAGGTACGCATAATGCTAAAAATGCTATGGCGGCGGCTACGGTATCACGGTTGTTAAACATTCGTAAAGCCACAATAAGAGAGAGTCTTGAGGGTTTTCAGGGTGTAGAGCACAGACTTGAACATGTTTTAAAGATCAACAACGTTGAGTACGTCAATGACTCAAAAGCTACAAATGTAAATGCTACTTTCTATGCGCTAGATAGTATGACAACCCCCACAGTTTGGATTGTAGGAGGAGTAGATAAAGGGAATGATTATCATGATCTTTTCCCACTTGTGAATGAAAAGGTGAAAGCTATTATCTGCCTGGGCGTAGATAACAAAAAGCTTATGGATACTTTTTCTAACATGGTAGAAGTTATTATAGAAACACAATCTATAACCGAAGCTGTAAAGATCGCATACAAACTCGCTCACAAAGGCGATAGCGTTTTGCTTTCTCCTGCTTGTGCAAGCTTTGACCTTTTTGAAAATTACGAAGACAGAGGGCGTCAGTTTAAAAATGCAGTGCGCAATCTATAAACAAATAAAAAACCAAATTTGGCCAGCAAGACCAACATATTTATAAATCTTAAAGGAGACCGGGCAATCTGGGCTGTAGTAGCTTTTTTGGCACTATTTTCCTTTTTACCGGTGTACAGTGCCAGTAGTAATCTTGCTTACTTATATGGCGGGGATGGCGATACCGTTCAGTATCTCATAAAGCACCTTATGCATCTTGTATTGGGCTTTGGTATTTTATACGGTGTACATAGAATACCCTATCATTATTTTAGAGGGTTGTCTATAATTATGCTTCCTGTGATCTTTATAATGCTAATTGTCACAATGGCGCAAGGCACAACCATAGACGGTGCTAATGCCAGTAGATGGATTAAAATACCGGTAGTAGGAATCACTTTTCAAACATCTACGCTTGCTGCCGTGGTTTTAATGGTATATGTAGCTAGATACTTGTCTAAAGTACAGGATCAGGTTATCACGTTTAAAGAAAGTATCGTTCCGTTATGGTTGCCTGTGGCCTTGGTGCTGGCTTTAATACTCCCTGCTAACTTTTCTACAACCGCGATAATATTTGCTATGATTGTGGTTTTGACATTTCTTGGTGGTTATCCTGTGAAATATCTTGGTGCTATAGTAGGCGCAGGACTGCTTATTTTGACGCTTTTTATTTTAACAGCGAGAGCATTTCCTGGTGTGTTTCCTAACCGGGTAGACACATGGACAAGTAGAATAGAAAATTTTGCTAATGGCGAAGATACAGAAGAGGATTACCAAATAGAAAAAGCAAAAATAGCTATCGCTACAGGCGGAGTTATAGGCTTAGGACCCGGTAAAAGTGTACAGAAGAATTTTTTACCACAGTCATCATCAGATTTTATTTATGCGATAATAGTAGAAGAATGGGGGCTTGTAGGCGGCTTGACACTTATGGGACTTTACTTGTTGTTGCTGTTTAGAATTGTAATAGTTGCTCACAAATCACCTACGATCTTTGGGAAACTTGTCGCCGTAGGAGTTGGTTTGCCCATAGTTTTTCAGGCGTTGATAAATATGGCGGTAGCAGTAGAATTATTTCCGGTAACGGGACAAACTCTGCCACTTGTGAGTAGCGGTGGTACCTCGATCTGGATGACCTGCCTTTCTGTAGGTATCGTTTTGAGCGTAAGCGCAAAAAGAGAAGAGATAAGAATTAAAGAAGAAAGTGAACAAAATCCATTAGATATTTTAAGTGAAGCCCTATAAATTCATCATATCAGGAGGCGGCACCGGGGGGCATATCTACCCGGCCATTGCTATTGCAGATGCTTTAAAAGCAAGACATCCGCAGGCAGAATTCCTGTTTGTAGGCGCCAGCGACCGTATGGAAATGGAGAAAGTACCTCAGGCAGGTTACAAAATAGAAGGACTTTGGATTGCCGGTATTCAGCGTAAGCTTACTTTATCTAATCTTGCCTTCCCCATAAAACTGGTCAGTAGCCTGCTAAAATCGGCTAAAATCATTAAAAAATTCAAACCCGATGCTGTTATAGGTACCGGTGGTTTTGCCAGCGGACCGTTATTAGAAATGGCGACACGCAAAAACATTCCGGCTGTAATTCAGGAGCAAAATTCATATGCGGGAATAACCAACAAACTATTAGCAAAAAAGGTTCAGAAAATTTGTGTCGCTTATGATGGGATGGAGAAATTTTTCCCTTTAGACAAAATCGTAAAAACAGGAAATCCTGTGCGTCAGGATTTGCTTAGTATTTCAGAAAAAAGAGAAGAAGCTTTCGCGAAATATAATATAGACCCAACAAAACCCACCCTACTTGTTCTGGGCGGTAGTTTAGGTGCAAGAGCGATCAATAAGTTAATTGCAGATACGCTTGATTATATAAAAGAGCAGGACGTTCAGGTGATCTGGCAAACCGGGAAATTGTATTATGAAGAATACAAGAGTGCGGAAAGTGAAGATGTAAAAGTAATGGCGTATATCAATCAAATGGATATGGCTTATGCCGCTGCAGATGTAATTATTAGCAGAGCTGGAGCAAGTTCGGTTTCAGAATTATGCATCGTGGGTAAACCGGTAATTTTTATACCATCGCCCAATGTGGCAGAAGATCACCAGACAAAAAATGCAAAAGCCATCGCAGATCAGGATGGTGCAATTCTCCTTCCGGAGAAAGAAATTGACGGTTTTGAAGTAGTTTTTTCAGAATTGATAAAATCGGTCGAAAAGAGGCAGAAACTGGCAAAAAACATCAAAAAACTGGCTTTGCCTAACGCAACTCAGGATATAATCATAGAGATAGAGAAATTAATAGATAAAAAGAAAACGGCTTAAGTTGACAAAACTCGATCACATAAAGTATTTGTATTTCATCGGCATTGGCGGGATAGGCATGAGTGCGCTGGCTCGTTATTTTCATGCTGAAGGAAAAACAGTGGCGGGTTATGATAAAACTCCGGGAGCTGTTACAAGAGCTTTAGAAGATCTGGGTATTGAGATCACTTATAAAGACGAAGTAGAAAATCTGCCAGAATTCATTAAAAATCGGGCAGAAACACTGGTAATTTTTACGCCAGCCGTTCCTAAATCACATGCCGGTTACCAATTCTTTTTACAGAATGAATTTGCCGTTAAGAAACGTGCAGAAGTTCTGGGCTTGATTTCAAAACAAACATTCTGTCTTGCAGTTGCAGGAACACACGGTAAAACAACAACATCTAGCATTCTGGGTCATCTGCTTGCTGAAACAGGTGCGCCGGTAACCGCTTTTTTAGGCGGGATTGCAGAAAATTACAACAGTAATCTGATTCAAAAGGGAAGTGAAGTTATAGTTGCAGAAGCAGATGAATTTGATCGTTCTTTCTTGCATTTGCATCCCAATATCGCCTGCATCACTTCTATGGATGCAGATCATCTTGATATTTATGGCGATGCCGAAGCCTTAACAGAAGGTTTTAAAGCCTTTGCAGATCAGGTTGTAGAAGGCGGAACTTTATTTATACAAAACGGACTTCCACTTGAGGGAGTAACCGTGGGAGTTGATGATAATGCGCAATACAGCGCTCAAAATATTAGAATTCAGGACGGGGCTTATCACTTTGATCTGCATTATCCTGACGGGATTCTTGAAAATTTAGTGTTTAACCTACCAGGCAGGCACAACCTGTCTAATGCGGTAACAGCCCTGGCGATGGCAATCCTTTACGGAAGCCCAATTTCAAGCCTTGCCGGGGCGTTATTTAATTTTAAAGGTGTAAACAGGCGATTTACGTATCGCATAAAAACAAATGATTTAATACTTATTGATGACTACGCACATCATCCTACAGAGATCGAGGCCGTGCATCAATCGGTGAGAGAAATGTATCCGGGGGAGCAGGTTCTGGCGGTTTTTCAGCCCCATTTATTCAGTCGTACGCGCGATTTTATGCCTCAATTTGCCGATTCTTTATCAATGTTTGATGAGGTGATCCTGCTTGATATTTATCCCGCACGCGAAGAACCTATTGCTGGTGTTGATTCTCAACATCTTTTAGAGCAGATTAAGCTTTCGCGAAAGCAAATAGTTTCAAAAGAAAAGCTCTCTCAGGCCATGCAAAACTCTGGCGCGAGAATTCAGGTCATGATGGGAGCTGGAGATATAGGTGAAGAAATATTAAAAATAACCAATCTTTTAGCGGTATGAAAGTGAATTGGTTTTACATAAAGATGCTTGTTATAGTTTGTGTTGCGGGATTTTTGTTCGCTTTTGCAAATAAGAGAAATGCAGTGCGAAAAATAGAAAATATAAAGGTGAATTTTGAAGGCGATCAAAACCTTTTTATAACTGAAGATGCAGTTAATAAATTGTTAATACAAAGTGATGTAGCACTCACGGGTAAGGGAAAAGAAATTCTAGTTTTGAAAGAGCTTGAAGATAAGCTGGATGCTAATGCAATGATTTATGATGCAGATGTTTACATTACTGTAGACGGTGTCATTGGTGCAAATGTTAAGCAGAGAAAGCCACTAGCGCGCATTCAGTCTGCACAACCTTTTTATATTGATGATAAAGGAGAGACAATGCCTTTATCAACAAACTATTCGGCACGAGTGCCAATAGCAGAAGGTGTGACAAAAGAAAATCTTAGTGAGATTTACCCGCTTTTAATGTTTATTAAAAATGATGAGTTTCTTAATAAACAGATAGTTGGTATATCCAGAGTTAAAAATGGTAGCTACACACTTACGCCCCGAGTGTTAAACTATAAGATCAATCTGGGAAAGATTGAGAACCTACAGTCAAAATTCAATAATTATAAAGCTTTTCACCAAAAGGCTTTAAAAGATAAAAGTTTAGAAGCGTATAGCATGATAGACCTTAGGTTTAAAGGTCAGGTTGTAGGTACTAAAAAATAAGTTATGGAGCATAAGGACATAGCAGTAGGATTAGATATAGGTACTACCAAAATTGTAGCGATGATAGGTCGTTACAATGAGTACCATAAACTTGAGATACTGGGTATTGGTAAGTCAAAAAGTCTGGGCGTACATCGTGGGGTGGTAAATAATATTACCCAAACGATACAGTCTATACAACAAGCCGTACAGGAAGCTGAGAGTGTTTCTGGTATAAAGATAGAAGATGTGGTTGTAGGTATTGCGGGTCAACATATACGCAGTTTACAGCACAGTGATTATATCACCAGGACCAATGCAGATGAGGTTATCAATGCCAGAGATATTGATATGTTGTGCAACCAGGTACACAAGCTGGTTATGTTACCCGGTGAGGAGATCATTCATGTATTACCGCAGGAATATAAAGTTGACGGTCAAGCCGAAATAAAAGAACCTATCGGTATGTACGGTGGTCGTCTGGAAGCCAATTTTCACGTGGTTGTAGGTCAGGTTTCTAGCATAAGAAATATAGGTCGCTGTGTAAAAAGCGCCGGATTAAATCTTGATAAAATAACCCTAGAACCTCTTGCTTCTGCAAATGCGGTTTTAAGTCAGGAAGAGAAGGAAGCCGGTGTCGCATTGATTGATATAGGTGGTGGTACAACAGATCTGGCAATCTTTAAAGACGGAATTATAAGACATACAGCTGTAATTCCTTTTGGTGGCAACGTGATCACAGAAGATATTAAAGAAGGCTGCTCAATTATAGAAAAGCAGGCAGAATTACTTAAGATCAAGTTTGGCTCTGCATGGCCGGGAGAGAATAAAGATAACGAGATCGTTTCAATACCTGGTTTACGTGGTCGTGAACCTAAAGAGATAACCCTTAAGAACCTTTCTAAGATAATTCACGCACGTGTTGTTGAGATCGTAGAGCAGGTTTATCTCGAGATCAAGAATTATGGTCATGAAGAGCAAAAGAAGAAACTGATCGCCGGTATAGTTTTAACTGGCGGTGGTTCTCAACTCAAGCATCTCAAGCAACTAGTAGAATATATAACCGGGATGGATACGCGCATAGGTTTTCCTAACGAGCATCTTGCCGGTGATAGTGATTCTGAAACTACGAGCCCTCTATATGCCACAGCAGTTGGTCTTGTTATGAATAGTCTTGAGCATAATTTACACAAAGAAGAACCTCAGGATACAGCAGTGGTAGAAGAGGAAGTTGAAGATGATGAAGCGTTGCCACAGGAAAATATTTCTTATGAAGAAGATTATCATGAGGAGCCTGAAGTAAAGAGAGAACGCAAAAGCATATTTGATAAGTGGGCAGAAAAATTCAAGGATTTTTTAGATAACGCCGAATAAAAAAAAGAAAAAGAATAAATACAGAATAAAACGGGTAAAACAAGATATTATGAGCAACACAGATTTTGAAAACATTTCGTTTGATTTACCAAAAAACCAAAGTAATGTCATCAAGGTAATTGGTGTAGGTGGTGGTGGTAGTAATGCTATAAACCATATGTTTAGCCAGGGTATTAAAGGTGTAGATTTTGTAGTCTGCAACACAGATTCTCAAGCTCTGGAGAACAGTCCTGTGCCTATAAGAATTCAGTTAGGTGTTAGCCTTACCGAAGGTCTTGGTGCTGGTGCAAATCCAGAAATAGGTGAGCAGGCTGCTATAGAAAGCACAGAAGAGATCAAACAGATGTTTGGTGTAAATACCAAGATGGTATTTATTACCGCAGGAATGGGTGGTGGTACCGGTACAGGTGCAGCGCCTATACTTGCAAAAATGGCAAAAGAGATGGATATTCTTACTGTGGGGATTGTAACAATTCCTTTTCAGTTTGAAGGTAAGATGAGAAATGCACAGGCACAATTAGGTGTAGAGCGTTTGCGTAGCCATGTAGACTCATTGATCGTTATTAACAACAATAAACTACGCGAGGTATACGGAAATCTGGGCTTTAAAGCTGGTTTTAGTAAGGCAGATGAGGTTCTTGCTACGGCCTCTCGTGGTATAGCAGAAGTAATTACGCACCATTACACGCAGAATATTGACTTGCGTGATGCAAAAACTGTTCTTAGTAACAGTGGTACCGCAATTATGGGAAGTGCGCATGCAAGTGGCGGTACCCGCGCTACAGATGCGATACGTAAAGCTTTAGATTCTCCTTTGCTTAATGACAATAAGATAACCGGTGCACAGAACGTATTGTTGCTCATCGTTTCTGGTAATGAGGAAATCACTATTGATGAGATAGGAGAGATCAACGATCACATTCAGGATGAGGCTGGTCACAGTGCAAACATCATTATGGGTGTGGGTGAAGATGAGAGCCTGGGTGATGCTATTGCAGTAACAATTATTGCAACGGGGTTTAACGTAGAACAGCAGAATGAGATCGTAAATACAGAGACTAAAAAGATAATCCATACGCTTGAAGACGAGCAAAAGGCACAACATGACCTTTCGCCAAAGCGTACGGGCGGACCTGTAAATACTGTTTCTGCACCAAAGGAAGAATCTAAGCCTGAAAAGCAGGTTATTGTTCACACACTTGATGAGGAAGAAGAACCGCTTGATGCTATGTTGCCGAAACAAGCTGCCTCAAAAAATGAGATGGATCTTATACCTACCACAGATCTAATACGCAATCTGCAGGTAGTGTATGAGGAGGTGATAGATTATAATGTAGAAGAAGAAGATTTTGAGATCGTAAGTGTTGATGAGCCTGTAGAATATCAGGAAAAACCTAAGTCAATTGATGAAGAGCAATTCACTTTTTCTTTTGATATGCCTATAAATGAGGACAGACCAAAAGCACCTAAGCAGGAAGAAAAAAAGGAGATTGTTTATACATTAGAAGACGATATTAAGAATATAGAAGTAAATAATCCGGTAGAAGTTGTTCCCGTTACCGAAGTTAACAACAGAGGTGAAAAAAGATATAGTCTTGATGATTATATGGAAATGGAGGAGAAGCTTAACAAAGCAAAGCCTGCTCCTGCAAAAGCACTGGCAGCTAAAAAAGAAGACGATTATATAGGTTTTGAGAAAAGAACTGTAGAGTCAAAAGCGCAACCTGCACCAGTAGAGGGCGATGAGGATCCTATGAACAGCCCTATATCAAAATTACTTACTGAAAGAGCGGCAGAGCGTAAGCGTATGATGAAAGAATTTAATTATAAGTTCAATCATAATCATGCAAAGATTGATGAGATCGAGAAACAACCGGCTTACAAGCGCATGGGCGTGAATCTTGATGAGAATCCTTCAGCTCAGGGAAAAATATCACGTACTACCTTAGGAACAGACGGAAATGATGATGTGCAATTACGTAGCAATAATTCATTTTTACACGATAATGTAGATTAAATTTAGTTAGTATTTACATGAGAAAACCCGGAACTATTATGGTTTCGGGTTTTTTATTTACAGGAGAAAGATCTCAATTAGAAAGGAAAAAATCGGCAGAAAGTGACTAAAATCGCTTAAAAAGGGCAGAAAATAGAAAGAGTGGACTATAATTATTGGCGTTTTCCTAAATTTTATTTCTGAAGAGATTTCATTTACAACATATTCTAAGTTCATAAAAATTGAAAGCAAAATGTGGTTCATGATTTTAAATATCATTATCTTCGCACACCTAAATAAAACAGCATAAAATGAGTTTACAGGCAGATGTAATGACCGCGATGAAAGAGGCTATGAAGGCTAAAGATCAAAATGCTCTTTCTTCTTTGCGCGCAATAAAATCTGCAATCTTACTGGCTCAAACTGAAACTGGTTCTAAAGAAGAGATAAGTGAAGATGATGAACTTAAATTGCTTCAGAAACTAGTAAAGCAACGTAAAGACAGTGCTGCTATTTATACAGAACAAGGCAGAGCAGATCTGGCAGAGCCCGAATTAGCTCAGGCTGAGGTTATCGCTCAATTTTTACCAGAGCAGATGAGTGAAGAAGAGATTACTGCTGTGGTAGATCAAATAATCGCAGAGACGGGAGCAAGCGGGATGAAAGATATGGGTAAAGTGATGGGGCAGGCTTCACAGCAACTTGCCGGTAAAGCAGATGGCAAAACCATTTCATCAATAGTAAAATCAAGATTAGCATAACAATAATGGCCTCGTGGCGCAACTGAATAGCGCATCAGATTTCGGCTCTGAGGGTTGGGGGTTTGAATCCCTCCGGGGTCACAAAAAAATCCCTGCATTTGCAGGGATTTTTCTTTTTAATAAATTCAATTATAAACCTGTTTTTCTCGAGGTTTTGCTTGAATAGAAGCATTGATTTGAAAGTAATTCACGCCTTGTGATTCCTGTTCTTTAAAATTATTCATAAGGCTAATAGTTTCCCGTACTTCATCACTACAAAGAACGATAAGAGCATTATGTGGCGCCGTATTCATGGCATAGGTAAGCGCTTCAATTTCTGATGGAATAATAGTCGTTTTTTTATTGATATCAACCGATTTTATACCTTCTTGAAGCATTTTTATAAGTTCTTCCTCGGTGCGGCCGCGCAGGCATTTATCCATTCTTATTATGATCTCATCAAACATTTCTGCGGCTATCCTCGCCAGAGCGGTTGTGTCTTCTGGACGTCTATCGCCAATACCGGCAATTATCCCTATTTTAACCGAAGCGTTGATGTTATTTGTAAATTTTTGGAGTGCCCGCATTCCTGAAGGATTGTGCGCGTAATCAAGAAGGACTTTAAAATTTTCGAACTGAAATAAATTTAATCTTCCCGGTGTATGTAATGGTGAGGCCACAAAAGTCTCTAGTGCGGCTTTAATATCGTCAATACTAATACCGCTAACATTTGCTGCAATTACGGCGGGCAAAATATTTTCGATCATAAAAGATGCTTTACCATTAAAAGTAAGCGGAATATTCTCAGCTTTCATCACCCGCATTTTCCATACGCCTCTGCTTATGGTTATATATCCGTTTTCATAAACAGCTGTTAGTCCGCCGTTATTTTGAAATTCAAGAATTCGTGGATTTTTCTCATGCATAGAGAACAGCGCAATATTGCAGGTGAGATTCTTACGCATCGCATAAACGCGATCATCATCTGCATTGAGAATTGCATAACCGTCAGGAAGGACAGTCTCTGGGATTACGGCCTTTACCCTTGCAAGTTGATCTATGGTATGAATACCTCTAAGACCAAGATGATCTTCTTCCACATTAGTAACAATACCAACATCACAGTTTTGAAAACCCAATCCCGCCCGCAATAAACCACCTCTGGCACATTCTAAAACTGCAAAGTTGACCGTAGGATCTTTTAAGACAAATTCAGTACTTAAGGGACCGGTGCAATCGCCTTTCATTACAAGTTGGTTTTGAATATACACACCATCTGTTGTCGTGTAACCTACGCGGCAACCATTCATTTTTGCCATGTGTGCGATTAGGCGTGTTGTAGTTGTTTTTCCGTTAGTTCCTGTTACAGCAACAATGGGAATTCTGCCTTTGTCTCCTTTTGTAGGAAACAATTCATCTACTACGGGAGCCGCAACATTTCTGGGTAAACCAGTAGTTGGAGAAAGGTGCATTCTAAAACCGGGAGCTGCATTTACTTCAAGAACGGTCCCGCCGGTTTCAGATACAGGCTTGGTAATATCTGTAGTCATAATATCAATGCCACAGATATCAAGATCTATAAGACGCGCGATACGCTCTGCCATTGTGCGATTAGAAAGGTGTACACTATCTGTGACGTCTTCTGCAGTTCCGCCTGTACTAAGATTAGCAGTGTCTTTTAGAATTAGCAGTTCGCCATTAGCGATTATAGTTTCTGGTGTGTAACCCTTTGCTTTTATAAGATTTTGAGATAACTCGTTTAGTGTGATTATAGTAAGCACATTCTCATGACCATAACCTCTGCGTGAATCTTTATTTACCTCTTCAATAAGCTCTTTAATTGTAGATGTGCCATTACCTATGATATGCGCGGGAGTTCTTTTCGCGGCAGCGACAAATTTATAATTAATGACCAGAAGGCGAAAATCTTCTCCGCTAATATGCCTTTCTACAATTACTTTGTTTGAAATTTCAGAAGCAATTTTAAAAGCCTGATCGGCGGCTTCGTAGGTATTTATATTTACCGTTACGCCCCTGCCGTGATTGCCGTTTATGGGTTTTATAACAAGCGGAAATTCTAAATGCGAGCATACATTTTTAAGATCTTCAGGGTCTTCTATTATTTCACCTTTAGGTACAGGTATTTGCGCTTGCTCAAGTATTCTTTTTGTTTCTTCCTTATCGCATGCAAGTTCTACGCCAATGCTGCTTGTTTTGCTGGTAATGGTAGCTTGTATTCTCTTTTGATTAGAACCATAACCTAATTGGCATAACGAACTTTTATTTAACCGAATCCAGGGGATGCCTCTGCGCTCTGCTTCTAAAACTATGGCATGAGTGCTTGGTCCCATTCGCTCTATTTCGCGCAGCTCACGCATTTCCTGTATGTCTTTTTCCAGATCATAAGGCTTTGCATGAATAAGAGCCTCACAGATGCGCACAGAAGCCTCTGCAGCATATCTGCCTACATTTTCTTCTATATATGAGAAAACCACCTGATAAACACCTCTCTCGCCGTAGCCCCTTGTTCTCCCAAAACCGGTATCCATCCCGGCAAGTGTTTGTACCTCGAGGGCAATATGTTCTGCAACGTGACCCATCCAGGTGCCATCTTTTACGCGTGTAAAAAAACCGCCTTTTACACCTTCTGAGCACGTGTGCTCATACATACCGGGAAACATATTTTGAAGCCGCTGGCTAAAGCCTTCAATCTTATGTGTGGGCAGGTATTCTGTATCTTCAAGATCGAGTACCATTACAATAAGTTTATGCCTGCGTATAGACCAGTAATTAGGACCTCTTAATGCATCAATCTCTCTTATCTTCATATATGATGCGTATTAAATTTCATAATGAATTTATATAAAAGTACTCTATTTCTTAGAACATTAGCTGTATTTTTATATTCAAAATACACGGGATAAATGAAGTTAAAAGGAACGCTTATTCCCATAGGTGGCAATGAGAATAAAGGAGTAAGAAATCAGGAAAAATACCATACAGAATACATAGAAGACAGTATTTTGTCACGGGTTGTACAGGAGAGTGGTGGTAAAGAAGCTTCTATAATTATTATACCCACCGCATCGAGTATACCAGATGAAGTAGGAGAAAATTACATACGAGCATTTAGTAAGCTGGGATGCACTAATATTAAAATTATGGATATCAGGCAGCGCGAGCAGTCTGAAGATCCTGAATATATAGAATGGATCAAAACGGCTAATTGTATCATGTTCTCTGGCGGGAATCAATCTGAGATCACGAGAAAAATAGGAGGGACAAGCATTCATAAACTTATAAAAGAAAGGTATCAAAATGAATCGCTCATCGTAGCCGGTACCAGTGCCGGTGCAATGTGTATGTCACATGAGATGATCATGGGCGGTATCGTAAAAGAAGCTTTTATAAAAGGAGCCGTAAAAATGGGCGAGGGGATGAGTTTTATTCCTAATCTAATTATAGATTCTCATTTTATACGTCGCGGCAGATTTGGCAGACTTGCAGAAGCTGTTGCGAAATTTCCGCATATGGTGGGGATTGGTCTTGCTGAGGATACCGGGCTCGTGATCAAGAATTGCAATACGGTTGAGGTTATAGGCTCTGGAATGGTTATTATTTTTGATCCCGGCGAGTTAGAATTTAATTCTGAAAAATACGTGTCTAAAGGCGATCTCATGTCGCTCACAAATCTGAAGACGCATATTTTAGCTAAAGGTGATAAATTCAATATTCAAAAGCATCAGGTAAAAATTCTGCATGTAGATATGAATTCACCTACTATCAACAATTAATCGGCATAAATAGCGATTTTTGATGCTCCAGAGGAGGTTTTATAGGCTCTGTACATACCTTCTGTATTAAACGGCGTTGCTATTTCGCCCTGAGCGTTAACAGCAATAAGACCGCCATCACCACCCAGGTTTTTAAGCCGCTCAAAAATTACGGTAGAGGTCGCTTCTTCTAGTGACAGCCCTTTGTATTCTATAAGGCAGGAAACATCGTAGGCCACCACGCCACGCAAAAAATATTCACCGCTGCCGGTACAGCTTACAGCGCAAGTTTTATTGTTTGCGTAAGTGCCAGAACCTATGATGGGAGAATCGCCTATGCGACCCCACTTTTTATTGGTCATACCTCCCGTTGAAGTGGCTGCCGCCAAATTGCCAAAGGTGTCACAGGCTACAGCACCCACAGTCCCAAATTTTGAATCTTTTTTTGCGCTGTGATCAAGCTGAAAATTAGCTGTACCTTTAACTTCCTGCCACTGTTTAAAGCGATAGTCGTCGTAGAAATAGTCTTCATTTTCTATCTTGTAACCATGCAGTTTTGCAAACTCAATAGCCCCTTCTCCTGCTAAAAAAACGTGATCGCTGTTTTGCATCACTTCTCGTGCCAGAGAAATCGGGTTTTTTATGCCAAAAACCAGCGAGACAGCTCCCGCTTTTAGGTTCTCACCATTCATGATAGAAGCGTCCATCTCATGTTTACCTTCTGCCGTAAAAACGCTTCCTTTTCCTGCATTGAAGAGAGGTGTATCTTCCAGAATTTTTACTGCCGCTTCTACGGCTTCAATAGCACTTTTGCCTTTCTCAAGTAAACCATATCCTGTCTCTGTTGCAAGTTGTAACTGGGTCTTATAGGCCTGCTCTTTAGAAGGTGTCATTTCGCCTCTAATTAAAGTGCCGGCACCACCGTGAATTGCTATAGAAATTGCCATACCATTAGTTTTACAGAAGCTTTTACACGGTGTTTAATTTAGTGATTTTTAGGAGGTAAAATCGGCTATTTTAGGTGAAAAATCGGGAATTATCTGGGTGCTTTTTAAGGGAGATTTTTAGGTGAAAAAGCAACTGTATGCTTAAAAATAACGCATTTACTATTTTTCTTATCTGTAAACATATCTCATAGCCATTTGTAAATAATATATGATTAATATGCGTACCTTAAGAAATAATTGTGCGGAAACCTAAAATCGCTTCTATTCTTTTTGGGAGAGTAACACTCTAAAATCTATCCCAATGAGAACTATCAATATAGATGGGGGTTCTACCTTAAGTTCTATGAACGATCTTGCCAAACAATTAAATTCTAGTGTTGTAAATGAAGAGGGGCTTTGTTTTATTAAAATTCCTGAACATCTGGGTAAGGGAAAAATAGAATTTATCCTTTTTAGTTCTGGGTTACAGCACATACATTTTAATGTCGAGTTTAGTGAAGAAATGCACTTTAAATTTAACTCGCGCGTATACCAGCCTTTACGCTTTATTTATACAACAAAAGGTGAGGTACAACATAGCCTTGAGCATCACCATACACCGTTTTATGTGGGTGAGTTTCAAAAGATAATTGTGGTGGGCAATTACCATACACACCATACCTTAACATTCCCCATAGATCAAGCTGTAGAAATGATTTGCTTAGAGATAGATCGTGCAAAATTTCAACAAGATTTTGATTTTGATTTTCTGGTTCTAGATCGTGAATTATATGCGGTATTTAAAGATGTGTATGCGGTAAATACATTTTATCATAACGGTACCTTTGGCTTAGAGATTTATGATATAATACAGCAGATCATTAACTGTAAAAAAGAAGGTTTTATACGCGCTTTATACATTAAGGGGTTACTGTATAACCTGCTTACCGTACAGCTTGAAAGATACAGCGCAGAGATTTCTATTACAGAGAATACTGCTTTTATGACAACTCAGGAGATAGAGTTAGTAAAAGAGGCAATGCATATTATTGAAAATGAATTAAATGATCTCCCTACCATACCGCAACTTGCAGATCGTTTAAGTACAAATGTAAATAGATTGCAGGAGTGCTTTAAGC
The DNA here is from genome assembly GCF_047946655.1 of Leeuwenhoekiella sp. A2. Classification (GTDB taxonomy): domain Bacteria; phylum Bacteroidota; class Bacteroidia; order Flavobacteriales; family Flavobacteriaceae; genus Leeuwenhoekiella. The sequence goes on from NZ_CP172311.1 coordinate 2,446,492, forward strand.
TTATGTACAGCAATACGATCAATGAACATGTGCAGGAGTTAAGATTGCAAAAAGCAAAGCATTTGTTCTTAACTACAGATCATAATATTTCTGAAGTTGCTAATGAGCTGGGTATCAATAGTAGAAGTTACTTTTCTAAAATCTTCAGAGAAAAGTTTGGCGTAAGCCCCAGCGAATTTTTAGGTGATACCAATGGTTTTAAAAAATAATCTACAAAAAGAATATGATTGTAGAGCATGTGTCAACCTGTCTGCATTATTGTTAATTATTTCTTAAAATTAACTTAAAAAACGTTTTGTGTTAATCATCATTAGAATTGAGTTAACCAATTCGTCCACTTTACCGCACCTTTATTTTTTAGGTTTTTATAACAGTTTAAAGCCTAAAAAACCTGACCAAACAACCATATATGCGGGAGATAGAATTGAATGCTGAAGACGAAGTGCATGAATTAATTCATAAACTTAATGCTTCTTTAAAAGGAGAAGTTTCAAACTATAATGAAGAATACTCACTTAAACTGAATAATGAGATAGGTAAGGGATTAATACGATATATAGGTTTTAAAGGCGGAATATCGCTTCTTGAATATGATGTTGAGTTTTATGATGATATTGTTTTAAAAATAAACACTTCGGTTTTAAGTCCGCTATACTTTATTTACTGCCTCAATGGCGATCTAAAACAGCGGTTTTATGACAAATCAAAATGGATATCTGTAGATGATTATCAATCTATAATACTAAGTGCTACCAGTAAGGGTATGGAGCTTTGCCTGAGTGCAAATAAATTGTTGCAGTTTAATATCTTTAAGTTACATCGCGAGAAATACCTAAATCATCGCGGTTATTTAGATTTTATAGACGACCCTTTAAAAGAACTGTTCTTAAATGAAAATGCTGAGGAATTTTCATATCGTGGTACCTATAATTTAAAAATAGCAGAGCAGATTAAACATCTCAAAACTATAGAAAAGGATGGTCTTATTAGCAAGTTTTTAATAGAAAGCCAGATCAATCTAATTCTTGCTTTGCAGATAAAACAATTTAGAGATGATCTTCAAAATGAATTTCCGCAAAATCCTTTGTCAAAAAGAGAACTGGCAAAAGCGCAGGAACTTGCAGAGTATATAGATGATAATGTAGGTTTACCGCATACTATTGAGTCGCTTACACAACGAGCTGGCATACCTGCAGCAAAATTGCAATCTGCTTTTAGATATCTTTACGATCGTACCGTTATTGACTATATAAAGAACGTACGTATAGAAAAAGCAGAAGAATTAATAAAGACGACAGACTTTAGTATTTCAGAAATAGTATATTCTGTAGGTTTTACAAGTAGAAGCTACTTTTCAAAAATATTTAAGAATAAATACAATACCACGCCTAAAGCATATCAAAAAAAGGTACGTGGGACTTCCTAGAAAGGAGAATTTAACAGGAAATCATATAAATTAAAAAACCGGTCAACAGACCGGTTTTTTTATGAATAGCTTTGCGTTTCCAGAAAAATCATACCCCCGAATATTTTTCTGAAACTTGGTTGGATTTTAGAGAGCTATTCAATCATTAACACATATTTTACTTTGGTTTTCTTTCTACAATTAATGCTAACACAAAAAGGAAAGAAAATATTATCATACATATTTTAGCGCTTAATTCTGCACCTTTAATTACGTTTCCATAAGTGAAAACAGCAGCGGCAATTGCCACAAGAATACATACAAAAGACCAGCGCAGCATCTTAATTTAATTTTATAGGACAAATTTAGGAGTATAAAATTCTAGTGCTTAACACAATACGTAGTATTTTTAATACTAATAATTTTTGTTAATTCTATTATCATAAATTATGATGAATTTATAAAGGGAATTAGGAGGAATAATGGCTTATCTGTCTGCTCACGTAGTAATATAGATATTTATGACTTGTAATAAACTGACATTAAATATGTTAAAATAATAACTAGATATTTTTTGTGACAATTATAAAATGGAAAAAGCTAAAAGGTTGTTATCGCCACATGTAATTTTAAGTAATACAATCTATAACAACCTAACTATGAAAACTCCTAAAAAATTAACCCGAGAGATTAGCCATCTTCTCCTATTAATGGTACAAGCAGAGAGAAAATATCGCATAGCTTATCATTTAACAGAAAAGCGGCAAACCTTATTAAAAGAGTATTGTGATGAGCAGGCAGAAAAACGACATCACTATAATATTGAGATCGCATCTTTTTTTGATAACAAAGTGACAAGAACGGCACGTTTACAAAAAATGATTACTGTTCCTGCTCAACAGTTTATCATGTATTTAAGAGGGATGCTGTTATATTTTGATCCTGATTATTTATTAGAAGGTTGCCTAAAAGCAGATGAAAAGTGTTACAGCGAGTATGAGCGCATAAATACGTTACAAAATATGCCTCCTAACATGAAGCATCTTTTATCATACCAGATGGAAGATCTAAGAAATACCCTAACCTGGGTAATTCAACTTAGACGAGCATTATAAAAATTATTTAGTCATGGCAACTACGATAAATTATACAGCTCCCAAAATTATTTCTGCTGAAGAGGATCGAGCAATGATAGCAAAAAAAAGAATTCATGCAAAATGCGCAAGGCTTGAGGAAAAATGTAGCAGTATAGCTAAACTAATAAAGAAAACCAGCAGGTACCTGGATACCATAGATTAAGATTTTATTGTTAATTATAAATGTGAGGGAGCCGGTGATCTTTTTAAGAACATCGGTTCTTTCATTTTATAAAAACAAAAAACCGGTCATAAGACCGGTTTTTTTATGAATAGCTTTTCGTTTCCAGAAAAATCATACCCCCGAATATTTTTCTGGAATTAGGTTGGAATTAGGTTGCTATTCAATAATCATAGTTTCTTTTTCTCTTAAACAAATCTAGGAGTATATTCTTCTATTGCTTAACACAATACGTAATATTTTTGATACTAATAAATTTTTACCTATTGAAATATTTCACATTACATATATTACTTGTAAGAATCTGGTTTTAATAATGTTAAATGAGGAGCTGATATTTTTTGTGTTAACTTTTATATGGAAAACGTCAAAATATAGTTTTTCTCAAATGTAACTTTAAGAGACAAATTTATTGAACAACCCAAACAACCAAACTATGAAAACTCCTAAAAATCTAACCAAAGACATTCGGTATCTGGCATATTTAATGTCAAAAGCAGAGAAAAAATATCGAACGGCATGTAGCCTTACAGTAAACAATAAAAAGTTGCTAAAAGAATATTGTGATGAGCAGGCAGATAAGAGGCAGAAATTCTATAATGAATTATCTTTTTTTCTGGATGATAAACCGTCAGGAAATGGGTATTGGGATAAAATAATAACAAATCCGGCTCATATGATTATTATGTGGTTAAGAAGTTTGGTTCTCATTTTTGATCCAGATTATTTACTTGAAAGTTGCCTTAGAGCAGATGAAAAATGTTACTTAGAATATGAGAGAGTATTAGCGACAAAAAAAATACCTGCAAATTTAAAGCAGCTACTGTATTACCAGATGGATGAAGTTAAAAATACAGTTTCTTGGGTTATTCAGCTTAAACGTGCACTTTAATAAAAACGCGGTAATATGACAATTAAAGTAAATTATACGGCTCCTAAGATTATTTACCGGGAGATAAAAAAAGACGAGAATTCTAAAAGCAAAATTGAAAAAAAATGCGATTTGCTCGAAAGAAAATGCAGAGTATTATCTAATCTCATTAAAAAGACAAATTTAGATTTAGAGAAAGTAAATTAGTAAGTTTTGTTAATTATAATTGGTGAATAAAACCGGTGTTTCTTTTAGAGAACATCGGTTTTTTGTTTTAGTGCTTTAGTCTACGAGAAAAGGTTCTGGTTAAGGGGAGATTTTATGCTATTATTAGCCGATTTTAGTACAGTTTAAGCAGATATTTTATGCGCAAATGCAATCTTTGTTTTAGTTTTAATCAAAATAAAACTAGATGAATAAAATCGCTTTACTACTACCCTTGTTTTTTCTTGTCGTGCTAGGATGCAAAACCGAAGAAAAAGCAGAAAAATCAACCTTTTTAAACGCCAATAATAAAGTCTTTCATTACGAAGGCAGAACAGAGCAACTTACAGACAGCTCTACGGTTTTTATAAGTCCGGCATCATCTGTAACCTTCAATACAGAAAACGATTCTATCACACTTTACTTAAAAAGCCAGACCAATAGTCACAATTACATTTCTGTAGCTATTAATGGCGAGTATCTGCAACGGTATAAGGTAGAGCCAGATTCAATTAATAAAATTGGGATCAAGCTGCCAGAAGGTAGCGTGAATGGTATAGGCATTTACAAAGCTACAGAAGCCAGTAATGGCGGAGTCATTTTTTTAGGTGCCGAAGGTAAAAAGATAACAGAGGTTACTAATATTCCAGATAAAACAATAGAATTTATAGGCGATTCTATAACCTGCGGTATGGGTGCAGATATAGAAGAAATCCCATGCGGGACAACAGATGTTTGGTATGACCAGCACAATGCATATTTGGCTTACGGTCCTATTTCGGCAAGGGCATTAGATGCAAAATATCTTTTGAGTTCTGTTTCAGGCATGGGTATGTATCGCAACTGGAATGATGAAGACACTGCGCCGGTTATGCCAGATGTTTATGAAACTTTAAACCTTGACGGAAATAAGGATAAATTGTGGGATTTTGACCAGTATTCACCCGATTTAGTGAGTATTTGTCTGGGTACAAATGACCTTTCTGAAGGTGATGGGGAGAAAGAAAGACTTCCTTTTAGTAAAGAGAAATATACTGAAGCATACATAGGTTTTGTAAAAGGAGTTTATGAGCGCTATCCTGATACAAAAGTTGCATTACTTACCAGCCCTATGATTTCTGGTGATAAGGGAGAAGTGCTGCTAGAGTGTCTTAACAAAGTGAAAGATGCTTTTGCAGATGATCATACCATCGCTGTTTTTGAGTTTGACACGATCACTCCCGGCGGCTGTGGCTCACATCCTGATCTTGACGATCATCAAAAAATGGCAGACATGTTAATACCATTCTATAAAGATTTACTTAATCAATAAACACCAATTATGAATATTACAAAAACATACGTAGCAGCAGAAAATCGCTACGAAGACATGCAGTATCGCCGCTGCGGTAAAAGCGGTATTAAACTACCACTGCTTTCGCTGGGGCTATGGCATAACTTTGGTTACAACGATAATTTTGAAAATGCGCGTGCTATCTTAAGAACCGCTTTTGATAATGGAATAACTCATTTTGATCTCGCAAACAACTATGGTCCTCCATACGGCTCTGCCGAAAGTAATTTTGGGCAGATCTATAAACAGGATTTTAAACCATATCGTGACGAACTTATAATTTCAACAAAAGCAGGATGGGATATGTGGCCTGGTCCTTATGGTGACTTGGGTTCACGTAAATATCTTATTGCCAGTCTTGATCAATCATTGCAGCGTATGGGTCTTGATTATGTTGATATTTTCTATCACCACCGCCCAGATCCTGATACTCCGCTAGAAGAAACCATGGGAGCTCTTGATCAGATCGTGCGTTCAGGTAAAGCACTATATGTTGGGATTTCTCAATACAATGCAAAAGATACTGCGCGAGCTGCAGAGATACTTAAAGAACAGCGCACACCATTCTTAATTCATCAGCCGCGTTACAATATGATGGACCGTTGGGTAGAAGATGACGGGTTACTTGACACTTTAGAAAAAGTAGGTGCAGGAAGTATCGTTTTTTCGCCTTTAGAGCAAGGTATTTTAACGGGTAAATACTTAAACGGAATTCCTAAAGATTCTCGCGCTGCCACTGCAGGAAGTTATTTAAGTGAAGAGCAGATCACGCCACAAGTTGTTGAGAAGGTTCAGGCACTTAATGAGATCGCACAAAAACGCAATCAGAGTTTGGCTCAAATGGCAATCGCCTGGTTATTAAAAGATGACAGAGTTACTTCGGTTCTTGTGGGAGTGAGTAAAGTGTCGCAACTGCTAGATAATGTAGAGACTTTAAAGCGCCTTGAGTTTTCTAATGATGAGTTGCAGCAGATAGAAAAGATTTTAAAGTCATAATACATGAAATTTAAATCGATCTTTTCAACGCTGCTTTTATCTATGGCTGTGACAAGTGGTTGGGCAAACGTAAAATTGCCACATATCTTCTCAGATAATATGGTATTGCAGCGTAATACTGAAGTTGATATCTGGGGCTGGGGAAGCCCCGGTGAAGATGTAAAAGTTGTCGCTTCATGGAGTCCACAGGATACTTTAACCACAAAAGCAGACAGACAGGCAGAGTGGAAGTTAAAACTAAAAACTCCAGCCGGTCCCGGCCCTTATACGTTAACTGTAAAAGGTTACAATACCATTACTTTTGAAAACGTAATGGTAGGCGAGGTTTGGGTTGCTTCAGGGCAATCTAATATGGAATGGAGCGCAGGTGCAGGTATGATAGGAGCAGAAGAGGCTATCGCTTCCGCGAAAAATGCTAATATTCGGTTTTTTGATGTTCCTCGCAGATCTGCAGAATATCCGCAGAATGATGTAGATGCCACATGGGTAGAAAGCACACCTGAAACGATGAAAAGTTTTAGTGTGATTGCGTATTTCTTTGGGAAAAAGCTAAATGAGGAATTAGATGTTCCCATCGGTTTAATAGGCTCTAATTGGGGCGGTACACCTGCTGAGATCTGGATTCCCGGCGATGCTTTTAAAAAAAGCGACTCACTTTCTACAGGAGCAGAAATGCTTAAAAAAGAGCAGTGGGGACCCAGTGAACCTGCCCGGGCGTATAATGGGATGATAAACCCAATTGTTCCTTATAATATTGCCGGTGTCATCTGGTATCAGGGCGAGTCTAATACATCTAACGCATCATATTATACCAATACCTTCTCTACTTTAATAAAAAGCTGGCGCGAAAAATGGGATCAGGATTTTCCGTTCTATTACGCCCAGATCGCTCCGTTTAATTACGGCGATAATTTTAGCGGAGTAGAAATACGTGATGCACAACGTAAAGCATTGGCTGTTCCTAATACGGGAATGGTCGTTTTAGGTGATCTGGGAGAAGATGATGATATCCATCCTAAAAACAAAAAGCCGGTAGGGATGCGTTTTGCAAATCTGGCGCTGAGCAAGCATTACAAAACAAGTGAGGATTTAGCTGAAAGTCCGTTAATAGATCATGCCGTTGCAAACGGTAGTAAAATAGAAGTCATCTTTAAAAACGCAGACGGTTTACATTTTGGAAATAAAGAACGAGCCAATGCGCTTTTTGAAGTTGCAGGAGCTGATAAGGATTTTAAATTCGCCAAGAAGGTAAAACTCAAAAACGGCGAATTAACACTAAGATCTGATATAAAAGAACCCAAATATGTACGCTACGGCTGGGGCAATATTGCCATTCCCGGTTTGTATAACTCTGCAGATTTACCCGCTTCCAGTTTTATGGTTGAGGTAGGGGAGGAGTAGATCCAGTTAAATGTAATTTCTTGGACTTATGAATGGATGCGATATCTCAGTCGTACCTCCTTCGAATGACAGAATAGAAATACTCACAACAAAATAGTTATTATAATAAAACCCCGACTGCTAAAAGCAATCGGGGTTTTATAGTTTTTTAAAGTTCCTCCACTTTTTAAGGGGAGGTGCCAAAGGCGGAGGGGTTTTTACTCCATAAGAGTAAACGTCTGCTTTAAAGTAGTATCAGAATTACCACCTACAAACACATCAAAATCGCCCGATTCTACCTGAAAATCACCGTTTTGGTCATAAAAACCAAGCGTTTCCTGATCTAAGGTAAAGGTAACCGTTTTGGTTTCTCCTTTTTTAAGCGGTACCAGTTCAAAACCTTTTAATTCTCTTACCGGTCTTGTGATACTCGCAAAAAGATCATGAATGTATAATTGTACAACTTCTTTACCATCATAATCGCCGGTATTGGTTACATCAACGCTTACAGTTACAGGTTCGTCAATCGCATATTCACTTTTGTTCAGTTTAAAATTGCTGTATTCAAAAGTGGTATAGCTTAAGCCGTAACCAAAGGAATAAAGCGGTGTGTTTTCAGTATCTGTATAATGCGACCAGAAAACTGTTGTACCTCCGGGATTTACAGGGCGACCTGTGTTTTTATGATTATAATACACCGGTGTTTGACCCACATTCCTTGGGAAGGACATTGGCAATTTACCACTTGGGTTATAATCGCCATACAGCACCTGAGCTACGGCATTACCGGTTTCGGTACCTAAATGCCAGGCTTCAACAATCGCAGGTATGTGCTCTGAAGCCCACTCCAGCGCCAAAGGTCTGCCGTTATTTAAAACTAAAACTACGTTTGGATTTGCCGCATAAACTTTTTCCATCAGCTCTTGTTGTACTCCGGGAAGATCAAGATTTGTACGGCTACGACCTTCACCACTTTGGAAACCGTGCTCACCAACTACAAGAACCACAACATCGGCTTTTTTCGCAGCAGCGACAGCAGCATCAAAACCACTTGTATCTGTAGTGTTGAATGTGAGTTCGTCAATAAAAGTCACATCGCCAGTAACCAAATCTGCGCCTTTCTCAAAAAGGATTTTATTGCCTTTATATGCTTCTAAACCTTCTTTAACCGAGACAGCTGTATTGTCGTCTGAAGCAATTCTCCAGCTCCCCAGCGGACTATTTTTATCACCTGCCAGCGGACCAATTAAAGCGATGGTTTGACCTTCTTTTTTAAGAGGAAGCAAGTTATCCTGATTTTTAAGCAGTACGATCGATTTTTTAGCCATATCGAGTACTTTTTCATGATTTTCTTTGCTTCCTACAACTTCTTTCTCACGGGCTTCGTCACAATATTTATAAGGGTCGTCAAAAAGACCAAGCTCATATTTTACTGTCAAAATTCTGCGTACCGCATCATCTATAAGAGCTTCGTCAACTTTGCCTGAACGTACAATTTCAGCAAGGGAATTTACATATACATACGCTTCCATATCCATATCAACTCCGGCTTTAACGGCTTTTTGGGCAGCCATGGCACTATCTTTTGCAAAACCATGCACCATCATCTCACCAATAGAAGCCCAGTCTGAGATCACAAAACCGTCAAAACCCCATTTGCCTTTCAGGATGTCGCGCAACAGGTATTCGCTTCCGGTAACGGGAACACCGTTTAGTTCGTTAAAACCGTTCATAAACGTTCTCACACCGGCATCTTTTGCAGCTTTAAACGGAGGAAGAATAATATTGTGCAATGTTGCCGTACCAATGTCTGCTTTGTTATACTCACGACCACCTTCTACAAAACCATAACCGGCAAAATGTTTTGCGCAAGCGGCAACCGTTAAAGGATCTGCAAGATCATCACCCTGAAAACCATGTACGCGGGCAGCAGCAATCTTGCTTCCTAGGTAAGGGTCTTCACCGGCACCTTCCATCACGCGGCCCCAGCGAGCATCACGAGAAATATCTACCATAGGGGCAAACGTCCAGTTGATACCAGAAGCTGCGGCTTCTGCAGCACCCACACTAGCCGAAGTTTTGATCGCCTCAAGATCCCAACTGGCAGACTCTGCCAGTGGAATAGGGCTCAAAGTTTTATACCCGTGAATTACATCAAAACCAATAATCAAGGGAATACCAAGACGGGTTTCTTCTACAGCGATCTTTTGCACGGCACGCACCTGGTCTACACCGCGCACAGTTAGCATAGAGCCTACATAACCTTTGCGCAGGTCTTCATATTTCTTCTCTGCGCTGCCACCTTCAGGGGAAGGGCCGGTTACATCCCAAAAGCCATTATATTGGTTCATTTGGCCAATTTTCTCTTCTAAAGTCATGATCTTTAAAAGTGAATCTACCTTTTTAGTTATCGTATCATTTTCTTGATTCATCAGAAATAATTTATCTTTTTCATGTAAGCTAAAACCTGAACTGGCAATGGCAAGAATCATCAGAACAAGTGGAGATATTAGTCGTTTCATAATGTATTGTTTTTGCATTATAAGTTGATTTTTGTTGTGCACGGTCGCTTTCGCGAAAGCGACTAAATAAAATATAAAACCAATATTGACTTTAGTGTAATAATCTTAAAATTAGCTCGTTATATAGTCTTATTAATTAGGCATGGAATACATATCTGGAATGGAATTGAGCAGTTGCGGCTCGTCTTTTTCTATGAATGTCATAAAATCTGAAGCTCCTGCCACACCGGGAACTGGGACTGTATATGACGAATTAGAATTCTGCCAAAACATCATAAAGCCTACTTTAATACCGTTGTTTGTTAAAACCTTATAGAGGTTATTTGAGTAAAAATCTGAAGCGAGAGTTGTATTTGCATCTACAAAGAAGCCTGTTTCGCTTAAAGCGGAAATTTTTACCTTCTCAAGAGCAAGTTCTGATACGTTTTTAAGTTTATCATTTGCCAACTGAACGCCGGAACCGTCTTGTGCATACAGATCGCCATAGTTATCCATGCCCAGAACATCTACATAATCATCGCCGGGATAACGCTCTAGGTAAGCAGCTTTTGTGATATAACTGTTGTCTGGCGCGTAAGCGTATAAGATGTTATGCACATCAAGATCATCACGCAGATACTCTACTGTAAATTGCCAGAGAGTTTTAAACTGCTCAGGAGTGCAATATGGAGCTCCCCACCAGAAAAAATCACCATCAAATTCGTGAAAAGGCCTGAAGATAAAAGGGACAAGATTCCCATCATTACCAACCATATTTTTAGCGATCTGGGCGATCTTCTCTAGTTTGGTTTTGTAGTAGTCATGGTTTTCACCACCTGGAAGTAAACTTGCAAAAGCATTGTATTTCTGAAAATCTGATAATTCGCTGGTATAGAAATTCTGCCCTTCATAAGGTTCTCTAAAGTGCCAGCAAAATATATTTACCATGCCTTTATTATACGCATCAACAGCATCGCTTGTAATTTGTAATTCTTGCTGGTAGAACCAGTTTGATGAGGTCCCGTCATTATTGTCATCTGTGATAAACATAAAATCTGAACCCAGCAGTGCGGGATCGCTACCGGTAAGCTTCATCATATCAGACTCGCCACTGTTATTCTGATAAAAAGCATTAAAAGCATCTTGTTGACCTATAATAATGTGATTTTGAGAATTCCCTTTTAGGTTGTAGAAAAGAGCAACGGTTTCTGCAGTAGCGTTAGCATCTACCATGTAAGAAGAGGTCTCTGAAGGAGTGGGATAATAGCCCTGCGTTTCTTCCGGACTTTCCGGATTTTCGGGTGTTTCTGGCGGATTTTGAGGTGTTTCTTCCGGATTTTCCTGGATAGGATCATCAAAAACATCGGAATCACTGCTACAGCTCGCAAGAATTGAAAATATAAGGACGTAGCTTAAGTGTAAAATTCTTTTCATAGCAGTGTAAGATTATTATTGTTTTTTCAGAAGGACGATGCAGGCGCGTGAATTGTGATAGGGACATTTCCACATGCCCAGTTTATCTTCGTTCTTATAAGGCTGAAAATTCTCATCAACCCTAAAGAACCATTCTCCATTTTTAGAATCTATGATATGATCTTTGGTGAAATTCCATATATCCTGAATAGCTTCGGTATAACGGGAGTCACTTTTTATCTCATTGGCATAAAAGAGACCAACCATAGCTTCCGCCTGGGGCCACCAATGGCGATCTGTGTCAATTTCGCCATTGCTTCGCTCTTTTTCGTTAAGAACACCTTTGTTTTTTATGTAGCCGTACTCGAGAAATTTGTCTGCAACGGGTACAGCAGCCTCTTGTGTTTTTAAAAGAAGCTCTTTATTTCCGGAAGATTTGGCACCTTCAATAAGTAGCCACAGGGCTTCAATATCGTGCCCAAATGATACAATATCGCTGGTAAGATTCCAGTCTGTATCAAAGAATAGCTCGAAGTTGTTTTCGCTATTCAAAAACTTTTCAAGGAAGAGTTTTATAAGGTTGTCGAGCGCCTTTTTAACGCGCTCTTCAGGATAAATCTTGTAAAGCGTTGTGTAGGCTTCAAGAACGTGCAAATGCGTATTCATTGTTTTCGCAGCGTTTTGATCTTTATCGCTCAATCGCATATCTGCAATGGGCGACCAGTCTGCTTCAAAAGCTTCTATATAACCGTCTTTTTCGGTGTCAAAGGCGTGTTTTTCTATAAGGTCAAAGAGTTCTATAGCCCATTCTTTAGCCTTGTTGTTTTGAGTATTTAAATAATATTCACTAAGCGCGTAAATGGCAAATGCCTGTGCATAGATTTGTTTCTTTTTAACTATTGGTTCTCCGGTTGCGTTTAACTCCCAGAAAACACCACCGTTTTCTTTATCTCTAAAAAAGTCATAGAGGTAATTAAACGCCCGCTCCATAAATGGATTGAGATCATAATCTGCATCATAATTCGCGATTGCAGAAAAAGACCAGAGAATGCGGGCATTCAGGATTATTCCTTTAGAGGCATTGGGGATCATTTTGTTATAATGATCCCGTTGCCCTATAAAACCACCATTTTCATTATCTACACTAAAATCTTTCCAGTATTGAGTGATCGCACCCAATTCCTGTTTAAGATCTGTGAAAAATGTATTTGGTAAATTGTTGCTCATTAATAGAGTCCTTTATTTTTATCTACAAGATCAATAATTGTATGAACTGATTCTGCAGAGTGAAATTTATCTTTAGGAGTATTCTTTACATAATCTACAAGTTTTTCAACTGTAGATGTAGCTACGTGACATCTTGTATCTGATGATGCATAGTAGATATAGACTTTCCCTTCATCTTCTATCCAGCCATTTACGAAAAGTACATTAGGCACGTCACCCACAGTCTCGTAGTAATTAGGCGCCATAAAGTAACCGCCGGGTTGATGCGTTACATTTGAGATATCATCAAGGGCTGTCATAAACATGTATAATGTGTATCTAAGTCCGCCGGCAGTGTTGCGCACACCATGAGCAAGATGTAACCAGCCATCTTCCGTTTTTATAGGAGCCGGTCCCTGACCATTTTTAAGTTCGTAAACAGTATGGTATACCTTGTGATTAATTATATTCTCATCCTGAACCACAGGATTTGACATATCATCTATATAACCCAGGCCAATACCGCCACCGCTACCTACGCTAATAAAACCATCCTGAGGTCTTGTGTAAACAGCATATTTACCATTTACAAATTCCGGGTGCAGAACAACATTACGTTGCTGCCCGGTGTTGCTGATAAGATCGGGAAGTCTCTCCCAGTTTACAAGATCTTTTGTTCTTGCAATACCTGCATTAGCTACAGCTGCGCTTGCATCACCTGCCGGAGCATTAGGATCTTTTCTTTCAGTACAAAATATACCGTAGATCCAGCCATCTTCATGACGCGTTAAACGCATATCATACACATTCACATCAGGTTCTGAAGTTTGAGGAAGAACAATAGGTTTATCCCAAAACTCAAATTGATCAACACCTGTAGGGCTTTCTGCTATAGCGAAAAATGATTTACGGTCATAACCCTCAACGCGTACTACAAGCACGTAATTATCACCCCATTTCATCGCTCCCGGATTGAAGGTGGCATTTATACCAAAACGCTCTAGACCCAATGGGTTTGTTTCGGCATTAAGATCATATCTCCAGTGTACTGGCGCATGGTCTGCAGTCACTACTGGGTCTTGATAGCGTTGATAGACTTCATTAGTAAAGTCTGTAGGTTCATTCTTTTTACCAACTAATTCTTTATAGTTGTTCATCAAAGTATCGTAGTTTTTAATCTTAGCCACGTTTTTGTCAGTTTTGGTTAGACTCATTCTATATTTTATTAAAGTTCTTTGTCCATTTTATCCCACCAGTTAAACTTTAGTATCACCACACAGGCAATAAGTAAAACCAGAGAAACTATAAATGATAGATTTTCATGCAGAATTAAATACAGCGGCAATACCACAAGCAAAGTTTGTCCTGCAGTACCAATCACCACATTAAACATATCTCTGCTAAATGCTGTGTTTCTTTTAAATTCTGGGTTTTGTAAGGTTAGTTTCTCATAAATAGGTTTCCAAAATCCCCACGGGCGTGTTTTATCGTAAAAGTTCATCAACACTTTTTCATCAGTTGGCGGGGCGCTATAAGTGCCAGCTATACAGCCTATAAGAGATATTACCAGAATTATGGGGAAATAATACAGGTCTAGCGTATCTGTAAACAATGGGAAAACAAGAGCGGGTATGATACCAGATAACATCCCCCAGAAATAGCCCTCACCATTAAATCTCCACCAGTGCCATTTAAGTACGTTAGAAATCACATAACTGCCATAAAGTGCAGAAACAATCCATTGCAGAATTGAATTCACATCCTGAATAAAGAAACCTAAAACTATACTTACAAGTACCACTATGATACCGCTACCATAGTTCATTTTCTTAACCTTATCGTGTGTGGCTGTGGGGTTGTAATGTTTAAGATAAATGTCGTTAACCAGATAAGCTTGTGCAGCATTTAGCGTTCCCGCGAAAGTTGACATGAAAGCAGCCAAAAGCCCGGCAAGTAAAAGACCTAAAAGACCTACAGGTACAAATTGCTGAATAGCAGCCGGTAATATTTTTTCAAAATCTAGTAGACCGGCTGTTCTAAGGTCTAAACGATCGTAGAAAAGTATAGCAAGTACAGAGAAACCACCTATCATAAGATATCTCGTAGGCATAAGTGCGACGTTTGCAAAAGCACTCATCTTAGATGCTTCCCGAGGTGATTTAGTAGAAAGGATCTTCTGCATGTCATAATTGGGTGCAGGCCCGGCAATACTTGAAAGAATCCCTTTAAAAACCATCAACATAAAGAAAATGGTAAAAAGCGAGTATCCATCTGAAGCGATCTTTGTATTGACCTCGTCAATTATACCGGCCCAATCCATATTGAGATTCCAGCCAAAGAATGGGTTCATCCACCCTTCAGGTACATTAAGTGTATTATCTCCCAATGCCTGCCATGCAATCACAGCAATTGCAATAGAAGAAACTGTCATGATCGTGTATTGTAAAACATCTGTCCAGACGATACCGGACATACCTCCTATAATCGAGTAAAAAACGGCAAAAAGAGTAAAAATAACGCCGTAAAAGTGGGGGATATAGGCCGCAGGCACATCAAATGGCACATAGGTACTCACGACCTCCCAGGGAATAAAAATTTCAACAAATTTCCCTAAACCTATAAAACCATATGCCAGAAAACCCAGACAGCTTAAAATAGCAAAAATAACAATGATGGTGTGTGAACGTCTTCCGCCTTTACCACTGTCAAAACGAAAAAGAATCCATTCTGCGCCAGTCATTACGTTAGATCTTCTCAACCACGCAGACAAGTATACCATCAAGAAAACCTGATTAAAAACAGGCCATAACCAGGGAATCCAGATACTTTTAAAACCATATACAAAAGTGAGCGTCACCAGCCACATTGTACCAGAAATATCAAACATTCCTGAAGCATTAGAAAGACCAAGCATGTACCAGGGTAGCGTATTTCCGCCTAAAAGATAATCTTCTTTACTCTTTTGTGCTTTTTTGCGAAGTGTAAGTCCTATTACAATTGTACCTACTAAATACAGAAGTATAATTGCAATATCTAAGGGTTGTAGCATATTAGTTTGCTTTGTTTTTTACTTTAAAATTCATTTTCTGAAGATCCTCCATAAAGAGAACATCCTTTTGTTTCCCAAATTCAATAAAATCATCTGCCGCAGGCTCATTGGGATATGTTGCAAAGTAGTGTGACGGCCGGGCATTACGCCAAAAAAGAACCCACGCAATACCACTGTTTTCTATGCCGGGATACAGCACTTTTGTAAACCAGTCTGCACCACCGGGTTTTACATTGCCGGTTTCTGTGAGAGCATATGGTTTATTTCGCGCTTCAGCGAAATCTTTTACTACCAGAATATCTTTTTTCAGGGTTTTGACAAAAGCTTCATCACCGCTGTGATTATAAATGTCAACCCCTAAAATATCTACATAATCATCGCCGGGATAAAAACGTTCATATTCATCTGGGCTGTTGAGCGTATTAGGAGCAAATGCATAAAGCACATTGTGAACATCTCTAGCTTCTAGCATGTCTACGATGTCTCGGAATAATTGCTTGTAATCTTCTACACTGCAATTTTTAGCGCCCCACCAGAACCAGGAACCATTCATCTCGTGATATGGTCTAAAAACCACGGGAATAGTTATCCCCTTTTGAGTTCTTAAGGATTTTAAGAAATCTGCAAGCCTGTCTACCCAAACCTCATATTTCTCTCTATTTGCACCACCTTTTAAAATGGTTGAGGCTGCAGGAGTGACGTCCCACGACGTTCCGCCAGAAACCGGATTATCAAGATGCCAGCTCAATGTATTAATACCGCCTTGCTGATATGTTTTGATAATCTGCTCTCGTATTAATGCGAAAGAAACTGTATCCAGATTTATATCATTGCCTAGTTCTAAATGACCAAGCTCCCAGCCGTGAACAGCCGGATATTTACCTGTTACATCATGAATATCGTTGCGATAAGAATTCTCTGTCGAAGCCTTCCAGTTTATACCATAAGCCGTAGGGTCCTGATGACCTATTGCAATCCCGTCTGCCGCAATCGTTTTAATTTCCTCATATAGTAATTTTGTGGGGTTGCTTGCGAGCGCGTCTGTAACTTTTACGTTAGAGATATCTAAATACTTCGTGCTGCTGCAGGAACAGAAAAGTATCAATGAACTGACAAAATAAGTTAACCTAAACGTATTTTTCATATGCTAAAAAACTTATTTTTGAAGAGAAATAGACAATTCTAATGTTTTCTTACTTATAATTAGCACTTTAATAAATATGACAGCTGATTTTTAAAAACATTCAAATTTAAATCAGGTGTTAATAGAACGTTAATCGGATTTTATCATTTATTGGTATCATTTTTACTTACTTAACTATGGATGAAAATATAATGCTTAAGAACGTACATCGGGAAATAACTCAGCTTGCTCCTGAAGACAGCTTTTTAGTTTTTGACAGAATTAAGGCAGATTTTGACTTTCCCATTCATTTTCACCCCGAATATGAGCTTAATTTTATACATAATGGTAAGGGAGTGCGTAGGGTTGTAGGTGATAGTCTTGAAGAAATAGGTGATATTGAGTTAGTTTTAGTGGGGCCCAATCTGGTTCACGGGTGGGAGTTACATCATTGT
The DNA here is from genome assembly GCF_047946655.1 of Leeuwenhoekiella sp. A2. Classification (GTDB taxonomy): domain Bacteria; phylum Bacteroidota; class Bacteroidia; order Flavobacteriales; family Flavobacteriaceae; genus Leeuwenhoekiella. The sequence continues at coordinate 2,463,745 of NZ_CP172311.1, forward strand.
GAGCAAAGTAAGATACATGAGATCACTATTCAGTTTCACAAAGATCTTTTTGACGAAAGAATGCTTTCCAGACGTATTTTTAAGCCTATAAAAGACATGCTTAATCGCTCTAATCACGGCATCCATTTTTCAAAAAAGATAACCCAGGAATTGATGCCGCGCATGATGACGCTTTCTAAAATTGACAGTATTGATTACTTTCTGGAGTTGATCTCAATTCTTCATGATCTCGCTAACTCGCGTAATCAAAGACTCCTGTCTACGTATATATCGCAAAATAAGAACTTTGAAAATAGCGGAAAGATCAAGAAGATCTATGAGTATGTACAGGAGAATTTTAACCGGAAGATCTCGCTTTCTGAAATATCTGAACTTGTAAATATGAGCCCTGTCTCTTTTAATAGATTTATTAAAAGCAGAACAGGTAAAACTTTTATAGAATATACTAATGATACGCGTATAAGTTATGCTACAAGATGGCTTATAGAAACTGATCTAAGTATAGGGGAAATTGGTTTTAAGTGCGGTTTTAATAACATAGCCAACTTTAATCGTGTATTTAAAAAGGTAAAGAAATGTACTCCCAGTGATTTTAGGGAAGAATTTAAAGGCATAAAGCGTGTTCTCTGAGAATTTCTCCTAAAAAAAGTAGATTAAAAGGCCTGAAAATCGGTTTATTTTGGCTTAAAATTGCACTGTTCAATTCATTTTCGAAAAAATAATCAGCGAGTTTTAAACTTTTGAACTGCTTATTACGTAAGTCTTTGCGCAGTTGAATTTTGTGAAAGGATGCCGATGTAACGTTATAAATGTTAAATTATTTTGTGGTTACAGATATTTTTAGGCAAAATATGATAAACAAATGATAAAATACTATTAACGCTTGTTTGTCAATCCACCTAATTTTGAAAATCACAAAAAAACTCTCTTTAATTATTAAAATAATAAATTCTTAGGGAGGTTTGTGGCATTTCTATAATACGCTATTTAATTATCAATAAAATTCCTAAATTTTATTTCATGCACAACATTAAAATTAATTCTATTCTTAATTTAAAAAGTTCGTCGAGGCTTTTTCTATTAGTCTTCCTGTGTGCTGCATTTCAGAGTTTTGCTCAGAAAACAGTAACGGGAACAGTTTATGATTCAAGTGGTACTCCATTATTAGGAGTAAATGTTATTGTAAAAGGCACAAGTAACGGTGTTTCTACCGATTTTGATGGCCATTATGAAATCACAGCGTCTGACTCAAACGTTATCGTTTTCAGTTATGTTGGTTTTCAGGAATCTGAGGAGCTGGTTGGCAATCGTACACAAATAGATGTGACATTGGCAGAAAGTGCAGAGAGTCTTGATGAAGTAGTTCTTATTGGGTATGGTGCTCAACAGCGTCAGGATGTAAATGGTTCTGTTGCCAGTATCGAGTCTGATGAGATTGAAAACATTCCACAGGTTAGTATTGATCAACTTATGCAAGGTAAGGCTGCAGGTGTAACAATAAGCCAGAATTCTGGTAAGCCGGGTGCTGCCGTTTCTGTGCGTATACGTGGTATAACCTCAATTACCGGTAATAATGAGCCTTTATATGTGATTGACGGTGTGCCTATTTCTGGGGACTCACGTAATTTAAGTACAAGCGGAAGAACAGATGCTTCCAGCTTTAATGGTAATGGTCAGACTGGTTCTAGTCCGCTAGCTGGTATTAACCCAAACGACATCGAGTCTGTAGATATCTTAAAAGATGCATCTGCAACTGCGATCTACGGTTCTCGTGGAGCAAATGGTGTTGTGATTATCAAAACAAAAAGTGGAGCTAAAGGAGAAAAAGGTACTTTAAGATATAGTACTTACCTTGCTTTACAAGAGCCGCAAAAATTACTTGATGTAATGGATTTGCGCACTTATGCAAGACTTCAGAACTCTTTAGCTACAGAATACGGGGTTTCTCAACGTGTAGAATTTTCTAACCCGGCATTATTAGGATCAGGAACAGACTGGCAGGATGAGGTTTTTCAACAAGCAATAATGAAAAGCCACCAGTTGAGCTACTCAGGAAGTTCAGAAAAAGTTAACTATTTAGTTTCAGGAAGTTATTTAGATCAGGAAGGTATTGTTTTAGGTTCTGGATTTGAAAGGATCACAATACGTACCAATCTTGATGCTCAGGTTACAGACTGGTTAAAAATAGGAGCTAATATTACCGGTAGCCGTACAACTGAAGATGTTACTCTTAACGGAAACAGAGATGGTATAGTAAGTTTGGGTCTATTACAATCACCAGATGTAGCAGTTAGAAATCCTGACGGAAGTTTTGCAGGACCACCTAATGATCCTACAGCTGTTGAGGGGAGTATTAACCCGGTAGCTTTGGCTTTAAGCCAAACAAACAAATTAAAGAAATATAGTGCGCTGGGTAATATTTTTTCTGAATTTAAACTGGCAGACGGGCTTACCTTTAGAAATGAAGTAGGTGGTAGTTTTGAGTTTATTGATAACAACATTTTTACACCTACATATTCATGGGGTAGATTTATTAACGAGAACGCTACGTTGTTTGAGAAAAGAGCAAAAAGCCAGTTCTGGATTATAAAAAACTACTTTAATTATACAAAAACCTTTGGTGAGCATAATTTAAATCTTTTATTAGGTCAGGAAGCTCAGGAGTCATCCTGGGATGGTAACCAGGTTACGGGTACAGGTTTCGTAAATAATAATATTCAGACTCTTAATAATGCAAGTGATCTTACAGCCTATGATGCTTACCAAGGTAGCGCTTCATTAAATTCATATTACGGTCGTGCTATCTACTCTTTTAAAAATAAGTATGGTCTTACCGCTACTTTTAGAGCAGATGGTTCTTCTAAATTTGATGCTTTAGGAGATAATAAATGGGGTTACTTCCCATCTTTTGCAGCTTCATGGAAGGTTTATAATGAGCCCTGGATGGAGAGTGTGAATGAAGTTGTAGATAACATTCGTCTAAATGTAGGATATGGAGTTGTGGGTAATCAGGATATTCCTAATTATCTGTATGGCGCCAGTCTTTCTGACGCTCAAACAGGAGTAGGTCTTGGTTATTCTGTAACAAACATTCCTAACCCTGAACTTAAATGGGAAGAAACAAGACAAGCTAACATTGGTTTAGACTTTACATTGTTAGATAATAGGCTTAATGCAACTATCGAGGTTTACAATAAAATATCTAAAGACTTTTTATACCAATTACCTCTTCCTATCTATTTAACCGGAGGTCCTTCATATCTTGGGGGTATTGGCGCTCCTTATGTTAACCTGGGTGAGATGACTAATAAAGGTATAGATGTATCTTTAGGTTATTCCACTTTGAAAACGAAAGATTTTTCTTGGTCTACTAATTTAAATGTTTCTCATTATCAAAATGAGGTGACAGATCTTTATCAGGACGGTCTTGAAGTAATACGTTCTGTAACTTCAGGTTTTCTTTCTTCTCCCATTACAAGAACGGTAGAAGGTGAACCACTAGGTAAATACTACGGTTACAAAGTACAAGGTATATTTAGAACTGAAGCGCAAATAGCAGATGCGCCTGTACAATTTGGGATTCCTTATTCTGATGCGCAAGGTGACAACTGGTTAGGTGATGTACAGTATGTAGATGTTAATGAAGATGGTGTTATTAATGAGCAAGACCGCACGTATATAGGTAATCCACATCCAGATTTTACATTTGGTTTTACAAACAACTTCTCTTACAAGAATTTTGATCTTAGCATATTCTTACAAGGATCTTATGGTAATGATCTTATGAACCTTACCAGAAAAGAAACAACAGGGCTTGCAAGATTATACACAAATCAACTTGACGAAGCGCAGGATTACTGGTCACCTACTAATGTAGATGCATCTTTCCCAAGACCACGTCGCGGGGATGATAACCAGAACTTATTTGTTTCAGACAGATATATTGAAGATGGGTCATACTTAAGAATTCAAAATGTGACCTTAGGTTACAATCTTCCAGATGCAGTTCTGGATAAGCTAAACCTTACCAATATAAAATTATATGGTACCATTCAAAACCTATACACTTTTACTGATTACAGTGGGTACGATCCGGAGATAGGAGCATATAACGGTGACGCCTTACAAATGGGAGTAGATAGAGGAAGATATCCTATCTCAAGAACTTTCACTCTAGGTTTAAATGTTGAGTTTTAATAAAAAGAAATTATGAAATTTTTAAAAAACAAAATCACGTTATTATTATTAGGGATCTTGTCTGTGATGAGCTCTTGCTCTGAAGAATTTTTAGAGCGCCCACCAGAGGATGGGATCGCCCTTGATAATTTCTATTCAAGCGAGGAAGAATTAGTGGCTAATACTAACACACTATATGGCTCTCCCTGGTTTAACTTTAACACAAAGGCATTCTGGTCTATAACAGAGCTTTCATCTGGTAATGCCAGAACATATTCTGGAGACGTTGTAAACTTTTACAACTTTACTATAACTGGAGATAACGGGGTTCTAACTGACGGGTGGAGCTCTCTTTGGAGTGTAATAGCACAATCTAATGCTATTATTAATTTTCTTCCAGATCGTGTTTCTGCAGATGTACCTCAGGAGGTTGTAAATAATACATTGGGTGAAGCTCATTTTATGAGAGCTGTGGCCTATTTTTATTTAGTTAGAATTTGGGGTCCTGTGCCTATTATAGAAGACAATCTAGATCACGTATATGATTCTCAAATCCCTACAAACAGAGTTGAAGACATATATACTTTTATGGAAAGCGATCTTCAGTTTGCAATTCAGAATTGCTATTCTAAAGTACGCGGAGCTAACTATGAGGCAAATGCACACGTATCAAGTGGATCTGCTAAAGCTTTAAAAGCTAAAGTACATTTATACCAGGGCGAATATGCTGAAGCGAGACAGCTTTCTCAGGAAGTGATAAATAGTGGTGAGTTTAAATTGTACGGTGGTCCTGAATTACCTAGCAAAAGCTATAATGATCTGTTCTTAACAGCTAATGATAATAACGAAGAATCTGTAGCCGCTTTACAGTGGACAGCAAGCGGAGGTTACGGTTATGGTAATGCTATGCAGGCTTCTTTCGCTATAAGTTCTGCTATTACCGGTACAGGAGATGGCTACGGCGTGATTGGGCCCACAATCGATCTTCAGGAAGCTTATGAAACAGGTGATGAGCGCAGAAAAGCTACTATTATGCTTGCAGGCGATTTCTATCCCACTTTAAGAGCAGCAGACGGTGGTTACACAGTTCCAGACGATGTTAATGCTCAAAATACACAAGCCGGTATTAAGAAGTATGTGGTAGGTACGCCTGGTGATAATAATGGTGACAGTGCTTCGCAATCTGCGGGTAACAACACCTATATTATGCGTTATTCTGATGTTCTTCTAATTAATGCAGAAGCTATTCTTGCAGGTGGAGCAAGTACAAGTGACCCTCAGGCGTTAGCATCATTTAATGCTGTGCGCCAAAGAGCAGGATTAGGTTCTTTTCCTTCTATAACATTAGAAGATATTTTACATGAGCGTAGAATAGAGTTTGCAATTGAAGGTGATTACTGGTTTGATCTTGGTAGAATAAACCGCCAGATGGCTATCGATATGATAAGCAATCAAGAGCGTGGAACTTATGCTACAGATGGTTCTGGTGAGGTTTACACCGAAATGTATACTCCTGCAGCAGATGATTTCACCTTGCCTTATCCTTCAGTTGATGTGGCGCTAAACCCACGTTTAATAGAGGAGCCGGTTCCTTACGATTTTGAATAAGTAAATAAAAATTTGTATTATGATAACGGAAAAAATTAAAAAGAAATTAAGCTTTTCGCCTTTATTGGTGGCTTTATTTGCTGTTGTTCTTTTTGCCTCTTGTGAGCCAGATGATACTACGCAAATGCCTACTTCTGTTGAAGCTCCTGTTCTTGACAGAGTGAGCCTTGTGGAAAAAGATTCAACAACGGCAGTAGGTTTAAGAAGCAATATGTATGCGATCTATGGTAAGAACCTTTCTACGACACAGCGTATTACTTTTAATGACACAGAAGCATACTTTAATCCTACATTAGTAACAGACACAAATATTCTGGTAGCTGTACCTGCTGATGCTCCATATTTTGGCGGCAGTGATAAACTCGTTGTAGAAACTACAGCGGGATCTGCAAGTCTTGATTTTAGCGTAGCTCAACCCGCGCCAGATATTGATAGCTTTTCCCCTCTTGCTGCAGGTGCCGGTGATATAGTGACTATTGTAGGCAGTATTTTTGAAGGAGTTGAATCTGTTCGTTTTGGTGATGTTGAGGCCGAAATAGTTTCGGCTACAGCTACAGAAATTGAGGTGCGAGTTCCTGAAGGAATTGTACAGAGTTACATTTTTGTTGAGACTGCTGGTGGTGTTACACAATCGCCACAGGCATTTGGTTTCAAATTTGTCATATATGACGATGCTCTTGCTGCCGGATGGTGGGTAGGTGGCTGGTCAGGTACTCAGGATTTTGAAAACACAGCTCATGTAAAAAGAGGAGATTTTAGTGTAGAACGCGTTTATGAAGGTGGGTATAGTGGTTTTCAAATAGGTAATGGCGGTGCTCCCATCCCATTGTCTGATTATAGTGCTATAAAAGTTTCAATCTTTGGCGGTGCTGGTATAGGTGACGTAAAGGTGGTGATTAATGGTGATTACGATAATGGTAAGATCATTACTATTACTGAAGGTGAGTGGACAAACTTTACTATTCCTTTTAGTGAACTAGGTACTGCTTCTGATACTTTAAATGAATTTGTAATTCAGGAATTCAGCGGTAGCGCCCCATCCACCATCTATATTGATGACTTAGGTCTAATATAATTTTTTAAAATAGCCAAAAAAAGCCTGCCTTAGATATTTTCTATGGTGGGCTTTTTCATTTAAACAAAAATGTAAAACCAATTTTGATGAAAAAAATTCTTTTAGGAATTATCCTTTTTACGAGCTTAAACACCTTCGCTCAAAAATTTGACGGTCTTGCTGAAACTCCGCCAATGGGCTGGAACAGCTGGAATACTTTTGGTACAGATATCAATGAGCAACTTGTAAAAGATGTTGCAGATAAATTTGTAGAACTAGGTCTTAAAGACGCTGGTTATAATTATTTAGTTCTCGATGACGGCTGGATGAGCCACGAGAGGGATGAGAATGGAAATCTGGTAGCAGATCCTGAGAAGTTCCCTAGCGGTATGAAAGCCCTGGCAGCTTATGTACATGCCAAAGGTTTAAAATTTGGTCTATACAATTGTGCAGGAGCAACAACCTGTGCCGGCTATCCCGGAAGCCGGGGGCACGAGTATCAGGATGCGAGAACCTATGCCTCCTGGGATATTGATTATTTAAAATATGACTGGTGTAATACTGAAAATATAAATGCTCAGGGCGCCTATACTACTATGCGCGATGCCCTCTATAAAGCTGGCAGACCTATGGTTTTTAGTATTTGTGAGTGGGGAGATAATCAACCCTGGAACTGGGGAGAAGATGTAGGTCATCTATGGAGAGTGAGTGGTGATATTATTAATTGCTGGGATTGTGAAGTAGGACACGGTTCTTGGTCTTCATGGGGAGTATGGAAAATTATTAAAATGAGAAAGGGAATTCGCAAAGCTGCAGGTCCAGGCCACTGGAATGATTTTGACATGATGGAAGTTGGCAATGGAATGACAGATGCAGAAGACAGAACTCATTTTGCGATGTGGAGTATGCTTGCTTCTCCATTAATTATGGGCAACGACCTGCGTACTGCATCAAAAGAGACTATAAAAACCCTTACAAATAAAGAAGTTATCGCTGTAAACCAGGATAAATTGGGAATACAAGGTCTACGGTTTTCTAATGAGGGTGCTTTTGAAATGTGGGTTAAACCGTTAGCTAACGACGCCTGGGCAATGGTTTTTGTAAATATGACCCAAGAGGCGCAGAATCTTGATTTTGTATGGGGGCGCCACGAGATTACAGATGATGTGAACGGACGAAGGCTTGAAGCCAAAAATAATATGTATAAAATCAGAGATCTTTCTAATCATAAAGAGCTGGGTGATACATCTAAAAATTTAAAAACTACAATAGGTTCTCACGATGTTTTAATGATAAAGCTAACAAAATAACAGAAACATACATATTACAAAAAAAGAGAGGTCGTTAGGCCTCTTTTTTTTGTAATGATCTGATAAACTTTAATTAACACAGGTTTTAATATGGTTTAAGAGTATTGTATAAACAAAAAGCAATATGAAAAACCAGTATTTAGGAAGACGTAAATTTATATTCAATTCTCTACTTGCTACAGGCGGAATTGTACTTTCAACAAACTTCATCAGCTGTAGTGACGATGATGATATTTCTGGTGAGGTTGAAATACCAGATGATTTAAATCAATCTAATTTTGAACAAGGAGTGGCAAGTTTTGACCCTTCTTCTTCTCAAATAATAATCTGGACGCGATATAATACTGAAGCAGATATGGCTTCTATTGTGTGGCAGTTAAGTCTTGATCAGGATTTTACTAATGTCTTAAGAAGTGGTGAAGTAGCTATAGATGCTTCTAGTGATTATACACTAGCTGTAGAAGTACAAAATCTAGATGCTGATCAAAAGCTTTTTTATCGCTTTATAAATGTTGCAGATGCTACAGTATCAGATGTTGGTGAGACAATAACATTGCCCATAAATGCTTCTCGGGTTAAAATGGCAGTTTGTTCCTGCTCCAACTATCCGGCTGGATTGTTTAATGTGTATCAGGTAATGGCAAATTCTGATGCAGATATTATAGTGCATTTAGGAGATTATATTTATGAATATGGAGCAGGTTCTTACGGCACAAATGAGGCGACAGCAGGATTAGCAAGACAACCAGAACCGGCGACAGAGGTCATACAGCTTGATGAATACAGAAGGCGCTATAAACAATACAGGAGCGACGCAGATCTCAAGTTAGCGCATCAAAAGAAACCATTTATTTGTGTTTGGGATGACCATGAGATCGCAAATGATGCATATAAAAATGGCGCCGAGAATCATCAGGCATCAGAAGGAGATTTTGAAGTGCGCAAAATGGCAGCTATTCAGGCTTATAGTGAATACCTTCCTGTAAAAACAACAGATATCTCTTTAATATACAGAACTATCAATATAGGTAATTTGGTAAATCTTATTATGCTTGATACGCGTATAATAGGCCGCGATAAACAGCTGGATTATGCCGATTTTTATGACAATTTGGGCGTTTTTGATGCAGTTGCATTTCAAACCGCATGGCTAGACTCAGAGCGCACAATATTAGGAGCCACACAACGGGACTGGTTAATTAATGAAATTACAGGAAGCAATTTGCCCTGGCAGGTTTTAGGACAACAAGTTTTAATGGGCAAAATGCTTATTCCTGCAGAATTACTAGGTACACTTTCAGTGATTGTGGCAGAAGTAAGCGCTACAGGAAGTGCATCTGCTGCGACATTTGCTTTGTTTCAGCAACAGCTGCAGGATTTAACAACCTTAAAAGTACGCATGGTGCAGGGCGACCCTACATTAACTGCCGTAGAAACTGCACGCGTTACTACAGTTTTACCTTATAATCTTGATGCGTGGGATGGTTATCCCGCTGAACGCGAAATTTTATATCAGGCCTTTGCAGGTAAAAAAGTAGTTGCCTTAGCAGGTGATACCCACAACGCCTGGTACAATAACCTTACTGATGCAGCCGGTAATGAAGTTGCAAAAGAATTTGCAACCTCTTCTGTGACTTCGCCGGGTCTTGAGGGTTATCTGGGGACGGATGTAAATACCGTAGCTGGTTTTCAGCAGGCATTTCAGCTTTTGATAGATGATCTTAATTATTTAAATGCTTCACAGCGCGGCTATGTAGAAGTTACTTTCACGCAGGCGGAAGCCACTTCATCGTGGATATATGTAGATACTATTACTTCTTCTTCCTTTTCAGCCACAACAGAGAATACGGTTTCTTATACCTAAAAATCGTCCTGATTTGCTAAAAAGCTGCCTTAGAGCAGCTTTTTTTGGCTTCCAAAAATTACATAAAGCTTATGAAAGCTTTAGTATTAATAATTGGAGCTATTCTTTAATTTGGACCTTCTACACAGGTTTTAATTATCAAAGATTGCGTTGATAAAAAGGAATATTTTAATTAATAATATACCCGTCTAATTTTTATATTTTAATAATAAGTACATGAAAGTAAAAATAATACAAACACTGGTTGCTCTAATATTTACGATTGGTTGCTTTGCACAAAAGGGAGATATTAGAAAACTGGATATAGATCTAAGTAATTACGATTATCCTTACCCGGTATCATACATGACATTTAATTCTCAGCAACAGGATTTAAAAATGGCATATATGGATGTAAAACCAACTAATTACAATGGTCATAACGTGATGCTTCTACACGGCAAGAATTTTAACGGTGCTTATTGGGAAACAACGATCAACGCTTTGGCGAAAGCCGGTTATCGCGTAATTGTTCCAGACCAAATAGGCTTTGGTAAATCTACAAAACCAGCACACTATCAATTTACATTTCAGCAATTAGCAACAAATACAAAAACTCTTCTTGATACTATTGGCGTTGAAAAAATATCGGTTTTAGGACATTCTATGGGTGGTATGGTAGCCACACGTTTTGCCTTGATGTTTCCGGAAACTGTAGAAAAATTTATTCTTGAGAATCCTATTGGTCTTGAAGACTGGAAACTTGTTGTGCCTTATAAGACTATTGACTGGTGGTACGATAACGAACTTAAAAAAGATTATGAATCAATAAAGAACTATCAAAAAGAGAGTTATTACGACGGCAACTGGAAACCGGAATATGATAAATGGGTTAATGTGCTCGCCGGGTGGACGCTTAATGAAGAAGATTATCCTAAAATAGCCTGGGATGCTGCACTAACTTATGATATGATCTTTACTCAACCGGTGGTTTATGAATTTAAAAATATTACAAACCCTACTTTGCTCATAATTGGTACACGTGACAGAACTGCTTTAGGGAAACCTCTCGTTAGCGACAGTGTGAGAGCTACGATGGGGCGTTACGATCAATTAGGGAAAGCGACTCGCGATAAAATTAAAAATGCAGAGTTGGTAGAAATACCTAATATAGGTCACTTACCACATATTGAGGCTTTTGACCAATTTATAAAACCACTTCTTGAGTTCTTGAACAAGTAGTCAATTAATAAAGCAGCATCATATTTATCCTCCAAAATCGGTTAAAAAGGGTTGAAAAATGGCTTTAAAAGCGAAAAATCAGATCTTTTTAAAATTAACAGGAAACTCATCAGGAATGAAATCCCATATTAGCGGAAGCGCGTAATAAGTGAGGATTGTAATGATAAGTATCGAAATTAAATTGAGCCAAACGCCGGTACGAACCATATCTGGAATGCGTAAATAGTTTGAGCCAAAGACAATGGCATTAGGAGGTGTGGCGACCGGTAACATAAAAGCACATGAAGCTGAAACAGTAACGCCTACCATTAAAATGTAAGGATGAGCATCAAAAATTAAAGCAACGGGTACAATAACAGGTAGAAGCATCGCAGTTGTTGCCAAATTAGAGGTGATTTCAGTTAAAAAATTTACAGATGCTACAAGAATTAAGATTAAAAGCAAAAGACTTATATGCTGAATTGAAGTAAGCTGTTCCCCTATCCATAATGCGAGCCCCGTTTGTGAAAATCCGCTGGCAAGCGCTAACCCGCCTCCATAGAGTAGAAGAATTCCCCAGGGTAATTTAACGGCTTCTTCCCAATTGAGTAATTTTCCTTTTTTGTCACTTTTTGCTGGAACTAGAAACAAAGTAAGAGCAAAGAAAATAGCGATAATAGTATCATCGATTTGTGGTAAAAAAGGTTTCAGTAAATAAGATCTAAACATCCAGAAAAATGCGGTTAAGCTAAAAACTAACAGCACGATTTTTTCTTCACGGCTTATTTTACCTAATTCCAGAAGCAGTCGTTTAACCTCATTTCTTCCTCCCGGAAAGGATTTAGGCATCTTTAAATCTTCTTTTCCGGCGAAAGCGTAACGTGTTAAATAGAACCAGCAAATAAATAGTAGCAAAATTGAAATGGGAACGCCATACTTCATCCATTGTATAAAACTGATCTCGACCCCGTAGCTTTCTTCTAAAACCCCTGCAAGAACAAGATTAGGTGGTGTGCCAATTAATGTCGCGATACCACCAATAGAAGCTGCATAAGCAATTGCAAGCATAAGCGCTTTGCCAAAAATTTTGGTTTCGTTTGCCTTTGTAGCGGGATTATCTTTAAGTTGAGTAACTATAGCCATTGCAATGGGAAGCATCATAACTGTGGTTGCTGTATTAGAAATCCACATCGAGAGAAAATCCGTGGCGATCATAAAACCCAGAATGATTCGGTTTACGCTTGTGCCTATAATATTTATAATATTGAGTGCTATCCTGCGGTGTAGTTTCCATTTTTCTATAGCAATCGCGATAATAAAGCCGCCTACAAATAGAAAAACATATTTATGGCCATAGCTTGATGTGGTTTCTTCTAAAGATAGTGCGCCTGTTAAGGGGAATAATATGATGGGTAAAAGTGCAGTAGCCGCTATAGGAATGACTTCTGTTGTCCACCATACGGCAATCCAGGCAGCACAGGCGAGTGTCGCCTGCGCTTCTTTAGGTAAACCTTCACTTTTAAAAATGAAGAAGAAATAAATAAATAACAAAGGCCCCAGAAAAAGCCCAATGATCTTTGTACGGGTCATATTTTTCATCAAATGAGAATGAAGCAAAATAGTTAAATTTTAGACTTTGGCTTTATAATTAGTCATTCAATATTTTTTAGATTTACTCACTGGGTGAGATTTAAAGCCGGTTAACTTATTTATCAACATTAAATTTAGAGTTCATTTGCTCATTATAGAATCAAGTTTTTAATACAGATATAAATTATATGAATACAATTTTAGGAATAGGTTCACGCATAAAACATGTAGAATATGGCGCCGGCGTGGTCACCAATGTTACTTCAAAGCACTATTGGGTGACATTTATAGAATCTGGTATTGAGACCATAGAGTTAGATTCTGATTTTGAAATAATAGAGGCAGTAGAAGATGAGGTAGATACGGTAAGTTTCTCTGAAGTTGAAAACACGCTGCGAGAATTGCTTAAACGTTATTCTGATATTTCTGAAGTAGTTGCAATTGCAGATAAATATAAAGGTGGTACGCTTACTATAAGTCCAAAGGATTCTAATCTTTCCAGTAAAGAAATTCCTATTGATACTTTCTTCCATAAAATTGTTATGGTGCGCGACCGCATACGCGTCATGGAACAAAAAATTAATGCAAGTAAAAATCTTGATGATCAAGAGAAGATAGATCTGCAGCAGTATGTTACACGTATTTACGGCAGTTTGACTACGTTTAATGTACTTTTTAAAAACAGTTCGCAGAGTTTTAAAGGCGAATCTTCAAAAAAATAGTTATTTTCATTATCATAAAATCTATAACCAAATAATTTATGGAAGAATTACAAACTTATAATCCTATCAATACTTTAACTGAAGAGCGTAAAGCTGTTTTTTACAGAAAAACATACTCACATCTTGCTCTGGCAGTATTGGCTTTTATTCTTGTTGAAACGTTATTTTTTCAAATACCACCTTTGCTTGAATTTGCATTGTCACTTACTCAGGGATGGTCCTGGTTATTGCTTTTAGGCGGATTTATGTTGATTACTAATTACGCCGAAAAGCTAGCTTTAAGTTCTCATGATTCTAAAATGCAATACCTGGCACTTTTGCTGTATGTAGTTGCAGAAGCTTTTATCTTTATACCATTGATCTTTATAGCAATTATGGTTGCTGAAGATGGCGCTTTTGATATATTGAATCAGGCAGCTATTCTTACACTTTCTCTTTTTACAGGTTTATCTGCCGTGGTATTACTAACGAAAAAGGATTTTTCATTTTTGAGATCTATCCTTGCTATAGGATTTTTTATTGCGTTAGGCTTAATTATCGCCGGCTTGATCTTTGGGTTTAATCTGGGACTTTGGTTTAGTGTAGGGATGGTGGTACTGGCATCAGGTTCAATTTTATATCAAACCTCAAATATGGTGCATAAGTACAGCGAAGATCAATATGTGGCTGCTAGTCTAGGTCTTTTTGCTTCTCTTATGCTTCTTTTCTGGTATATTTTGAGCATTCTTTCAAGAAACTAAAAAATCGGGCAAAAACATACAGAAAGCACCTTTTAAGGTGCTTTTTTCGTTTAAATCAACTTCAGATTTTTAATAGTTTGAAGCGGATTTTCAGACTTAAAAATAAAGCTTCCCGCCACTAGAACGTCTGCGCCCGCATCTATTAATTTATCTGCATTTTTATCTGTCACACCACCATCTATCTCGATCAAAGTCTTAGAATTACTCTGCAGTATGAGTTCTTTAAGCTCGCTTATTTTTCTGTACGTATTCTCAATAAAGCTTTGTCCCCCAAAACCAGGATTTACGCTCATTACTATAACCTGATCAATTTGAGTTATAACTTCTCTAAGAAAATTAACAGGAGTATGAGGGTTTAAAGCCACACCGGCATGCATGCCCGCCGTTTTAATGGCTTGTAAGGTTCTATGTAAATGAGTACAAGCTTCGTAGTGTACTGTTAGATTTGTTGCTCCCAATTCTGCAAAATCTTCAATATAACGATCTGGGTCAACGATCATAAGGTGAACGTCAACAGGTTTCTGGGTGTGCTTTGTGATTGCCTCGAGCACTGGCATTCCAAAAGAAATATTAGGAACAAAGAGACCATCCATAATATCGATATGAAACCAGTCTGCCTCACTTTTATTTACCATTTCTATATCCTGCTGCAAATTTGCAAAGTCTGCAGCAAGTAGGGAAGGAGCTATCATTTTTTGAGACATATTAGTATTTTAATCAAATTATTCTGGTTTTAGATTAATTGAATCTAAAATTAAGTTCTGAGGCGATAGATAATTTTATTCGCGGTACAACTTCCGTAAAAGTAAAATTTATATATAAATCAAATTAATTTACGGTTACATACCTTTCAAAATTCCTTCAATTGTACCAATAGTTTTATCTATTTGTGGGTCTTCAAGAAGTTTGAGATAGTCTAGATAATCTTTAAGTTCTGTGTGCAGTCTTGAATCAGATATTAGAAAACCAGATTTGTAACCATCAAAGGCTCTTTGTGGCATTTCCTGCTCAAGTATCAAGAATATATCCTTGTGCCTTTTATCTATAGAGATTCTACTAAAAAGATCTTTTATTTCGTTTTTATCGCCTTCTAGAAGTTGAACAAAATTGCGGTTATTATGTACTAAGAATCCCGAAATTTTGTGATCAATATTCCAATTAACTGTGAAATTAAATACTTGATTAATCTGTTCTTGGGTTAGGTTGTCGGCCGCGTAGCTTACATAGGCTAGGGAGTAAATCATTGGTTGGTTGATTTATAAGGTATTACTTAATGTTATTCTAAATGGGCTAAAATAATAAAATCCCCGGTAATCAGCCGGGGATTCATTCATCAATCAAAAAACGAACAGTTATGATGAACTGTTGTTATCTTAAATAAGTTATTTCGCATTTAACTAAAGCAATTTAAAAAAATATGCTTCAATTCTATACTTTTTAACGAATAATTGCCAAAGATAGAGAGGTTATCCTAAATATGTCTTAAGTATTTTACTGCGAGATGTGTGTTTAAGTCTTCTTATTGCTTTTTCTTTAATTTGACGTACACGTTCTCTGGTAAGATCAAAAGTTTCTCCTATTTCTTCTAATGTCATAGGGTGTTGATCTCCCAAACCAAAGTAAAGACGAATCACATCTGCCTCTCTTGGAGTAAGTGTCTCAAGAGCGCGCTCAATTTCTGTACGTAATGACTCATGTAAAAGATCTCTGTCTGGATTAGGTGACTCACCAGAACGAAGAACATCGTAGAGGTTAGAATCTTCACCTTCTATAAGAGGAGCATCCATACTTACGTGACGCCCTGAATTTTTAAGAGACTCCTTAACATCATTAATGGTCATATCAAGTTCTTTTGCAATTTCTTCTGCGCTGGGCGGGCGCTCATGAGCTTGCTCAAGAAATGCATACGTTTTGTTGATCTTGTTTATAGAGCCAATTTTATTAAGCGGTAAACGCACAATACGAGATTGCTCTGCAAGAGCCTGAAGTATAGATTGTCTAATCCACCATACAGCGTATGATATAAATTTAAAACCACGCGTCTCATCAAAACGCTGAGCAGCTTTTATCAAACCAAGATTACCCTCGTTGATAAGGTCTGGTAAAGTTAATCCCTGATTTTGATATTGCTTAGCCACAGAAACGACAAAACGTAGGTTAGCTTTTGTCAATTTTTCTAATGCCCTTTGGTCACCCGCTTTTATACGTTGTGCCAATTCCACTTCTTCGTCGGCCGTAATAAGGTCGACTTTTCCAATCTCTTGTAGGTATTTGTCTAAAGATGCGGTCTCCCTGTTGGTGACCTGTTTAGTGATTTTGAGCTGTCTCATTTAAAATAGCAATAATTTACGTGGTACTTCATGCATCACATCTATTATACGTAGTAATACAGGAAAATGTTACAGAAAGGTTAAAACATTTTTTAAATTAATTATAAATCACTATTTATCAATATGTTGTGTTTTGTTAAATTTCAATTTCAGGAAATAAAAAAGGAGTCTGATTAAAGACTCCTTTTTCTTTTGTAATTATAGTATTATACTCTAATATGACCATCACCATACACATAGTACTTATTAGTAACTAATTGTTTAAGACCCAGCGGACCTCTATGATGTAATTTGTCTGTACTAATAGCGAGTTCTGCACCTACACCCATCTGCCCGCCATCTGTGAAGCGGGTAGACGCATTATGATAAACAGCAGCAGTGTCAATATTCTCCATGAATTGTTTTGCCACCTCTTTATTTTCGGTCATTATTGCGCTACTGTGACCACCACTAAAAGTATTTATTTTATTCATGGCCTCGTCAATACTATCTACAGCACCTATAGCTATTTTCATTGCCAGAAATTCTTCATACCATACATCTTCATTATCTATGGTTTGGTTTTCGGTTAAAGTTGCATGAATTTTTTCATCAACAATAACCTCTACTTTTAGGTCTTCTAAGACCGATTTTAGCTCATTTAGGCGGGTTTTATATTGAGGAAGATTAGTGTCTACTAATACTTTATCAAGTGCATTACAACCCGAAATCTTATCGGTTTTAGCATTGATAATTACCTGCAAAGCCTTGTTCCAGTCTGCTTCGGGATGTACATAAAGAAAATTATTTCCTCTACCGCTAATTAAGACAGCGCATTTTGCATGTTCTTTTACAAAATTGATAAGTCTTTCACCTCCTCTGGGTACTATAAGATCTAAAGGCTGATCAGGATTACGCAGAAATTCCTGAGTTTCTTCTCTATTCATTTGTAGCATTGTAATCCAAGATTTATCCAGGCTATTTTCCTCTAAAGCTTCATGCCAGCATTTTACGAGAATCTTGTTACTATTTAAAGCTTCTTTTCCTCCTTTAAGAAGGATTTTATTATTTGCTTTAAATGCTAAAACAGCAGCTTCTATAGTCACATCTGGGCGAGATTCATAAATGATCATTATTGTACCAAATGGGGCCGTTTTATTAATAATTTCTAATCCGCTATCAAGAGTTCTATTAGAAATTACAGTATTAACCGGGTCTTCCTGTGCTTGCACTTCTTTAATAGCCGTGATCATGCCATCTATCTTGCTTTCATTCACGACAAGACGATCATATAAAGCCTGATCCTCTCTTGTAAAAGCATCAAGATCTTGTTTGTTAGCTTCTAATATTTGGGTTCTGTTCTTGTCTATGATCTTAATCATAGAATCAAGAACTTTATTTTTTATATCTGTTTTTAATAATTGCATTGTTAATTTGGTTTTAAAGTTTAAAACTTCCTTAAATGTGAAATTTAGTCCCAATGTCTTTACCAGCCATTAGGTCTACGATTACATTCTTACGCTTACCGTTAGCGATATATGTGGGTATATTTTTTCTCGCTGTTGCTTTAGCGATTTTGAGCTTAGATTTCATACCTCCACGGCCTTCACCTTCAGCTTTGTTTGATTCCTGAACATATTGTTCTACATCTTCCTCAGGGTGAACGTTTTTCAATTTTGTAGAATCATCACTATCAGGATGTCCTGTGTAAAGTCCGTCAGTATCTGTAAGCAGGATCAATGCGTCTGCTTCAATCAATTCTGCCACAAGGCTTGCAAGCTCATCATTGTCACTAAACATAGACATAGTGAGAGAAACTGCATCATCCTCATTTGCGATAGGCACTATACCTTCAGCCAGAAGGCCTTCATAACAGTTTATCATATTCTCGCGGTACATGCCGGGTGCAAAATCCCTTTTGGTAGCGAGAATTTGAGCACATCGCATTCCGTAACTATGAAATAAAGAATAATAGTGGCGCATCATACGCGGTTGACCTACAGAAGAAAAAATTTGTCTTCTAATAGAAGGATCAGTCTCCTTGCTATCTCCTAGAATTTCTTTTCCTGCTATTGCAGAACCTGAAGACACCAGTACCGGCATAATATCATCTTCATATAAAGCTGCAACCTGTCTTACGAGTTCCTGAAGAATAGGACCAACAATGCGATTATCTTTATTAGTCATCACATTAGTACCTATTTTTATAACTACTCTTTTCTTGTTCATATCTACGATACGGTTTTTTCTTTTCCTAATTCTGTTGCGCGATCAAATGCTGCATATGCAGCTTCTTTAATCAGCTCTTTCACGTTGTTGTCTTCCATAGAATCTAAAGCTGCTCTGGTGGTGCCACCTTTTGAAGCTACTCGATTCATCCACGTTTCAGGAGAAAGATCAGACTCATTAAATATTTTCACAGCTCCCTCAAAAGTTTGGGTTACAAGTGTACGCGAGTCATTTGCAGAGAAGCCCATTTTAAGGGCAGCTTCCATCATAGACTGCATGAAGTAGAATATATATGCGGGACCACTACCTGAAATTCCGGTAGAAGCATCAATAAATTGTTCTGATTCTACATGAATAGATTCTCCGGTTGTATCAAGCAAATTACGAACCATGATAAGTTCTAGGCGAGTGACTTCTTCTGCCTCGGTAAAAGACGTTACACCTTTACCAACTTTCGCCGGAAGGTTAGGCATTGTGCGTATTACCTTCTTGAGATCTAGTCCTTTTTGAATAGTGTTTATAGTGACGCCTGCCATCAATGAAACAATGATCTGGTCTTTGTTTACCAGATGTTTCATATTGTGAAATAATTCTTCACTATGAAATGGTTTAACTGCCACAAAGATTACATCTGCTTTTGAAACGCATTCTTCTAGAGTGTCAAACACATCAAAATTTGGTATTTTTCTTAATGTTAATGTCTTTTCTGATGAGACATCATAAATCATGAGATTTCTACGGTTTAAGAATGGTGATTTTGCCATTCCTTCAGCATAGGTTAATCCCATGTTGCCTGCACCAATTACAAGTACTTTCATTACTTTGTTTTTAACTATTTTAGTTTTACAGTGTTAATGCTGCAAGTACTGTGCGAGAATGCCTATAAAGACATGAGAGAAATTATTTAAGAATTTAAAGTGTTCTTAGCTGCTATTGATAGTAAGCTCGCAGCATATCGTTAATATTTTGTTAAAATAAAAGAATTTAAAATAGAATTGCAGATTTGGCGGATTCTCTAAAAATCGGTGATTTTGGCAGTAAATTTGGCAGTTTTGCATAAAAAAACGCCCCGGTAGTTACCAGGGCGTTCTATTATAAACCAAGAAATTTAATCTCTTTTATTATCTCTGCGATCTCTGTCGCGATTACCACGATTATCGCGATTGTCACGACCCCCGCTTCTTTTATCATCGCGAGGCGGACGTTCTTTGTAACCTTCAGGTTTTGGTAATAATGCTTTACGCGAAACTTTCTCTTTGCGCGTTCTAGAATCGACACCAAAATACTTCACATCAAATACATCACCCATATTAACTACGTCGCTTACATTTTCTGTACGCTCCCATGCTAATTCTGATACATGTAATAATACTTCATTACCCGGAGCTTCTATATATTCTACAACAGCACCAAAGTCTAGCATCTTGATCACTTTAACTTCGTAAACACTTCCTACAACAGGTTTAAATGTAATTGAATCAATTTTAGCTAAAACAGCATCAATACCTTCTTGATTTGTACCTAAAATCTCAACAATACCTTCTTCTGTAACCGGATCTTCATTGATCACGATCGTAGTTTTTGTTGTTTTTTGAAGCTCCTGAATTACTTTACCACCTGGTCCTATCAAGGCGCCAATAAATTCATTAGGAATTGTAACAGATACCATTTTAGGAGCATGAGCTTTCACATCAGTATTAGGCTCTGCGATAGTATCAGTTAATTTGCCTAAAATATGCAATCTGCCAGCAGCAGCTTGTTTTAAGGCATTTACCAGAATTTCATAAGAAAGACCTTTTACTTTAATGTCCATTTGGCAAGCAGTAATACCATCAGCAGTACCGGTAACTTTAAAGTCCATATCTCCTAAGTGATCTTCGTCACCTAAAATATCAGATAAAACGGCGTATTTTCCGGTTTCAGCGTCAGAAATTAATCCCATTGCAATACCAGAAACCGGCTTTTTAAGCTGAATACCAGCATCCATAAGAGCCATAGTCCCACTACAAACAGTTGCCATAGAAGAAGAACCGTTAGATTCTAATACTTCAGAAACTACACGTACAGTATAAGGGCAATCAGCCGGGATCATACCTTTAAGGGCACGTTGAGCTAAGTTACCATGACCTATCTCACGACGAGAAGTACCACGTATAGGGCGAGCCTCACCAGTTGAAAAAGGAGGGAAGTTATAGTGTAAATAAAATGTCTCCTCACCTTCAAAAGAGGGCATATCTATTTGATTAGCTTCTCTGGAAGTTCCTAAAGTAACAGTTGCAAGAGCCTGAGTTTCTCCACGTGTAAAAATTGCAGAACCATGAGTAGAAGGAAGGTAATCTACCTCACACCAGATAGGACGTATCTCATCTGTTTTTCTTCCGTCAAGACGTAAACCTTCATTTAAAGTAAGATCACGTACTGCAGCTTTTTCAGCTTTGCTGTAGTATTTAGAAACTAAGTCACCAAAGTCTTCTAATTCTTCTTCAGAAAAAGTTGCTTTGATCTCTTCTTTAATTTCTGCGAAAGATGCACTTCTTTCATGTTTAGCAGAACCAGCTTTTGCAACAGCATAAACTTTATCATAAGCTAACCCATGAATTTTTTTAGCAAGTTCTTCATCTTCACGTTCGGGAGCATACTCACGAACTTCTTTTTTGCCAAAAGCTTCAGCTAATTTTAGCTGAGCAGCACATTGTATTTTAATATGGTCATGAGCAAATTTTATTGCATCAACCATTTCTTCTTCAGAGATTTCTTTCATCTCTCCTTCTACCATCATTACAGAATCTGCAGAAGCACCTATCATCATGTCGATGTCAGACTCTTCTAGCTGAGCTCTTGTAGGGTTGATAACAAATTCACCGTTAACACGACCTACACGTGCTTCTGAAATAGCACATTCAAATGGAAAATCTGAAAGCTGAATTGCCGCAGAAGCTGCAAGACCTGCCATTGCATCTGGCATAACATCTTCGTCATGAGACATTAACTGTATCATAACCTGAGTTTCTGCATGATAATCTTTTGGGAAAAGAGGGCGTAAAACACGGTCTACAAGACGCATGGTTAATACTTCGCCATCACTTGGGCGCGCTTCTCTCTTAAAGAAACCTCCAGGATAACGCCCTGAAGCTGCAAATTTCTCACGATAATCTACCGTTAATGGCAGAAAATCAACGTCACTTTGTTTGTAGTTAGAAACTACTGTACAAAGCAACATACATTTACCCGACTGTACAACAACAGAACCATGAGCCTGTTTTGCCAGTTTTCCGGTTTCGATGGTAATTTCTCTACCATCACCAAGGTCTATGACCTCTTTGTAAGTTTGTGGAATCATAATAGTTTTTCATCACACCTAATGGTGCTATTATACAATACCCTAACCTTTTAGGTTAGCGGTTTGGTCTGTTGTGTTGTTGTGTGTAGTAAATGACCAATGAAAAACCTAAGGGTAGCTTTCTCTGCCCGTCCACGGGACTTTTTATTCTTTCGCAAAAGCGAAATAAAAAGGGGCAAAAATGCCCCTTTAATAATTACTTTCTTAAACCAAGTTCTTTTATAATCTCGCGATATCTTAAGATGTCTTTTTTAGTCAAGTAGTCAAGTAACGATCTGCGCTTACCTACTAACATAACTAGAGAACGCTCTGTATTATAATCTTTACGATTCTTTTTTAAGTGCTCTGTAAGGTGGTTTATACGGTATGTAAATAATGCGATTTGCCCTTCAGCAGAACCGGTATCATTTTTACCTTTTCCGTACTTTTCAAAAATTTCTTCTTTCTTCTCTGTAGTTAAATACATGCCAATATTGATTTAATGATTTTTATGTATGCAACGGTTTTTCCGTTAAGCGTGCAAAGATACATATTTTTTGAAATATAACTATTTCAAATACTTAGTTTCTTATTGGCTTATTAGTTATGAGATCAATGTACAGGTTAACTTTCTTTTTAAGGTCTCTCCTGTGTGTAATAAAATCAAGAAAGCCGTGTTCTTTAAGAAACTCTGCTGTCTGGAAACCATCAGGAAGTTCTTTTCCTGTTGTATCTCTTACTACACGGGGTCCTGCAAAACCTATTAAAGCTCCCGGCTCAGATATATTTATATCTCCTAACATCGCAAATGATGCTGTAGTACCACCCGTTGTTGGGTCTGTACATAATGAGATATAAGGCAGTTTAGCATCTGCTAACTGTGCCAGCTTTACTGAGGTTTTAGCAAGTTGCATGAGAGATAAAGCCGCTTCCATCATACGAGCACCACCAGATTTTGATATGATCATAAATGGTAGCTTATTTTCTAAAGCATAGTTTGCAGCGCGCGCTATTTTTTCTCCTACAACAGAGCCCATAGAACCGCCTATAAATTTAAAATCCATAGCGGCAACTACAAGATCTTTGCCCATGCTTTTACCTACAGCAGTACGTACAGCATCTTTTAAACCGGTTTTTTCCTGAGCATCTTTTAGACGGTCTACATATTTCTTACTGTCCTCAAAATTTAATGGATCTTTTGAAGTAAGATTTTTGTCCAGCTCTTTGTATTTGCCTTCATCAAAAAGAATTTTAAAATACTCTTCACTACCTATACGTACATGATAATCATCTTCAGGACTAACATAGAAGTTCTTCTCGAGTTCTTCTGCGTCAATTATTTTGCCTGTAGGTGATTTATACCACAATCCCTTAGGGACGTCTTTCTTGTTCTCTGTGGCAGTTTGTATTCCTTTTTCTTTTCGCTTAAACCAAGCCATAATTACCTTCTGTATTTAATTTCTAAAATGCTTAATCCTTTATTTCCTAAAACTAAAGGACGTTTACATTGTTAAGGTCTTCAAAAGCTTTTTCAAGGCGTTTGCTAAAGTTTACTTCACCACTGCGTAACCATACACGAGGATCGTAGAATTTTTTATTAGGACTGTCATCTCCTTCTGGGTTTCCTATTTGAGCCTGAAGATAACCAGCATTTTTATCAAAATACATACGTATACCTTCGCAGAAAGCCCATTGAAGATCTGTGTCAATATTCATTTTTACAACACCGTAGCTAATCCCTTCACGTATTTCTTCTACAGTAGAACCGCTACCACCGTGGAATACGAAGTCAATCGTATTTTCACCTACATCGTATTTTTCAGTGATATACTCCTGAGAGTTCTTAAGGATCTTTGGAGTTAATTTTACGTTACCTGGCTTATAAACACCGTGTACGTTACCAAATGCTGCTGCAATTGTAAATTGATCACTTACCTCTTTAAGTTGCTCATAAGCATAAGCTACTTCTTCTGGCTGAGTGTATAATTTAGAATCGTCAACATCGCTGTTATCAACACCATCTTCTTCACCACCTGTGATTCCTAATTCAATCTCAAGCGTCATTCCCATTTTGCTCATACGCTTTAGGTATTCTTTGCAAATAGCAATGTTCTCCTCAAGAGGCTCTTCACTTAGGTCTAGCATGTGTGAACTATAAAGCGGTTTGCCAAAAGCCTCAAAATGCTTTTCACTAGCGTCAAGAAGACCATCAATCCAGGGTAAAAGTTTTTTAGCACAATGATCTGTGTGCAAAATAACTGTAGCTCCATAATGTTTTGCCATCTCATGAATATGCAAAGCACCAGCTACACCACCGGCGATAGCGGCCTGTTGACCATCGTTAGAAAGTCCTTTACCGGCATTAAAAGCGGCGCCACCATTAGAAAACTGAATGATTACAGGAGAGTTAAGTTTTGCTGCAGTTTCAAGAACTGCATTAATGGTACTTGACCCAATTACATTTACAGCTGGGATAGCATATCCTTTCTCTTTTGCGTGTGCAAAAATTGCTTGTACTTCTTTACCGGTTGCTACACCCGGTTTAATATTATGGCTCATAAGATGTTGTTTACTTAATTAAAGATGCAAAATTAATAAATTAATAATGTTTGACCTTCCAAAACTACTAGAAAGGATAGTTAATACCTACATTAAAAACAGACTTGCTAAAGTTATACTGTTTAAACCAGCGATTTCCTTCCTCAAGTGATGGGTTATATGTTTTAAAACCTATGTCAAAACGAAGGACAAAAAAATTGAAATCATATCGTAGTCCAAAACCTGAACCTACCGCTATATCTTTAAGACTGTCAAAACCTGTAAATCGTGCTGCAGGGTCTTGTACATTATCTAGTACATTCCAGATGTTACCTATATCGGCAAAAATAGCGCCTTTAAAATCGCCTAATATTTCAAAACGGTGCTCGATGTTGAATGCCAGTTTAAGATTAGCTTCATTAAACTCATTAGGACTATCTGTGCTTCCGGGTCCTAAGCGATATGCCTGCCAGGCTCTGTTGTCATTTGAACCACCACCAAAAAAACTGCGAATAAACGGAATGCTGTTTGAATTGCCATAAGGAATTGCGATACCGCCAAATGCCCTGACAGCTAAAATGTTGTCATGCCCCAGATCCCAGTGCTTTATAAAGTCAAGTTCGGTTTTTGCATATTGTGAAAATGTCACGCCTAATATTCTGGAGCTGCCATCTTCATTGCGTTCTAGTTTTGCTGTACTGCTAATAAGATCAAGCATATTACCTGCCACTTCTAATTTTGCCCTAAAGCTGGTAAATTCATTGTCAAAAAGACCAATTCGTGTATTTCTGTAAAACGTAAAACTAGTTGCAAGAATAAGATTGTCCTCAGTAAGGCGTTGACGTCTTTCTTCAATATTTGATACCTGATTAAACTCATCTCGAGTTAGCTCAATCTCTCTATTTTCTACGGCGTTTATAAACGCACCTGTTCCGTCTGGTTTTTGAAGCTGTAGCGGGCTTTGTCCTTCCTCAAAGAAAGGGCTATTAGGCTCAAGGTTGTTTATTGCTATCTCATTGAGATCATCATAACTATTTGAGTAAATATTGAAATAGTTGCTTCGGTTTAAGTTACGTATGTATTGAATATCAAAAAGGTCAAACCTGTAATTGCGAGTAGCGGTGGGTGACCATTTATAATTTACCCCTCCTGTAACGTTTTGCTTGTCAAGACCTATGTTTTGCTGTACGCCCAAACCTACTGTAAAACTGGTAGAAGGAGACATTTCTGGCTGAATGAAATTGGTGTGAATAGGGAAGAAAATCCGTGGTATCGTGAGGCTAAGATCAGCGCCTATCTCTGTAATGTCAAAAAAGGAATTGGTATCATTATCAATATCTTCTGTAGCAGAAGCTCCTATACTTCCTCTCGCCGAAAGCTGTAACGTTTCTAAACCTCCAAAAACGTTACGTATAAGTAATGAGCCCCCACCAGCAATTCCAAATTTCTGAATGTTTGACGTAGAAAGGTCAAAATCTGCACGTAAATTAAACTTGGGTAAAGGTGTTAGGTAAAAGTTTGCAATGAGATCATCTCCTGTAGAATCTGCCGGGTCTGATGTGTATTTTAGATCAGGATACCTAAATGTGCGTAACTGGCTTAGCCTGATCAATGATTTATTTCGCGAGTCATCGCTATAAATATCGCCGGGTTCTATAAATATTGCATCTGTAAGATAGCGGGGTTTGTAGTTTATTTTATCATAGGCATAGAGCTCATAATTATTAAGCTCAACACTGTCGCTAAGTTCATTATCGCGGTCGTTGTAACTGTAGTCTGTATAAACTTTAACCTTGCTTATTTTATGAACTTTCAGGTTTTCTTCATAAACTGAATCCTGTGCTTTTATTTGCCTGTTTTTAATATAAAGCTCCAGATTTACTTTGTGATCTGTATTTACAGAATCACCTATAAAACTTATAAACTCCCTGTCAAAATGAAACATACCCTTGTTTCTAAAGAGATCTGTAAGTCGGGTAATTTCTGCATTTACGTCAAGGCGTTTGTACTGCCGCCCAGAAACTATAGTCGACTCATCTTTAAAAGCTCTGTAAATAGAATCAACAGCAGGAGATTTTATAAAGGTTTTTAAAGAGTCTATTTTATAAGGCTCTCCGGTAGTTACCGCATAGTCTACAGTCCCTTTTTTTGCTATACTGTCTCTGTTAATATTAAATGTAGCTTTGGCATTAAACCAGCCATTACTGTGGTAATATTCTTCAAGACGGTCTGCAGAGCGTTGTGTAAGATTTTGAGAGATTATTGTAGGCTCTTCACCTGTGTTCTTTAGGGTCTGGTTAAAAGCTTCTCTAAAGTGTATGTAATTATCAAGTTGCTTTCGCGAAAGCACAGCCGTCCAGAAACGTCGCTTGCTATCATTGTCTATTAATCTTGCTTTGAGTATAGAGTCAATGTTAGGTCGTGCTAAATTATAAATAGAAAGGCGCAGCGCATTATTAGGCTGCTGGTAGATTATATTATTTATTTGCGCATTCTTATTTTCTTCGTCATTTATCGTTATAGTGTTCTCTGTAAGCAAAAGATCACCGGGAGGCACACGTTTTACCGCGTTGCAGCCTACAAGCGTATAGAGTACTAAAAGAATAAATGATATTTTTGTGCGCAAGTGTTGCAACTGGGATTTACTCAAAGGTAACGTCAAAAATACATAATAAGCGTGGTTAGCAAAAGCCAAATAAAATTAATAACGAGTCTGGCTCAAAAAAAGTACCGGCAGCAGCATGGTCTTTTTGTAGTAGAGGGCATTAAAGGTATTTCAGAATTTTTATCTTCTAATTTGAAATTGCACAGTATTTATTCTACTGGTGATTATTTTGAGGATGTTCCGGCCGATTTATGCATGCATTTGACCGATAATGAGCTTAAAAAGGTGAGTTTTTTAAAAACACCGCAAAAAGCGCTGGCCATTTTTCATATTCCGAAAAGTGATTCTGTAGATCCTTCAGGATTGCAGCTTGCATTAGACGATGTGCGCGATCCCGGTAATCTGGGAACAATTATAAGGCTATGCGATTGGTTTGGGGTAAAGCAACTTATTTGTTCGCCACAAACAGTAGATTGTTACAACCCTAAGGTTGTGCAGGCCACTATGGGTTCACTCACGCGTGTGCACATAAAATACACCAATTTATCATCATTTTTGACCGAAAAATCACCTGTTTATGGCGCTTTTATGGATGGTGAGAATGTTTATGAAGCCAGCTTGCCTCAAAATGCAATTGTAGTAATGGGTAATGAAGCTAACGGTATTTCTAAAGAGGTTGAAAAATTAGTAAGTGAGCGCATTGCAATACCTCAATTTGGTACTAATGGGACAGAAAGCCTCAATGTCGCGACGGCAACAGCTATTTTATTAAGCGAATTTAAGCGTCGTTTTTAACGATTTTTCTATTGAAAAGTGAGGTTTATAAAAACACCACGCGAAGATAATTTGTCAATATTGCTTGTAAATGGACTTTCAGGCGCTTTGTCTGGAACGAGTTCATTGTTTAAAGCAAATACCCCGCGTATGCTAGGTGTAAATTTGAAGTAATAGAGATAAAAATCTATACCAAAACCTACTTCATAATAATACGTGTTTGTTTTCATCCTAAATTGACCGGCATAATTGTCATCGGGATTATCTTCATTGCTCGATAAATTATTAGAAAAAGACACGCCGCCTACTACAAATGGTTTCCAATTATTTAAACGTTTTGTTGAGAATTTAACCAGAAGTGGCACATGAATGTATGTTGAGTTAGTCTCACGCATAATGGGATCTTCCTCAATATCTTGAAAATAAAGATTTCTCGTGGTGAAATAAAGCCCTGGCTCAAGCCGAAGATTTATATATTCATTGATACGCAGATCGCCTATGAGGCCTACATTAAAACCCGTGTTCTTTTCAACATAAATATCTGTTGCAGGCTCTTTGTATTCTATTTTAAAATCATAGCTGTTAAAGCCAAAAAAGTAACCCCAGGTCCAGCGTTGTTTATCAAAATTCTGCAGGTTTGCCACCCGCTCTTTTGAAAACATTTGTGCATTGGTATTATGAAATGCAAATAGGAAT
This sequence comes from Leeuwenhoekiella sp. A2, assembly GCF_047946655.1. GTDB lineage: Bacteria > Bacteroidota > Bacteroidia > Flavobacteriales > Flavobacteriaceae > Leeuwenhoekiella. Next base: position 2,492,479 of record NZ_CP172311.1, read on the forward strand.
ATGGTAAAGATTACAATTTTTCTCATTCGGTTATTTTGATGCACAATAAATTGTAGCCACGCCAAATGTTTGTGGCTTGTCTTGCACATTAGTAAACCCAATTTTTCTTAAAATATTGTTGAGTCTTTCGCCGTAAGGAAATACAGATGCGCTTTCACTTAAATATTTGTAGGCGTCTTTATCTTTTGAGAACATCTTCCCTATTAAAGGTAATAATTTAGTAGAATATAAGGTGTAACCCTGTTTAAAAGGTGTTTTAGTAGGGACGGAAGTTTCCAGAATAACAAAAAGGCCGCCGGGTTTTAAAACTCTTAAGATCTCGGCAAGTCCTTTCTCGAGATGCTCAAAATTACGCACGCCAAATGCTACGGTAATTGCATCAAAATAATTGTCTGTATAAGGTAGGTTTTCAGAATCGGCCTGCACCATTTCAATGACTCCTTCGTGACCTTTAGCCTTGATCTTTTCTTTGCCTACATTAAGCATACCTGCAGAAATGTCTAGCCCAACAATTTTTTGTGCACCCGTTTTTACAAGACTTATAGCCAGATCTCCGGTGCCGGTTGCCACATCAAGAATAGTTTGTGGTCTGGTTTCAGCCACAAGATCTACCACTTTGTTGCGCCATTTAATATCTATACCAAAAGAGATAACGCGGTTAAGGCCATCATACTCTTTAGAGATCGTATCAAACATATGTTCTACTTGTTCTCTTTTTGAGCTTTTAGAATCTTTATAAGGGTTAACATTATTGGTCATAAACAAAATTTCTGGCAAAGATAGTATATGTTGATGATTAGCTCACTTTGTTTTAATCGCTGCGCAGGGTTTAGTAACCTGAGCTTTACAATTTATACACAAGTTGATATTCATCTGTTCTATTTAGTACTTGATCTAAGAATATGTGAGAAAAGGCAATCTTCAGGTAGTGAACCTAAATCATGTATATTTGTAGCGTTTCAAGTTCAAAATCTTTTATGAAGATAGTCATTGCAGGGGCAGGCGAAGTAGGATTTCATTTAGCAAAGTTACTTTCCTTCGAGTCTCAAGACATTACACTTATAGATATTAACAAGGATAGTATTGCTTACGCAGATACACATCTTGATATACGTACAATACGAGGCGATTCTACTTCTATTGCGGTGTTAAAAGATGCGCGTATAGAAAATACAGATCTTATCATTAGTGTAACTGCAAGTGAAACAACAAATATTACTATTTGCGTTCTCGCCAAACAAATGGGGGCAAAGCGCACTATTGCACGTATATCTAATACTGAATTTATTGAAAACCAGGATATGGTTGGTTTTAAGAAATTTGGTATAGATGAGCTTATTTCGCCAGAAAGTCTTGCTGCTTCAGAGATAGAACTTTTGCTTAATCAGTCTGCTTTTAACGACAGCTACGAGTTTGAAAATGGAGCATTGACCATGGTAGGGACAGCGCTTTCGCGAACAGCTTCATTTGTAGGCAAAAGTGTAAAGGAAGCAGCGCTTATATTTCCCGAGCTACATTTTATGCCCATAGCCATACAGCGTTCTGGCACCCAATATACGCTTATACCCAGGGGTGATACTATTTTTAAAGAAGGCGACCAGGTTTATTTCATGACTGTAAAGGGTGGCGTGGAAGAAATCTATAAGCTTACCGGGAAAATGAAGCAGGAGATCAAAAATGTGATGATTCTGGGCGGTAGTAAAATAGGTTATAAAACGGCTAAAGATCTGTGCTCACATAACTTTAGAGTAAAACTTGTTGAGAAAGATAAAGACAAGGCTTTTGAACTTGCCGAGAGACTACCCAGAACATTGGTTATAAACGGTGATGGGCGTAATGTAGAGCTCCTAGAAGAAGAGAATATCTATGATATGGATGCTTTTATATCTGTAACAGGAAACAGTGAGACAAATATAATGTCTTGCCTTGTGGCGAAATCTAAAAGCGTTAAAAAAACGATCGCTCTTGTAGAAAATATGGATTATTTTCAGCTTTCACATAGCATCGGTATTGATACTCTTATAAACAAGAAGCTTCTTGCGGCTAATAACATATTTAGATATATAAGAAAAGGAGATGTTGTGGCTATGACAAAGCTTAACAATATGAATGCTGAATTACTGGAGTTTATTGCTAAGCCAAAATCTCAGGTTATAGGTAAGCGCATTAAAGATCTTGATTTTCCCCGTTCTGCAACAATAGGTGGAGTAGTGCGAGATGGTGTGGGTGTGATTGCGCTGGGAGATTATGTCATAAAAGTAGGTGATCGTATTGTGGTGTGTTGCTTACTTCGCTCAATTAATAAGGTAGAACGAATGTTTATATAAGCCGGGTGCCAAGACTTAATTTCAAAATTATTTTTCATTTAATGGGGCTGCTGTTAGTATTCAACGGTGGCTTTATGCTTTTGTCTGCTATGGTGGGTTATTTCTACGATGATGTAGATATCGCTTTGAGCATATCATCAGCAGGATTTCTTACTATTTTAATTGGTACTGTTTTCATGTATTTTACACGTGATCACAGAAAGGAACTTCAGAAAAGAGATGGATATATTGTAGTGGCTTTTGGTTGGATTTTCATGTCATTAAGTGGTTGTTTGCCCTACATTTTTTCCGGAGCAATTCCTTCACTCACAAATGCTTTCTTTGAGACGATGAGTGGCTATACGACCACCGGAAGTTCTATTCTCAATGATATTGAAGCAATGCCAAACGGAGTGCTATTCTGGCGCAGTACAACGCATTGGATAGGCGGGATGGGAATAATCGTGCTCACTATTGCCATTTTGCCGTTACTGGGAATTGGTGGTATGCAGTTATTTGCAGCAGAAGCTCCTGGACCAAGTGCAGATAAATTGCATCCCAGAATAACAGATACAGCCAAGCGTTTGTGGCTTATTTACTTTGGGTACACAGTAGCGGAAACTATAGCGTTAAAACTGGCGGGAATGTCATTTTTAGATGCCATAAATCATGCAATGAGCACGCTTTCTACGGGAGGTTTTAGTACTAAAAACGCAAGTGTTGCCCACTGGAATGATAATCCTGCAATTCAATACATCCTGATAATTTTTATGTTTTTGGCTGGTACCAATTTTGTATTGAGCTATTTCGCCTTTAAAGGAAAATTGAAAAGAGTATGGGAAGATGAGGAATTTAAACTCTATAGTACTTTCATTTTAGGATTTACATTGCTGGTTGCACTTGTTATAATTTTTAAAGCAGATGTTTCGATTTCATCAATAGATCATCCTATGGTCTTGGGGAAAGTAGAAAGTGCTTTTAGGCATGGTTTATTTCAGGTGATCTCCGTAATAACCACAACCGGATTTGTTTCTGCAGATTTTACTATGTGGACGCCCTTTCTTACAATTATATTTTTTGGGCTGATGTTTTTAGGTGGCTCGGCAGGCTCTACAGCCGGGGGAATAAAGGTTGTGCGTCACTTAATTACAATACGTAACGGCGTTCTTGAATTTAAGCGTACGCTTCATCCTAATGCGATTCTACCCGTTAGATACAATGGGAAAGCGGTACCGCAACCTATTGTGTTTAATATACTAGCTTTCTTTATACTCTATATGCTTGCTTGGATAATCGGCGCATGCGGTTTAGCAGCCTTAGGGCTCGATTTTCCTACTGCTTTAGGAGGTTCTGCTTCTTCATTAGGTAATGTTGGGCCAGCATTTGGTGCTCTTAGCCCGGTAAATAATTTTGATGCGTTGCCGGCTTTAGGTAAATGGTGGTGTTCTTTTCTTATGCTAATAGGAAGACTTGAGCTTTTTACCGTACTTATCTTACTCACTCCATTTTTCTGGCGTAATCACTAGTATTGCCTTAACTTTGAGTTTTTTGTTCTTTGAACCAAAAGCTTAAAAATAACTGTGAAAAAGTATCAACTTATAATTATAGGCGGTGGGCCCATAGGTCTCGCATGTGCTATTGAGGCTACCAAAAAAGGATTAGATTATATAATTCTTGAAAAAGGGGTTTTAGTTAACTCTTTATATAATTTCCCTGAACAAATGACCTTCTTCTCAACTTCTAATCTGCTTGAGATAGGAGAAGTGCCTTTTGTTGCTCATAACGACAAACCCACCCGTAAAGAAGCGCTTGAGTATTACAGACGTGTACACGAAAGCTGGAAGCTAAACATAAAATTATATACTCCTGTACTCTCAATGAAACAGGAAGCGGGTGATTATATAATTGAAACCGGAAAAGGGAATTTCTTAACTCAGGCTGTTATCATATCAACTGGATTTTATGATACGCCCAGAAAATTGAACATTCCGGGTGAAAATCTGCCAAAAGTCAAGCATTTTTATGACAGCCCACATCCCTATGTAAATCAAAAAGTATTAGTTATAGGTGCGGCAAATTCGGCTTGTGATGTTGCGCTTGAAACTTATTATAAAGGGGCAGAGGTGACTATGGCAATTCGTGAAAACGAGATCTATCCTAATACAAAATACTGGATTAAACCTAACATAGAAAATCGAATCAAAGAAGGCGCAATTAAAGCTTACTTTAACACAATTGTAAAGGAGATACGACCAAATACTGTTGTACTTGTGACTCCTGATGGCGAAGTAGAGCTAGAGAACGATTTTGTACTTGCCATGATAGGTTATACTCCTAATTATGCACTCTTCGAGAAGCTAGGCTTACCTATTGATGAAGAAAACCATAAATCACCCATTCATAATCCAGATACGCTTGAAACACCGCTTAAGAATGTTTATGTGGCCGGAGTGATCAATTCTGGTATGCAGACAAGTAAACTCTTTATTGAGAATACCAGAGTTCATGCAGAAATGATCATGGAACATCTGGCGGCAGACCTAAAAGTTCACTAGAAATAACGTATTTAAATAGAAAAAATCCCCTAAAAAAGGATAAAAATCGGGTATTTTAGATAAAAAAGGCGACTCATAGAGTCGCCTTTTTTATTTGTAATCTTCTCTTACGGGAGAGAATGTATCTGGTAATTTATAAGCTGTGATTGCTTTGCCGCTGTGTTAGAATTTGGTGGTATTACAACTACAGCGCCAGGGTTAAAATGGCTTTGTTCCGGGAGTTCTGCACCTTTTTCTACACCCTAAAACGATAATGTAGAATTTGTATTATGAATTAATCTTCCGTGAAAACCGGGCATGATTTCTTTTACCGGTATGTCTGCCAATTCAATTTTCATTATACTACTTTTATTTCCTTAGCAGATTGAAATGCACGTTCTCTCACAAGGTCAATGTCACCGTCAAGGTCATCATAGCTTACAACTACGCCCATACGTCTGTTAGGTCTTGCAGTAGGCTTACCAAAGATTCTAAAATCAGTTTTAGGCATAACAGCAGCAACTTCTACATTTTCATACGCAGGATGGTCATTGATGACTGTAGATAGTATCACCGCGCTCGCACCCATTTTTTCTAAAGTGATTTCAGGAATAGGCAGGCTTAAGATCGCTCTTAAGTGCAATTCAAACTCATTAAGATTTTGGGTGTTTGCAAGCGTTACCATTCCTGTGTCATGTGGTCTGGGTGATAATTCTGAAAAGTAAATACCATCTTTGGTTACAAAAAACTCAACGCCCCAAATTCCGGCTCCACCAAGTGACTCAGTAATTTTCTCTGCCATATCCTGAGCAGCGTTCAGATCGTGATTATTCATTTCGGCTGGTTGCCAGCTTTCCTGATAATCTCCAGATTCCTGTCTGTGACCTATAGGTGCACAGAATAAGGTAGGCAGGTTATTTTGTGTTACCGTTAGAAGTGTGATTTCATAATCAAACTTTATATATTCTTCTATAATAACTTCCGCAACATCGCCTCTTGAGCCTTTTTGCGCATAGGTCCAGGCAGCTTCAATACCTTCTTCAGAAGTTACGAGGCTTTGACCTTTCCCGCTGGAAGACATGAGTGGTTTGATAACGCATGGATATCCTATTTCTTCTGCTGCGGTAAATAATTCTGCAGGAGAAGAAGCATATCTGTATGCTGCAGTACGTAGTCCTAATTCTTTCGCCGCAAGGTCACGAATAGATTTTCTATTCATCGTAAAATTAGCAGCTCTGGCAGACGGTACTACTTTATATCCTTCAATTTCATAATCATAAAATCGCTCTGTACGAATTGCTTCAACTTCGGGAACAATATAATCAGGTTTATGTTTTGCAACCACAGCATCGAGAGCGTCGCCATTGAGCATATTAATAACCTCAAAATGATCTGCGATTTGCATAGCAGGAGCGTTAGCATAGCTATCTACTGCTATCACTGTTTGCCCCAGTCTTTTTGCTGCTATTACAAATTCTTTACCTAGTTCACCGCTACCTAACAGGAGTATTTTAGACATTTATGATACAGCTTTTTTAATTCGAGCCATTGCTTCTTTTATTTGTTCGGTGCTGGCTGCATAAGAGATGCGTATACAAGTAGGACCTCCAAAGGCATCGCCTGTTACAGTCGCTACATTTGCATTTTCAAGTAAATACATTGCAAAATCTGAAGCGTTAGAAATTGACGTCCCGTTTAGGGTTTTACCAAAATAATACGAAATATTAGGAAATACATAAAAAGCACCTTCAGGCTCGTTGCATTCAAATCCCGGAATTTCATTAAGCAGATCTAAAATGAGCTTACGACGCTCTTTAAACTGATCTACCATATATTGTATCTTGCTTACCGGAGCTTCAAGTGCAGTAATAACAGCGCGCTGTGCAATACAATTTGCACCACTGGTTACCTGACCCTGAATTTTGTTACAAGCTCTTGCGATATAAGTAGGAGCGCCTATGTAACCTATTCTCCAGCCTGTCATAGCAAATGCCTTTGCTACACCGTTAACGGTAACCGTGCGGTCATACATATCTTCAAACTGAGCCATGCTGGCATGATCACCCACATAATTGATATGCTCATAGATCTCATCGCTAACAACTATTATTTGCGGATACTTTTGAAGTACGTCTGCTAAAGCACGTAATTCTTCTTTGCTGTAAATAGAACCACTTGGGTTGCAAGGTGAGCTATACCAAAGCATTTTAGTATTAGGTGTAATTGCTGCCTCAAGTTGCTCTGGAGTCATTTTAAAATCAGAGTCGATAGAAGTTGGTACTTCTACAGGAACACCTTCTGCGAGTTGCACGATGTCGCTATAGCTTACCCAATAAGGACAAGGTAGTATCACTTCATCACCGGGGTTAAGACATACCTGTGCAATATTGTACAGAGATTGCTTTGCCCCTGTAGAAACTACAATTTGAGAGCGATCATAAGTGAGATTATTATCTCTCTTAAATTTTGTGATAATAGAATCTTTTAATTCTACATAACCATCAACAGGAGAGTATGTATTGTAGTTATCATTAATCGCCTGTATTGCGGCATCCTTAATGAAATCTGGAGTATTAAAGTCTGGCTCACCAAGACTTAAGCCAATAACGTCTTTGCCTTCTGCACGTAGTTCACGAGCTTTTGCAGCCATCGCTAAAGTGGCAGATGTCTGTAATTTATTTATCCTGTCTGAAAGTGGATTAGTCAATGTTTCCATGTATTAATTGATGATTAAGCTGTTGTTAAAGTTGGTCGCATTCCCATTTCTTTTAAATATCTAAAATGTGCGATCACCGCTTTTCGGGTAGTTTTATATTCGTTATAAGGCAGATTGAATTCTTTTGCCGTTTCCTTAACTATTTTTGAGATCTTGGTGTAATGCACATGGCTAATATGCGGAAAAATATGATGCTCAACCTGATGGTTAAGACCGCCTGTAAACCAGTTTACAATTCTGTTTTTAGTAGAGAAATTCACCGTGGTGAAAAGCTGATGAATAGCCCAGGTATTTTTCATTGAGCCCGTATTATCTGGTATTGGCATATCTGCCTGATCAATAACATGAGCTAACTGAAATACCACACTTAAGATAACACCTGCAGTATAATGCATAATAAAGAATCCCAGAATAACCTTCCACCATGCGATATCTAAGATAAGCAATGGTAGAACGATCCACACTGTGATGTAAACTACTTTGGTGATAACCAGTTTCGTCCATTCAAGAGTAGGATTTGGGAATTCGCCATAAGAGAGTTTTCGCTTTAAGTAACGCTTCATCTGTAGAAAATCTGTTGTGATAGCCCAATTAAAGGTTAGTAAACCATATAGAAAAATGGAGTAGAAGTGCTGAAATTTATGATGCTTATACCATTTAGCATGTTTTGAAAACCTCAAAATTCTACCTGCTTCCAGATCTTCATCGTGACCATGAATGTTAGTATAGGTATGATGCAGTACATTGTGTTGCACCTGCCAGTTGTAAACATTACCTGCCAGAATATAAATACTGCTTCCCATTAATTTATTTACCCATTTCTTTTTAGAAAAAGAATCATGGTTACCATCGTGCATTACGTTCATACCTACTCCTGCCATACCAACACCCATAACAATAGTAAGTAGTAACTGCAACCATCCCGGAAGCGAAAGCGTTAAAAGTAAGAAGTAAGGAGTAAGAAACATGCTGAACATAACCGCAGATTTTACATATAACTTCCAGTTACCGGTACGTTCAAGATTATTTTCTTTAAAATAGGTGTTAACCCTTTTATTTAGTGTTCTGAAGAAGCGGGCTGAATCAACTCGCGAGAATCTTATTGTTTTATTTTCCATATTAAAAATGTAGTATGCCTATAACGCTGAATTTGCCAAAACGTTATAATCTAACAAAAATAAGACTATAATTTTTTAGAAGCGTAGATTCTACCAATTTAACGTCTTAAAAAGCTAATTTTGCACCCGAAAAGTTAGATTTATGGATATTATTACCAAGTATTTCCCAGACCTTGATAAAAAGCAACTGGAGCAGTTTGCCAAGTTGAGTGAACTGTACCAGGATTGGAATCTTAAAATAAATGTTGTTTCCCGTAAAGATATAGATGAGATATACCTGCGACATGTACTGCATTCTTTAGGTATAGCTAAAGTTCAACCTTTTGCGCCTGGCGATTCAATACTAGATGTAGGTACGGGCGGTGGTTTTCCTGGTGTGCCGTTAGCTATACTATTTCCAGAGACAGAATTTCATCTTGTTGACAGTATTGGTAAGAAAATTAAGGTGGTTGATGAGGTTGTTGCAGGACTTGGTCTTAGAAATGTGAAGACTACAAATGACAGAGTAGAAAATGTAGATGGTCAATATGATTTTATTGTAAGTCGTGCCGTAGCTCAAATGGAAACCTTTGTACACTGGGTAAAAGGAAAAATTGCTAAGAAAAGTACGCACGATCTAAAAAATGGTATTCTGTATTTAAAGGGAGGTGATCTTGAAGAAGAGTTGGCTAAATATAAAGCTGCAAAGATCTATGATCTAAAAGATTACTTTGAAGAAGAATTTTACGACACTAAAAAGGTAGTTCACCTGCCGTTAAAATATAAAGGATAAAAAAAAGCGACCATTTTGGTCGCTTTTCAATTTTAATTAGGTGCGCAAAACATTATAATATGTTTGGTTGCATAAGGACCCAAAGTGTTTAAGGAAATCTTGGGCCTTTCCTATTAAGGTCTTTTTACTTGTCTCTTGCTCTTCTAGTAAAGTATCTTCTAATTCTCTAAGTTTCTCATCGATCATACTTAGGTCACGCACTAAATACAGCTTCTCCTTTTTACGGGTAATCTTTCTGTTCTTTTTGTTTTGTGTTACATCGATAACAGAGTACTTCATCTTAAGCAAGTACATTTTGTTCTCATCATTCATCATAATCTCTCTAATATTTAGTGTTCAAATATACAAAAATAATATCAACTTAACCTTAAATTTAACTTCACGTAACATTAAGTTAACATTGAAGCTTGCGCGAAATAAAAAAGCACGCTCCTAAAAAACGTGCTTTTAATATATAAAATCTACCAGAATTAACCTAAAAACGGATATCTGTAATCTACAGGAGTTACAAATGTTTCTTTTATTAATCGTGGAGAAACCCAACGCAGGAGGTTAAGGGCGCTACCGGCTTTATCATTAGTACCCGAAGCACGAGCACCACCAAAGGGTTGCTGACCTACTACTGCCCCTGTAGGTTTGTCATTTATGTAAAAGTTACCTGCAGCATTCTGCAAGGCAGTTGTAGCTTCAGTAATTGCAATGCGATCTGTAGCAAGAACAGCTCCTGTTAAGGCATATTCACTAGTGCCATCAACAAGTTCAAGTGTTTCACTCCACTTTTCGTCCTCATAAACAAAAACAGTAATAACCGGGCCAAAAAGTTCAGTACACATCGTAGTGTATTTTGGGTCTGTAGTTAACAAAACGGTTGGCTCAATAAAATAGCCTTCAGATTTATCATAACCACCCCCTACAATTATCTCTACATTATCATCTTCTTTAGCCTGATCGAGATACTTTGCGAGTTTGTCAAAAGATCCCTCGTGAATAACAGCAGTTATAAAATTGCTCATATCTTCAGGAGAACCCATTTTAAAAGAATTCACATCTTCTATTACATAGCCTTTTACTTCATCCCACAATGAAGCAGGTATATAGCATCTGCTTGCTGCACTACATTTTTGACCCTGAAATTCAAAAGCGCCGCGAGAGATAGCCGTAGCAACCTGTTTTGCATTTGCAGTTGGGTGAGCAAGAATAAAATCTTTACCACCGGTTTCTCCTACAATACGAGGATACGTTTTGTAATTGTGAATGTTTGCGCCAATTTTAGCCCAGATATCTTTAAACACGTGAGTAGATCCTGTAAAGTGAATACCTGCAAAATCTGGACTTGCAAGTACAGTTTCTGTGATCATTGCGGGGTCGCCCATTACTACATTTATCACTCCTGCAGGAACGCCGGCTTCGCGAAAAACATCCATAATAACTTTAGCAGAATACACCTGGCTGTCACTGGGTTTCCATACTACAACATTTCCCATTAAAGCTGCTGATGCAGGAAGGTTTCCGGCAATAGCCGTAAAGTTAAATGGGGTTACAGCATAAACAAAACCTTCAAGAGGTCTGTGCTCTACACGGTTCCACGCTGCAGAACTTGATTCTGGCTGGTCTGCATAGATCTCAGCCATATACTGCACATTAAATCTGAGAAAGTCGATAAGTTCACAAGCAGAATCTATTTCTGCCTGATAAATGTTCTTTGATTGAGCGAGCATTGTCGCTGCGTTTATTTTTGCACGGTATGGGCCTTGTATAAGTTCTGCTGCTTTAAGAAAAACAGCTGCACGTTGCTCCCATGGTAATTGCGACCATGTTTTTCTTGCTTCAAGGGCTGTAGTTATAGCTTCTTCTACATGCGATTTTTCGGCAAGATGATATTCACCTAAAATATGCTTATGCTCGTGAGGTGGAGACATTGTACGTGTAGTGTTTGTCTCAATGTCTTTACCATTTATATATAGAGGTACATTTATCTTGCTATTGTACATTTCTTTATATGTTGCAAGAACTTCATCACGTTCTGGTGAGCCTGGGGCGTATGATCTTACAGGTTCATTAATAGCGATGGGTACTTCAAAAAATCCTTTTCCCATGATTTATTAGTTAATTGTTTTTAATTCTGAAAAATAAAGGGAGCAAGTTACAAAATTAAGTACGTATGCTTTAGTGCAGAATGGGCATATTTAGATATTATGAAAGTTTATGCAAACAGTGAATTTTCTTACTAGAATGTAATGATTGAGATTTAATTCTGTGCGAAAGGTGCGCTAAGTTTAAAGGTGGGAATTATGACTTTAAATCTGCTTGTGGTAGTAAAATTTATCATGTTGTAATGACCACTCATAGCGCCAAACGGGGAGGTGAGTAAACAACCAGATCTGTAGGTGTGAGTTTCGCCGGGTTTTAAAACCGGCTTTTTGCCTATAACGCCTTCTCCATCTACAATTTCCAGATGATTAAGGGCGTCATGAATTTTCCAATGTCTGGAAGTAAGCTGTACAGAATCTTTACTTTGATTCTCTATGCTTATCTGGTAGCCAAAGGCATAATGCATTTTATAATTTTTATAAAATGTGCCTTCAAAGTGGGTTTCTACAGAAATTTTAATTCCTTGTGTGACCTGCTGCACCATGCTTAATAGATTAGAAAAGCAACAAAAGTTGCTAATGCCGTCGCTATTACAGCTAAAATAATAAATATAAAGTTCATAATTACAAATTTGAAGACAGTTTTAGTGCGTCCCTGTCCGTAGAAATGCCTCATAGACTTATAGATATAGAAGATAAAAAGTAGCGCGGCAATATTAATAATCCACTTTGTGTTTGTGATATATGATATTATGAGTGCAATAGAAAATATGATGAAGAATATGGTTTGTACATGAAAAGTAAAGATAAGATGCTCCATGTATTTAAGGTTATGGCGAGCGTATAGCAACCATATAAAAAGTGCAAAAACAGGTAAGTAAAAGAAAATGACAAACGGAAGTTTGCTTACTGCGTAATTTATAAACAGACCGGGATTTTTAGAAAATGACTGCGAATCTATTACCTTATTATAGAGCCATCTGTGATAGGCGGTATTTCTGTCTTTTACGCTTTCTAGCGCGATTTTAGCGTCATATTGCTCGTTTTTTTCAAAATAGCTGTTGTAGATCTCGTAACGTTTAAATGTAGAGCTAACAATATTGAGGCTGTCAAGTTTTTTAAGATCTATGACAGTTGCAGATATAGAGTCTTTTTTGGGATTGAGGTAAACAGCCTTAAGGACCGAGTCAAGTTTTTTCTCATCATTACCATACAATTGAGTCAATGAATCAAGCTTTTGTGGATTTTTAAGGGCTTCCTTAAAACCTGTATTGTACTCAAAAATACTTTTGTTGCCGTTACCGCGCCATTCATCAAGTCCTGAGGTAAAACCCCAGATAATAAAAAAGATGATTGACACCGTAAAATAGAACCTAAAAGGATTAGAGTATTGTGTGCGTTTGCCGGCTATATAATCTTTAGTGATTTTTCCCGGATGCAGAATAAGGGCAGAAAGTGTAAGCCGGAATTTTGAATCATACGAAAAAATACTGCCAAAAAACTCATTAAAAAAGTCTTTTAGAGATAGTTTCTTAGTTGTGTTCAGTTGTCCGCAATAGGGGCAAAATCTATCACTTAGATCGAGAGGTTGATCACAATTAAGACAAACTACACCGCGGTATTTTACGGCTTTTCTGCTATTACTTGCTACAGGTGTATCTTTCACGTTTTAAATATAAAACGAATTTTAAGATCAATTCCTTCTCACATTAGAAATATTAGTAGATAAAGCGTTGCCTGCGCCAATTAATTTATCATATCTGGCGCCCGGTTCTCTATAATAAATGAGCACGTCATATTCATTTTCAGTTTGCCAGAAATCTCCTCCTACAGGGTTATAAGGCAATTTTTTATCATTTTCTGAGACTACGTACTTGTAGTTATAAAAGCCCTGTTTCAGTAAAACAGGTAATTCATAAATACCCGCTTCAACATTATATTTCATTTTTAGTGAGGGGTCAAGAACATAATTATTAAAACCACCATAAATATAAATATCCTGCTCTTTTGGTAATAGATCATGCTTTACAGCGAAATGCATCCAGACATATTCTGCTTCAGAATCGGGATTCTGACCTTGTAGCGTTCGTATCACAAAATTGCCATTAATGTCTGGATTATAAGTGTAAGGCAGCTCTGCCCGGGTGGGTACAACATATAAATAATTATGGTACAATTTTCTTAATTCGATATACTGAATCGTATTTGTTGCAGCCCGCACATCTTTATTGTCAAAGCTTAAAAACTCATTACCACCATAAAAAGAAGCTTCCTCGTCATATCTGTATTGAAGCACATTGCCTAGAGTATATTGAGGCTTTAAGCCGATAATTGAGTTGTTTAGGTCGTTATTTTGTATAATTAAGGGGGTTATTGTCTTGTCTGGATTGATAAGAATATTATCGCCGCTATCAACTTTAAAATTTACAACCTGTTTTGTGTCTATAGTATTTAAATCTCGTGTACGCAGAATTTCAACGCCTACCGTAACTACAGGATCATAGATCATAAACTTTCTTGAAAAAATAAGCTCTTTCGCATCATTGTAGATTTTGAGCATATAATTGCCGGTTTTTGTTAATTGCCGGGTGTTTTTATTAGGTATGGTAAGGGTGTAATGTGTGTAGAGTTGTAGTGTGCTTACAGAATTTGTGTAATCAAAAATGCGTACATCATCAAAACCTTCCATGTATTCGGTCTTAGCTAACGAACTGGGTGTCCAGTCTGCATTGTAGTGATTAATGGTATAGTAATAATTAGCTTCGTCCCCAATTATGTCATCAAAAGTTAGAAGGAGCTGATCGCCTAATCTAAGCAGAGGTAATTGGCTTAATTGAGTGTTGCCTTTAAACTGTACGGTCTTTATATAGTTAGGAGCTGGTATTTCATTTTCCACCTGAGCGAAAAGTGAAAAATTCAAGAGGGAGATAAGCAAAAAGTAAGAGAGATACTTCATTACAGGACTAAAAAGTTTTTTTCAAAGTTAAACAAATTGCATGCCTTAAAAGTAGATTATGATATCTCTAAAAAGGATGGCTGGTTTATAAAGAAAGGCATAGATAATTTGCGCAAACGTTTTAATAAATTCCTTTAACAATTTTATTGAGTTTACTTGTGTGTTAGCATTGTAAAATTTGTAAATTTGCCCACCCGAAAATAACGGGAACAACAAGAACTTTAACATAAATTCCCTATGTCAAAAGACATTAAGATCAAAAAGGGTCTTGATATTAAACTAGTTGGTGAGGCAGAAAAGGTTATTTCAGCAGCGCCAATATCAAGAACCTACACGATCAAACCTTCTGATTTTCATTTGATTACTCCAAAAATGATAATTAAAGAAGGGGCTAAAATTAAAGCCGGAGAACCTATTTTCCATTCTAAATCTAACGTAAATCTCAAGTTTGTTTCTCCTGTAAGCGGTACGCTTGTAGAGATAAAACGAGGGCCTAAACGTGTGATTACTCACCTCGTTATTGAGGGCGACGGGACGGAAATGTATTTTGAGAATCCTTTGATCAACGCAGCGAGCGCAGATGCAGTTGCTATTAAAGAGTACTTAATGCTTACCGGGCTTTGGCCGTTTATAAAACAAAGACCTTACGATATCATCGCAGATACAGACGCAGAACCTAAATCTATCTTTATTTCAGGTTTTAATAGTGCGCCTTTAGCTCCAGATTATGATTTCGTTTTACAAGGGAAGGAAGCTGAGTTACAAGCTGCAATTACAGCCCTGAGTAAACTAACCACAGGTAGCGTTCACGTTTCTGTAAATAATGCTTCAGGATCACCTTTTGGAGGTCTTAAAGATCTTACTCTTCATACAGTTTCAGGGCCACATCCTGCTGGTAATGTGGGGCCACAGATAAATAAAATAGATCCTGTTAATAAAGGAGAGACAGTTTGGACTATTAATGCTGAAGACCTTGTTATAATAGGAGAACTATTATTAACCGGAAAATATAATGCAGAGCGTGTTATATCGGTTTCGGGATCTGCTATTAAATCACCAAAATATTACAGAACAAAAATAGGATCTGAGGTTTCAACCTTTGTCTATGATGCAGGTCTTAAGGACGAGCATGTAAGAATGATCTCTGGAAACGTACTAACAGGTACAGAAGTTGCTCCTGATGGTTCATTAGGATATTATCATAATGAGTTTGTAGTTATACCTGAAGGTGATGATTATGAATTTTTTGGGTGGAATAAGCCTGTGTTTAATAAAGTGTCTGTTACAAGGGCATTGACATTTTCATGGTTGTTTCCTAAAAAGAAATATAATCTTGATACTAATACTAATGGTGAGCACAGAGCATTCGTTTTTACCGGAAGCTACGAAGAGGTTTTTCCATTTGATATATACCCTCTTCAGTTATTGAAGGCGTGTCTTGTAGAAGATCTTGATGCGATGGAGCAAATGGGTCTATATGAAGTAGCACCTGAAGATTTCGCTTTAACAGAATTTATCTGCATATCTAAGCAACCCCATCAGGCGATCATACGTAAGGGTCTTGATATAATGCATAAAGAAATAGGATAATAGAAATGGGATTAAAAGAAAAACTTCACAGTCTTAAAGAAGACTACAAGGATAAGAAGATGGCGCCCGCTTTTAACGCGTTGCATACTTTTCTTTATACACCTAATGAAACTACAAAGAGCGGTTCTCATATTAGAGCTGCAGATGACCTAAAACGCACTATGAATACCGTAATTATGGCTTTATTGCCAGTATTGCTTTTTGGTATTTTTAATGCGGGGTATCAACATTATGCAGCTGTTGATGCTGCTAATGGTGTAATAAGAGAGCCAGATGTTTTTGGTAATTTTCTTACATGGGAAAACTTTTCTCTGGGGGCGATAACAGTACTTCCTTTAGTAATTGTATCGTACGGAGTAGGGTTGTTAGTTGAATTTATTTTTGCTGTAATTAAAGGCCATGAGGTAGAAGAAGGTTATTTAGTAACCGGTATGCTTGTGCCTTTAATAGTACCTGTAGATGTGCCTTTATGGATGCTTGCAGTTGCTGTTGTGTTTGGTGTAATTATAGGTAAAGAAGTATTTGGTGGTACAGGGATGAACATTCTTAATCCAGCTCTTACTATACGTGCTTTCTTGTTCTTTGCTTATCCTACATGGATGAGTGGTGATAAAGTATGGGTGCATGGTGCAGTAGAAAATGCTAAAGAAATTGCAAAAGGTGCTAATGTAGATGCTTTATCTGGAGAGACAATTTTAGGTAGTCTTGCTCAGAGTACAGACATGCATTACTCAATATCTGATATGTTCTTTGGTTTTATACCGGGATCTGTGGGTGAAACTTCTACTTTCCTAATCGTATTAGGAGGTTTATTCCTTATCTATACTAAAATTGCCAGCTGGAGAATCATGCTAAGTGCTGTAATAGGTGCTATTGCAATGGGTCTAATATTTAATGGCGTAGTAGATGCAGGATGGATAGGAGAAGGTAGTAAGTTTTATGGTTTAATGAGTGCGCCCTACTGGAAGCATTTAATAATAGGTGGTCTTGCCTTTGGTATTGTATATATGGCAACAGACCCTGTTACGGGATCTCAAACTAATACTGGGAAATACATTTATGGTTTCCTAATAGGTTTCTTCTCAATTATGATACGTGTTTTCAACCCGGCATTTCCAGAAGGTGTATTCCTTGCGATATTGCTTATGAATGTATTTGCACCTACCATTGATCATTATGTGGTAAATGCAAACATTAAACGTAGAATGAAAAGACTTAAACTTAAAACAGCTTAGTAATGGCAAATACAGATAAAAATAGCTACACGATAATTTTCGCTATAGCTATGGTACTCATAGTAGGATCACTTCTTGCCTTTGTTTCTTCTTCTTTAAAACCAACTATACAGGTAAATGAGAAGTTTGAAAAGCAGCAGAATATTCTCTACGCTATGGGAGTTAATGAAAATGTTGAAGGAGACGGTGCTGCTATTTTTGTTGCGACTGATAAAGTTGAGGCAGAATTTAGCAAGTACATCAAGAAACAACTGGTTATACAGAATGGTGAAATAAAATCTGATACGGCTGCTTATCTTATTGATCTCAAGAGTGAGTTAAATAAAGACAAAAATGAGCGCAGATTACCTCTTTTTGTAGGTGAGAAGGAGAACAAAGATTACTATATAATCCCTTTATACGGTAAAGGTCTTTGGGATGCTATCTGGGGTTTTGTTGCTGTTGATGAGAATTTTGTAGTACAAGGCGTGTATTTTGATCATAAAGGAGAAACACCTGGTCTGGGCGCAAACATCAAGCAACGTTATTTTATGGATGATTTTACCGGCGAAGAGATAATGCAGGGTACAAAGTATGCTGGTATTACTGTTGCTAAGGGTAATAATGATCCACTTAATGAGCGCAAGGGTGATAATAAAGTAGATGCACTGGCTGGAGCTACTATCACAGGTAATGGTGTAACAGCTATGATCAATAGTACTGTAAAACTTTATGTTCCTTATCTTAAAGAAATAAAAATTTAATTATGGCTATACTTTCAAAAAAAGAGCAGGGTCTTTTATTAGATCCATTAACTGATAATAATCCAATTACCATTCAGGTTTTAGGTATATGTTCTGCTCTGGCGATAACGGCACAGTTAAAGGCATCTATAGTGATGGCTATATCTGTAATTTTTGTATTGGCAGCAGGTAATGTGGTTATTTCGCTTATGCGAAATATTATACCATCTAAGATTCGTATCATCGTTCAGCTGGTTGTAGTTGCGGCTTTGGTAATTATAGTTGACCAGATATTACACGCTTTTGCTTATGAACTAAGTAAGACCTTGTCTGTATTTGTTGGTCTTATTATTACAAACTGTATTATAATGGGGCGTTTTGAGGCTTTTGCTTTAGGTAATGGTCCATGGCAATCTTTCCTTGATGGTGTAGGTAACGCTGCAGGTTACGGTTTTATATTAGTCATCGTAGGTTTCTTTAGAGAATTATTAGGTTCTGGAACTTTACTTGGTTTTCAGGTATTAGGAGATCCTATCGCTAAAACAGGATTATATGCAATTGGTTATGAGAACAACGGTTTTATGTTGCTTTCACCCATGGCACTTATCGTTTTAGGTATCATTATATGGGTACAGCGCTCACGTAATAGTGCTTTAATAGAAGAGAACTAGAAACGTACACAGTTAAAAAAAATAGTTATGTTAGAACATATAGAGTTATTTTTTAAATCCATATTCATTGATAATATGGTATTTGCCACTTTCTTAGGGATGTGCTCATTTCTGGCAGTTTCTAAAAAAGTATCTACAGCAGTAGGTCTTGGTGCAGCAGTAATATTTGTACTTGCTGTTACAGTGCCTATGAACTGGTTGCTTGATCAATATGTACTGCGTCCCGGCGCTTTAAAATGGTTAGGCCCAGAATATGCAGATTATGATTTGAGCTTCCTTTCATTTATTTTATTCATTGCGACCATTGCAACTATGGTACAATTAGTAGAAATAGTGGTAGAGAAGTTCTCACCATCTTTATATACTTCATTAGGTATATTCTTGCCACTTATCGCTGTAAACTGTGCGATTTTAGGAGGTTCTTTATTTATGCAATCACGTGATATCCCTACATTAGGACTAGCTCTTAATTATGGTGTTGCCTCTGGTATAGGATGGTTTCTTGCTATTTTGGCAATTGCATCTATACGTGAGAAAATACGTTATTCTAGTGTACCTGCCCCATTACGAGGTCTAGGGATTACATTTATAATAACAGGTTTAATGGCAATTGGTTTTATGAGCTTTGGTGGCATGTTAACTGGTGATAACGATGATTCTGCAGAAGAACAGGCATCTGTAACGCAGGTTGACGTTAATAACAAGGTTGAGATTCACGAGCAGATAGCCGAAACAACTAACGATAAAATAAACGAATAATATGTTCTTAGTAGCAAGTACACTAGGTGTAATTATAGCAACAGTAGTAGCTTTCCTTACGTTAACTATCGTTCTGGTTGCCTTATTACTATTCGCCAAAGAAAAGTTATCTCCATCAGGGCCGGTAAAAATTACTATCAATGGGGAGAAGGAAATTGAAGTGCCTTCTGGTAGTTCATTATTATCTACCCTAGGTAGTCAAAAAGTATTTCTTCCATCAGCATGTGGTGGTGGTGGTACGTGTATACAGTGTGAATGTCACGTACTTGAAGGTGGTGGTGAAGCGTTGCCTACAGAAACACCGCATTTTACACGTAAAGAACTTGCAGAAGGAGCGCGTCTAGCTTGCCAGGTTAAGGTAAGACAAGACATGAATATTACTATTCCTGAAGAAGTTTTTGGTATTAAAAAATGGGAAGCGACAGTTGTTAGAAACTGGAACGTAGCTTCTTTTATCAAAGAATTTGTAGTTGAGATCCCTGAGGATATGAATTACAAAGCTGGGGGCTATATTCAGATTGAAATCCCGCAATGTGAGATTAAATTTCAAGATATAGATATTACCGCGCACCCTGAAGAACATGAAGATCCTAAGAAATTTCAGGAAGAGTGGGATAAATTTGGTTTATGGCCACTTGTTATGAAAAATAACGAGACCGTAGAGCGTGCTTACTCAATGGCCTCTTATCCTGCAGAAGGACGTGAGATTATGCTTAACGTACGTATAGCAACTCCGCCATGGGATCGTTCTAAAAATCAATGGATGAGTGTAAACCCTGGTGTTGCCTCTTCATATATTTTTAGCAGAAAGGCTGGCGATAAAGTTATTATTTCAGGACCTTATGGTGAATTCTTCATCAATGAGTCTGAAGCTGAAATGCTTTACGTAGGTGGTGGTGCAGGGATGGCGCCTATGCGTTCTCACTTGTATCATTTGTTCAAAACATTAAAAACAGGACGTAAAGTGACTTACTGGTATGGTGGTCGTTCTAAACGCGAACTTTTCTACCTAAAGCACTTCCGTGATCTTGAGAAAGAATTTGATAATTTTAAATTTTATCTTGTACTTTCAGAACCTTTAGAAGTAGATAACTGGAAGGTTAAAAAAGATGTAGATGATGAAGGTGATGGCTTTGTAGGTTTTGTTCATAATGCTGTAATAGATCAGTATTTGAGCAAACATGAAGCTCCTGAAGATATAGAATTATATTTCTGTGGACCTCCACTTATGAACCAGGCGGTTCAGAAAATGGGTGAAGACTTCGGTATTCCAGATGAGAATATTCGTTTTGACGACTTTGGTGGTTAATCACATATATTCATAAAAAGAAAAACCGATGTAAGTAGCATCGGTTTTTCTTTTTAAAGACAATAATGCTTTATATCAATTATATGGCGGAAGAACTTACAAAACAAGAACTACATAATTTGGCGATGAACATCGTAGGAGAAGATCTTGAAGCGCAGGGTTTCGAATTTCTGGGCGTGAACTCTCAACTCAAGAGAAACCCGCAATTTGTTGCACTTAAAAATAAGATCCTCCATTTTGTAATAGTTCGTGCTGTTTCCTATCCTGAAAAGCCAGAAGAGTATGATCCTGTTTTTATGCAGACCATAAAGACGCATGCAGATAAATTTGAAGCTCAGACTTATTATGCTGGTGTGGGACTTGGTAATGCCACAGATTATGGTAAGCCAGTAGAGAAAGGAACAGATTATTCAGTTGTATATAAAGGTTTACAAGAAATCAAATGATACGTACATTTTTAATATCAGCACTATTTTTAATGCTCCTTATTTCTTGTGAAAAGAAACAAGATTTAATGGTGCTTAGAGGCGAGGCATTAGGCACCGGCTATCAGGTTCAGTTTTACAGCTCAGAAGAATTTAACGCTCCTGCGAAATTTGATTCGGTTATTGCAGCTGTTAATCAATCTATGTCTACATATATTCCCACTTCAGATATTTCTCGCATCAATAGCGGTGATACAACTGTGGTGGTAGATAATATGTTTAAGGAGGTTTTAGGCCTTTCCAGGCAAGTTTTTGAATCCACAGGCGGATATTACGATCCTACAGTGGGTATTTTAGTAAATGCGTATGGTTTTGGTCCCGGAAAGGCAATAAATACTCTGGATAGTATGGTTCTAGATAGTTTGCGCAATTACGTAGGGCTGGATAAGATCAAATTGTCCAGCAAAGGAACTATCGTTAAAGAAAATAAGGCTGTTTATCTCGATTTTAATAGCATTGCAAAAGGTTATTGCATTGATAGAGTAGGAGAAATGCTCGAGCAAAACGGAGTAACCAATTATCTTATTGAATTAGGAGGTGAGCTCAGGGCAAAAGGTATAAATCTGGACAAGCAAAAAGCATGGGCTGTTGGGATAGAGAATATCGACGCGCCGGTAGAAGATCGCGGTTATACCAAGATTGTTAGCCTCACCGATAAAGGAATGGCAGGTTCTGGAAATTATAGAAAATTTAGAGTTGATTCTCTAACGGGTAAGAAATTTGTGCACACTATAAATCCGTTAACAGGGTTGGCAGAGCGAAGTGATATTTTGAGTTCTACGGTAATCGCAAATACCTGTGCAGAGGCAGATGCGTATGCTACTGCTTTTATGGCTTTAGGTCTGGAAAAATCTAAAAAAGTTCTGGATTCTATAAATGGAATTGAAGCCTATCTGCTATATGCGCATCATGACAGCACAAATGTGTACATGTCAAAGGGTTTTGAAAAGTATTTAGTAGAAGACTAATTAGATAAAAGGCTAAAATGTCCTTTTGTGCTTAAATTATCGGTTAATTCAAGTGAAAACCAGTAATCACCAGAAGGAAGTTTTTTACCATTATAGCTGCCGTCCCAGTATGGAGCTTGCTCTGTTATCTGCTTAAGCATCTTCCCATATCTGTCAAAAATACGCAACGTATAACCGGGAAATTCAGATAGGCCTATTACTTCCCATCTGTCATTGTAGCCATCATTGTTAGGTGTGAAAAACCGAGGATAATCAAGCACCAGAAAAGGTCCAACAGTTATTGCGCCGCATCCATTTTTGTCACGTACTATAATATCATGATAGCCCATTGATACTTTTTCGAAATGGTTAGAGGGTGTAAAAATTCCCTGATCTAATGAATATTCATAATCGCCTACGCCATCAACGGTAATTGTAATTTCATTATCAGGATAATTTAGAATTGATGTTTGTAAGCCTTTCGCGGAAGCAATATCTGATGTGACTACGGTGGTATTTTGTGTGCTTGTGCATCCTGCGTCATTACTTACAGTTACCCAATAATTACCTCCGGTTCTAACTTGTACTGTATTTCTGGCAACTCCTTCATCTCCTGTGCTCCATTTGTAATATTTAAAGCCGGAAGGTGCGCTAATTGTTAAGGGATCTTCAGAATTGAGGCAATAGAATAGTTCTTTGGGTAGAGTGAATTCCGGATTTGGCTGAACTATAATCTCAAAATCTTCAAATAATGTGCAGCCGGTTTCATTATCAATTACACTAAAATAAATTGGTTTTGAAGTACTGCTTGTTAAGTATGACAATGGCAATTCGTTTTGTTGCAGATCTCGATCTGGTATGGTGTCATAAAACTTAACTGCGTAATCTGAATGGCCAAGGTTGCTTATAATTTCGTCTTTTTTGGCTTCCAGATCATAGGTGATTTGCGTTCTGTCATCTTTGCAAACATAAATATCTGAAACAGATGAAAGCACAGGCCCTTTAACTAAGAGAATCTTAAAAGAGTCTATAACCGTGCAACTTTGTATAACTTCGTTTTGAATTTTGACAAACATTACGTTTTCGGCATCAATAATAGTTTTTGTGCTTACAGAGTTTGTCTCATTTTCAGCATCCAGATACGAGTTGTAATAACTTATGTTTAGGTTGGGGTCACCATTTGCTATTCCCATACTTAAAGTATTTAGATCATATGCATAAGGCGTTACTATGTCGCATAAATAAATATCGTTAAGTGCGTAGGGTTGTTCCTGTACTTTAAGCTTAAAAGTGGTTATGTCTATGCAACCGCTATTTTTTGAAGCAATGCGGGTAAAAACAGTTTGGGGGTTTTTAGTATTTCTGTAATCAGGCCTTAGTGCATTAATACCAAGGTTAGCATCATTAAGAGTCGCGTGGTGTGTTACGATTGCATCAGGATTGTCTTTGCCTATATAATACGTTTGGGGAGCAAGATCAAAAGTGTAATAGCCATCCTGAACATCGTCGTCATCACACGCTAATAGGTCTGAAGGCTCGTTAAATTCTGGTGGAGTAGGGAGGGTAGCATTTCCTGTAAGATTTATTTGGAATCCCTGAGAACCATGGGCTCTGTCTATAAGTAAGTAATACGTTTCTCCCGTATTAACTGTTAGCCATTTGAGATAGCCGTCACCATCACCGCCGGGTCCTTCAACAATATCATTAGCTGTCTCGTTAAGACCTGTAGCAGCCGGTACTCCCGCTTCTCCTGGATTTGTACTTGAGCAGCGTATAGAACTGCTTAAAAAGGAGCAATCGTCTACGGGACCATAAATGGCAAAATCATAGTCATCAGTCGCATTATCTGGAATAAGATCAAAACCCAGGTAACCTCCTGTTTCTACTACTATTTTAAACCGCGCCGTATTATTACTGAAAGAATAACAGGGCGGCTCAAAATTATCTGGCAAACTAAATTCATCAAAGCCTACGCCATCTGGATCTAAGCCCACGGGCGTACTACCACACAATTGTATGGCATCTACACAGTC
Source organism: Leeuwenhoekiella sp. A2 (assembly GCF_047946655.1). GTDB lineage: Bacteria > Bacteroidota > Bacteroidia > Flavobacteriales > Flavobacteriaceae > Leeuwenhoekiella. The sequence continues at coordinate 2,516,722 of NZ_CP172311.1, forward strand.
ATTAGTACTTTGGGCAACAGCCGAACAAAATGTAAAGAGAGTGATTAAGAACAGAAATTTTCTCACTCCCGAAATATAATAATTAATAAGTTATTTAGAACATACTGGTAAAATTTCGCCTTGAGCTAATCTGTATTTATCAACCTCTTGCGCCGATATTTGGGCTGTAAGGTCGATTTCTTGCACTTTAAAGCCGATTTTTCTCAATTTCTCGAAATAATCTCTGCCGTAAACGCGTACATGATCGTACTGGCCAAAGATCTTTGCGCGCTCTTTAGGGTCTGTTATGCTGTCATCTTCAAACGTATTTTCCCTTTTTAAATCTTGCGGAATTTGAAGTATGGCTATACCATTAGGTTTTAGAACCCGATAAAGCTCTTGCATGGCCTTGGTATCATCTGGTATGTGCTCAAGTACATGATTGCAGAAGATAAAATCATAAGCATCATCTTCAAACGGCAGATCGCAGATGTCTGCCTTGATATCTGCTAAGGGCGAATTGAGATCTGTTGTGGTATAATCGAGGTTTTTCAGCTTTCTGAAACGTTTGTAAAAAGCTTGCTCAGGGGCAAAATGAAGTACTTTTCTCTTTTTAGTAAAAAAGTCTGTTTCGTTCTTTAAATATAACCACAATAGGCGATGTCTTTCTAAAGAAAGAGTAGATGGTGATAATACGTTTTCACGCGGTGTACCATAGCCATACGGCAAGAATTTAGAAAAGCCTTTGCCGTCAATAGGATCGACGTATCTGTCTCCTTTTAAGAGCGCAGCAAGAAAGGGTTTTACTAAATAACTTAAACGTATAAGTAAAGGCCTGGGTATTGTATTTAAAGATTTTTTAAAAAGAGATTTGATCATATTTCCAGATCACCCCAATTCTCACCGGTCTTTATGCGGTGAAGCTGCATTTCTGAAACGCCAAATTGCTTTGCCAGAATACGCAGTCGCGTTCGTCTGTTTGGGTCAAGCAGTTTTTTCTTAAGAATTTTAGCTTCAGCATAGCTAAGTTTAGTGTAATGCCTTTTGCCTGAAGTGCGCCTTTTAATATCCAGCGGACTCGTTTTTTGATGGGCGTAGCGCTCTTTATGCGTTACCCATTTTAAGTTGACCAATCTGTTGTCTTCCTTATCATGATTGATATGAATTACAGATTTCTCGTTTTCTTTGGGTTTAAGAAAAGCTTTGGCTAAAATCTTGTGCAAATAAAAATTGCGTCTTTTGCCGTTCTTGAGCTTCACATTGAGTGTTGTGTAGCCGTTTATTGTACCGCCTGAGATGATGCTGCCTTGTGGATTGTTAACATAGCTGCGCATTCTGCCATAGTTAGATAATCCAATGTAATAGTCGTCTTCCCAATCATCTTCACGGTAGTTTATCCATGTTTCTAATTGCATGATTCAAATGGGTGCGAGATTAAGTTGTGAGTTGTTTGGCGCGAAAGGGTTCTTCTTCATCGCTTTCAATCCCTAGCGCCTTATAAATATACTTAAAAGTTGATAAAAGTTCAGGTTTTCCGTCTACTAATGCAACGTCGTGCTCAAAATGAGCACTTGGTTTATTGTCTCTTGTTGTGATCGTCCAGCCATCGCGGTGTTGCTTAATGCGATGTGTTCCCATATTAACCATAGGTTCTATTGCTACAACCATGCCTTCTACAAATTTCTTACCGCGACCTCTGCGACCGTAGTTTGGCATTTCGGGGTCTTCATGCATTTTTGCTCCCAGGCCGTGGCCTACAAGTTCTCTTACAATACCATAACCATGACTTTCACAAAAATTCTGTATCGCAAAACCTACATCACCTACTCTGTTGCCAGATTTAAACTCTGCTATGCCTACATAAAGGGATTCTTTAGTCACATCAAGCAGTTTTTTAGTTTCAGGATCAATTTCGCCAACTTCAAAAGTGTAAGCATGATCCCCGTAAAAACCATTTTTTAAAGCTCCACAATCTATAGAGATTATATCACCTTCAATTAAAGGTTTATCTGTAGGAAAGCCATGAACCACCTGATCATTTGGGCTCATGCATAACGTATTGGGAAAATCGTAAAGTCCTAAAAATCCTGGTATAGCACCGTGATCACGTATAAACTCTTCTGCAAGTTTATCCAGATGTAATGTGGTTACTCCTGGTTTTACTTCTGCTGCAAGCATGCCTAATGTTTTAGAAACGATTAGTGCGCTTTCTCGCATCAGTTCAATTTCTTCTTGTGACTTTACAATGATCATAAATAGATTTCTTAACGGGCAAATTTACAAAGAATATGCGAAAACGTTAAAAGAGACAATACTTATTGAACGTTTGGCCCCTGCTTGTATTGCCAGTGATTGTGTCAGGGTGTATTAAAGTTATCTTAAATTTTATTAATGCTCCAGGCTTAGCTCATAAATAAGATCTGCCATTGACTGGTTGCCTTGTTGAGCTGCAAGATCTATAGCATTTAAGCCCATATTATTACGCGCTCTTAAATCTCCGCCCGCACTTACAATTTTCCTGAAGATATTCTCATGGCCAAACATAGCTGCAAACATTAAAGCTGTCCCACCATTTAAGTTCTTGATATTAGGATTTGCCCCTTTTTTGAGAAGCAGATCAACAATTTCTTCATTTCCTTTAAAGCAAACACCCATCAAAGCTGTATTACCAGAGTCATCCTGATGATCTATTGCTGCTCCTTCTTCTAATAAAGCACTTGTAAGCTCTAAATGACCATTATAAGTAGCCAGAATTAAAGGAGTAAATCCTTTTTCATTTGTAGAGTCTATATCTATTCCGCTTTTTAACAATTCATAAATTCGACTTTTGTCATTATTACGCGTAGCATCGAAGATATCAGGTGATTGTGTCGTCATATTGTTTTAAGTAATATTAATTTTAAATTATAAATTTTAAGAATATTTTAAAGCACTCAAAATCAATTGTTAAATAAGTCTTATACTTATCTTAATGTTATATTTAAAGATGGGGTAATTGTTTTGAATAATGCTAATTTAAGCTTTCCAATTATAAAAAACCAAACTCAACTTAAAATGGACGACAAGAGTAAACAATTAAAAATTCATACCCGTGAAAGTGGTGAAAAGCTCACTACAAATCAGGGAACAGGTATTAACGATAATCAAAATACTTTAAAGGCAGGAGAACGAGGACCATCACTTCTGGAAGATTTTATAATGCGTGAGAAGATCACTCACTTTGATCATGAGCGCATCCCAGAACGTGTGGTGCATGCAAGAGGATCTGGAGCGCATGGTTATTTTGAAAGTTATGGCAACAGTGATGATATTACCAAAGCCGGATTTTTAGCCGAAAAAGGTAAGAAAACACCCATGTTTGCCCGATTTTCTACAGTAGCCGGGTTTAGAGGCTCTGCAGATACAGCACGTGACGTGCGTGGTTTTGCGCTTAAATTTTATACAGATGAAGGCGTTTTTGATATGGTAGGAAATAATATTCCGGTTTTTTTCATTCAGGATGCAATTAAATTTCCAGACCTTATTCATGCCGTCAAACCTGAACCTCATAATGAGATACCACAAGCGGCTTCTGCTCATGACAACTTTTATGATTTTATTTCACTTACCCCAGAATCTATGCACATGATGATGTGGGTGATGAGTGACAGGGCGATACCACGAAGCTATGCCATGATGGAAGGTTTTGGTATTCATACCTTCAGATTTATAAATTCTCAGGGGGAATCTCATTTTGTGAAATTTCATTTTAAGCCAAAATTAGGAACACATTCTTTAGTCTGGGATGAGGCCTTAAAAGTTTCAGGTCAGGATCCTGATTTTCACCGTCGTGACCTGTATGAATCAATTGATATGGGTAATTTCCCTGAATGGGAATTTGGTGTGCAGGTAATAAAAGAAGGAGAAGAAGATAAAGCTCCGTTTGATATTCTTGATCCTACCAAGATCTGGCCAGAAGAGGATTTTCCTGTACGTATGTTAGGTAAATTTGTTCTTAATAGAAATCCGGATAATTTCTTTGCAGAAACTGAACAGGCAGCCTTTCACCCGGGTCATCTGGTTCCCGGTATTGATTTTACTAATGATCCCTTATTGCAAGGTAGATTGTTCTCGTACACAGATACGCAATTAACGCGTCTTGGAGGACCAAACTTTGCTGAAATACCTATTAACAGACCCATAAATCCTTCTCATAATAATCAGAGAGATGGTTTCATGCGCCAGACTATAGATAAAGGCCGCACTAATTATGAGCCTAATGCGCTTAATGATAACATGCCGGGTGAAGTAGCTGAAAAAAGCGGTGGGTATGTGAGTTATCCTGAAAAAATTGAAGCAGTAAAAGTTCGCAAGAGAGCAGAGAGTTTTTCAGATCATTACACGCAGGCCAGATTGTTCTATAACAGTATGACCAAGCCAGAACAGCAACATATCATCAACGGTTTTAGCTTTGAATTGAGCAAATGTGATACTGAAGAATTACGGGTAAAGATGGTAGATCATCTTAATCATATTGATCATGATCTGGCAATTTCTGTTGCAGATAATGTAGGTGTAGATGCGCCAAAATCAAGCGCAGCCGATGAAAAATACACTAAAAAATCGCCTGCTTTAAGTATGGAAAATACGGTGATGGATAATATAACCGGTCGTAAAGTTGCTATACTTGTAGATGAAGGTTATCATTATGATCATGTTTCTAAGCTAAAAGATGCTTTGATGGAAGGTAATGCCATGGCTCATATTATCTATAAAAAGATGGGTATGGTTAAAGGTGATAATGGTGAGAGCATGAAAGTAGATAAGAGTCATGCTACTGCATCTCCCGTTCTTTATGATGCTGTTTTTGTTCCCGGTGGGAAGAAAAGTGTAGACAGTATGAAAGAATTTGATTTCCTAAAACATTTTGTAAAAGAAATTTTCAAACACTGTAAAACTATAGGTGCTGCGGGTGAAGGAGAAGAATTGCTTACCGCCGCGGGTATAGATAAAGGTGAAGGCGTTTTAATTACAGATTCTTTTGATGATAAGTTTACTACATCATTTAAAGATATGTTACCTAAGCGTCACTGGAGTAGAGAAGGCTAGAATAAATATTAATGTAGTTTAATGCGAAAAGGGATGAAATTTTAATATTTCATCCCTTTTTTTATACTGTTTAGTCAGGTTATTTATCGTAATTGTAACTCTGTAATTTCCTTTTAAAATATCTTCCCTGTCGTGACGGGGTATAATCCCAATCTTCATATAAGCGTGGTGCCCATTGATTATCAAAAACCCAGACCATGTATGAAATTCCGTGGTCATCTGCATATTTTGTTATTGCATCACCGTATGATTCATCGCTTATTACAGGAACATGAGCACCCACATCATCAGCCCCAGAAAAACCAATTTCTGTAAGAATTAAAGGATATTTCTCCTTAACAAAACCCCAATCGTTCTCCCATTTTTCTTGCCAGGGTTTGTCGCGTTTTTGCGGATAAGGATGGCTTACATAACCTATACCTTCCACTTCAAGTGGATTATCTCTTACAGGAGTAAGATCATACGCCCAATTAAAACCAGCCACCAGCGGAATACCTTCACCGCCATTTGCTCTTATGATGGTGATCAGTTCTGTGTTATAATCTTTCCAGAAATCCCATGTGATCGTGCCTAAAGTTTGGTTGTACGTAGTAGGTTCATTAAAGAGTTCGTAGAAAGCGACGGTTGTGTTTTTACCATAGCGAGCGGCCATTTTTCGCCAGAAATCATAGGTTGCCTTTTGTGTCGTGTCATAATTATCAGACTGGTACATTTCTGTTCTTAAATTTCCTATGCTATGCCAGTCTAGTATGACATACATTCCTAATTCACCAGCCCATTTTATACCATCATCAAGCAATTCAAAATATTCCTTATCTCCACGTTTTACCCATGCAGTAGGATGAACCGGAAATCTTACCAGATTTGCACCCCAGTTTTTCATCTCCTGAAAATAGCTTTTATCCCAATGTCCCTGAGCTTCTAATTTATCAGGATCACTCGTGTTTAAACCTCTAAAAACAATTGTGTCTCCACTGGGTTTTACAAAACTATTGCCTTTTACCTGTATTCTGTCTAATGTGTTTTGTGCTGATAGAAAACCAGCTAGCAAAATTAAAATTGTAGTTACAAAACTGTATTTCTTTATTTTCATTTGATTTTATAATTAAAATAATGGGTTAACGCCATGCTGAACTGCTTTCAGAATCTTATGAGTTTTTGCAATGCAGCAACACCGTTTAAGACCCTAAAATAAATTCAGGATGACGAGATTATATAAGTTTTCCTTTTCAATTTTCCTTTTTAAAATTCCTTTGGAAAATTATCAATTGATCTAATTTTAATATTTCTGTAATAGATTTCGGCTCCTTCTGTCTGCAGTTGAATTTTGCCCTTTTTAAGCGGTTTTTCCACCCCATCAAGCACTAATTGAGAATTCTCAAGTATCATTGTTACAACGCCGTTTACAACATGTGCGCTCTTATCACCGTAACAATATAAGTCTAAAGTATTCCATTCGCCGGAAGGTTTTTCGCCATTAGGTCCTTTTTTTACATTTCTGCCTAATTTGGCTTGGTAGCCAAAGTTTCTCAATTTACCTTCAGGATTGTATCGATACAAACTGTCGTTCACTTTTTCAGTATGAATATCCATCTGCCCGCCGGCAACTCCCCAATAATCCCCGCAATCACCTTCCTGAATTTGAAATTCCTGTGAGCGCAGCCAGAAACCTGATTCAACACCCTGCTCGCCGTTGCCGTGATATAGAATTCCGCTGTCGCGCGGACTATTCAACTTTGGGGCATATTTCTCCTTTCCCCATTTAAACTGCAATTGCAAATGGTAGTTCTCATATTCAGCAACAGTAGATATTCCGCCAAAAACTTCTCCCGATAATCTTAAAGCCGGTTCTCCATCAATTTCCACAATAGTGAAAACTCCTAGCGGATCATTATTTAGACCAAAGGGTTTATAGTCGGCTGCCTGTGTTTGTTGCCAAAGATCTTTGCCCTCCTCATTGGGCATTCCCAGCCAGGTATCCCAACCGGTAAGGTCTTTCCCGTTAAACAGAATTTCCCAATCTGCAGATTGATTCTCAACTTTATGAAAATTAGGAAAGCCTGAAGTCAAAAATATTAGCGCTAAAATGACCGATTTTATCATATAAAAGGAAGGTTTTAGAATCAGTTTCCTAAATCGCTATTGGTGACAAAAGCGATGTGCTTGCTATCTTTTGACCAGCTGGGAACATTTATAGTACCTTGACCGCCATAAATATAGCCAATCACTTTAGGGTCGCCGCCGTCTGCCGGCATGAGCCGCAGTAAGCAGTGCTTATAAAAAGGATGATCGCTAAACGGAATATCAGGAGGGAAAGAGATAAAAACGATCCATTTACCATCTGGAGAAATATGAGGAAACCAGTCTTTATAGTTTTCGTCATTTGTTAAGCGTTCGGGATTGCTTCCATCTGCGTTCATACGCCAAAGCTGCATGGTGCCTGTACGGTTAGAATTAAAATATATGTATTTTCCGTCAGGAGAATATTCTGAGCCATCGTCAAGATCTTTTGTGTCTGTGAGCTGCACTTCATTGCCGCTGTCCAGATCAATGGCATAAATATCAAACTTGTCTTTGCGATTAGCAGTAAAAATAATGCGCTTGTTGTCTGGCGAAATGCTATGAAGATAAGAGTTGCCTACACCATCTTTAGTGATTTTTTTAGGTATAGAATCACCTTTAGGATTCATTAAATATATAGAAGAATTACCATTATCATCCTGATTATGATTGCTTATGCCTAAAATGCTTTCATCAAATGAGAAAACATGATCGTTATTATTGTTTATGGCAAAACCGGTATTGATCTGTTTAACCTCGCCAGTTTCAAAATTATAGCGATACATAAAACCATTAGAATTATAAACCAATTCTTTATCGTTATTTACCCAATTAGGCGCCTGAATGGAGTGCGCAGAATGGAACAGCACTTTTCTGTAGCCTGTTTCTACATCCATAATTTCCATATTGCTGCCTATATAATCGCGATACGGCTGAAAATCTGGATCTGCTGGTTTAATTATTCTCACATTGTGAAACTGGGCTTTTTCTAAAACATCAGCGTTGTGCGAACAAACAAAAAGACCTACAAAAACTTCATTGCGTAGATCTACATCGTTTAATTCTACCGTCGTAAAAGGCTTGCCAAATTTGGCTGTAGACATATAATAAGTGCCAGCCCTGCGTTCTAACTGTACCACATCTGGCAGAGAATCTGTTGAGGTGATCTGTTCTGTTTCTCCGCTATTGGTCTTGCGATATTGTAAGGAAGTTAGACCGTCACCATGGACGGTGGCATTTACCTGTGGCGAATTTGAACTTAAATTATTACGAATGATCCAGCCTATCTTACGATGAGGATCTGTACCCTCACCCACAAAATTGAGCTGAGCCCGCAAAATAAAATCTCCCTGTATAGATTTATATAAAAACTGAAACTGATCATTCTCACCCCACATATTTATACCTGAACCGGTAAGTGTGTATTCCTGCTTTTCAGGATCGTAAGAAACAGAACCTTCTTTAGCAGGATCGCCTACGTTAGTTTGATTTTCAAATATGCCGTATTGTGTATTGTATGTGTTCATGGTTTGAGATTGCACCGCGTAGCAATGTAACAGCACAAAGAGAACAAGCGCTGCAGTTATAACGTTGTAGTTTTTCATAAAGTTGGTTTTGATAGTACCTTAAAAATAGAGCTTTTTAAAAAAACGTTATAATGAAATATTGTACTTCTTTAGTCTTATTATTTCAAAGGTCTCTTTTTTATCATCCCGCCTTTTGCATCTTTTATACTCTGCATAATGATAAAAGCATTTTTGTCTATTCGCTCAACTTCCGTTTGTAGTTTAGAAAGTTCGAGGCGCGTAATAAGTGTGTAAATAATATGCGTGTCTTTTAAAGCCTGCCCTTTTTTGGCAAACCCTCTTTTTCCATTATAGATGGTACAGCCACGGCCCAGTTTTTCTATAATTGCCAATCTTATTTCTTCGTTATTTTCAGAAATGATAGTTACACCTATATATTCTTCAATACCAGAAACTACAAAATCAACCGTTTTAGAAGCCGCCAAGTAGGTTAAGATGGCGTAAAGTGCGATTTCTACAGAGAAAACATACGCACCAACACTAAAAATCATCACGTTAAAAAGGAGGATGATATCTCCTATTGTAATTGAGGTTTTTCTACTAATGTAAACCGCCAAAACTTCTGTACCATCAAGTACTGCGCCCCCACGTATGGCCAGACCTATTCCCAGACCCAGAAAGAAACCGCCAAAACCTGCGATGAGTAATTTATCATCTGTAATCATGGGGAACTCAATAAAATGCAAACCTATGGCCAGAATTGCAATTGCTAAGAAACTGCGTAGGGCAAAAGACTTGCCTATGGTAGAGTAGGCGAGTATTAAAAAAGGAATATTGATAAGAACAATTAAAAGAGAAAATGATATTCCAGAAATTTCTGCAGCTATAAGCGAAATTCCTGTCACGCCGCCGTCAATAAAAGAGTTGGGTAATAAAAATCCTCTTAAGCCTAATCCTGCCGAAACTATTCCTAACCCAATAAAGAGCAGATCGCGCAGTAAGTGTTTAGCAACCACACTTGTATCTTTCACTTCACGTGAAAAATTGCGAGCAGGAGTTGTTACTTTTTGTTGCTTTAATCGCCTCTTAGTGGCTTCAATTAATATTTGCTGAAAAATAGAATTCATGCTAAAGGGCTTAATTTGTATTTGTTTAATATAAGCTTTTAGCCAGTATAATTCTTATAGTAAATCTGAAGATTCAACGATCTTTCCTCCCTTTTCTTCTATTATATTTTTTGCCTTTACAAATTCTGAACCATCAAGAGACCGCGTTGCATCTTCTATTAAATAGGCTGTAAAACCTTCTTCCAGAGCATCAATAACGCTGTAAAAGACACAAAAATCGCCCGCCAGACCACAAAAATAGAGTTGATCTGCTCCTTTTTCTTTCAAATATTCATATAAGCCGGTAGATTTTAAATGGGCGTTATCGTAGAAACCGCTGTAGCTATCAATTTTGGGATTTGTTCCTTTCTGAATTATATTCTCAATTCTATCTGTTTTAAGATCGGGATGCAATTCTGCCCCTGTGCTGTTTTGTACACAATGCACGGGCCATAAAACCTGATCTTCACCATTGAGTTCTATAATGTCAAATTCCTTACCGTCTGGCTGGTTTACTGCAAAACTCGCATGATTTTCAGGATGCCAGTCTTGCGTGGCAACCACAAGATTAAATTTTTCCTGAAGTTGATTAATTAACTCAATGATTTCATCACCATTGGGAACGGCTAATGCACCACCCGGGATAAAATCATTTTGTACGTCAATGATGATAAGTGCTTTCATAGCTAAACAGTTTTATGGAGTTCAATTAATCTATCGCGTTCATTTTTAAGGTTGCTGCTAATTCCCACTTTATAAATGTGCGGGTTATCAAAGCGTTTGTATTCTAAAGGTAATTTTTCTAATCGTTCACGGCTAAAGTCAGCTATTTCTTTTAGACTTCTTTTCTTAATAAGAATCTCACCATTTTCCATTACTTTTTGAAGCAGAGGCTCCTGATTAAGCGGTGATACATGTAGCTTTTTAAAAGGCTCATAAGGGTGATGCATGATATCAACTTTTGTTTCATCTACCATCGCTATCGCATCTGCACCAATAAGATTACCGGTGTCATCATATATTCTGAAAACCTGTTTTTGATGCGGTAAAGTGGTTTTTATAAGACTGTCTGATATTTTTATACGTGGTTTTCCTTTAAAGAAAGTCAATTTATAAACTCCGTCAAGAGCTGCATCTGGTTTGCCAATCACAAGATTTGTTCCCACACCAAAAATATCAATAGGCGCATTTTGATCCTGTAAACTTTTAATAACATATTCATCTAATTGATTAGACACAGCAATTTTTACATAATCAAGTCCTGCATCATCAAGCTGTTTCCGACTTCTTTTAGCCAAATATGCAAGATCCCCGCTGTCTAATCTTATTGCGAGCAATTTTTGCCCTTTTTCTTCCATTTCTTTAGCAACAGTAATTGCATTGGGAATTCCACTTTTTAAAGTGTCATAAGTATCTACAAGAAAAACACAGTTTTTTGGTCTTCCGGAAGCAAAATCTCTAAAAGCAGTGAGCTCGTCATCATAACTTTGCACAAATGAGTGCGCCATCGTTCCCGAAATAGGTATGCCAAAATCTCTACCGGTAATTACATTACTTGAGCCATTAAAACCACCTATCATCGCAGCTTTAGTAGCCAGATAGCCACCGGGTCCCTGAGCGCGACGTAAACCAAAATCAAGTAAAACCTTATCGCCGGCTGTAAGTCGCATTCTGCTGGCCTTTGTAGCAATTAAGGTTTGAAAGTTGAGCAGGTTTAGCAAAATAGTCTCGATTATCTGGGCTTCAATAATATTAGCCTTTACCTGTAAAATAGGAGCTGTCTGGAAAATAATTTCACCTTCCTGAACCGAATAGATCGTTCCATTAAATTTAAAATTAGACAGGTATTCTAAAAAATCATCATCAAAATCTTTATTCTTAAGATAATCAATATCTTCTTTACTAAAGGTGAGATCCTTTAAGATTTCAAGTAGATCTTCTAAACCGGCGAGAATCGCATAACCACCTTTATAGGGTAATTTTCTAAAGAAATAATCAAATACAGCTACTTCCTCATGATGCCCTTGCTGAAAATAAACCTGAGCCATGCTAAGTTGATATTGATCTGTATATGTGCCGGTGAAGTTGAACATTGATCTGTGTTTGATACCCTTTATTAGGTGTTAGTTTAGTTATAAATTTAAAGCAAATCGCTAAATATGATATTCTACCATTTCGGCCTTGGGGCCAAAGCGAATAGGAATATTACTCGTACCCACGCCTTTTGAAACATACATAATTGGTTCTGCGTCTTTGTACCAGCCTTTTAAGTATTTGCCGCTACCGCGAGGGCGAATGGGCGCGTAACCAAAGAAATTTATTTGTCCGCCATGCGTGTGACCAGAAAGCACTAGATCTATCTTTAGGTCTTTACCTTCTGTCTCTATAATGTCGCGATGTTGCGGGCAATGTGTAAGTGCAATTACAGTCTCACCGGGTTTAATATTTGCCGTAGCCCTGTAAAAATCGGCTTTTCCCATATTAAAATCGTCGATTCCTATTACGGTAACGGTTTTATTGTTTACTGTGATATTTTGATTTTCGTTGATTAAGAGCTTGCAATTATGTGCGGCATAGATTTCTTTCAATTCAGTAAAATCAATATTACCCTTATGTTCCCAATTGCCTAATATTGCAAATTTCTGAATAGGTTTATCTATCATATTTAGAAATTGATAGAGTAGGGGCAGGTTAGCCGGTTTTTCAACAGAATCACCCGTTATTACCAATAAATCGGGCGATTTTTGATTAATTTTAGCGGTTATTTCAGAATGTATGGAGGCAATATTGCGTATATGAAGATCAGACAGGTGAATGATCTTCAGTTTGTCATCATTCCCATTTGAGAGGTCAAAAAAATTCCATTCTACCATTTCTGCTTCCTATAAAAAATCCTGTGACTATAAACAGAAATTTACGTTATGGCCACAGGATATTAAGTTATTCAACTGAATTTTTTATTCGGCGTAAGAGTGCTTATATGGCTCTCCTTTTAGAATTTTCAGCATATCTTTTTCAAGACTTTCAACAGGATATTCTACAATGCGCCCTAACTCTTTATCGTCTTTAGTGAAAATAAAAGTAGGGACGTTAGTGATATTCTTTCCTTTTTCTAAGCCTAACGGAGTTACTTTATCACGTGTTACCGCTATAAGCGAAAGATTCTCAAAGTTCATTTCTGCCTGATCCATAATTTTATAAAAGGCAGGAACTTCACGCTGACTATCACCGCACCAGGTACCCATAAAAGTTGTGATCTTCACATCTTCAAGAAGGCTGTCTATCTCTTTAAGACGCGTGCTGTCTATGTCATAATCTTTATAAGTCTCAATAAACCAGTCTTTATAAGGTTTTTTCTCGAGCTGTAAACGACTTATTTTGCCTACCAGCATATCTTCCTGCACGCTTTCTGCAACAGGTTCATTTTGAGCGAGTGATTTATCTTTATTATCATTCGTCTTACAGCTTATTGCAAGACTGCTCACAAGAACTGCGAATATTAAAATTGTTCTTTTCATAGGTTAAGGGTTGGTTTTTAGGCTTAAACCAGCGATTCCTGATCCATCACGGCTGGTTTTTCTATGCCTATCATTTTAAGGATCGTGGGGGCTACATTACCCAGTATACCATCTTTTACGTTCTGGATATCTGGGTCTACTACGATCACAGGAACAGGATTTGTAGTGTGTGCGGTATTAGGAGAACCATCAGGATTTTTCATCGTCTCACAGTTACCGTGATCTGCAATTACAATCGTGCTATAACCATGCTCAAGACCGGTTGTAATAACAGCATTTGCACATTCATCAACGGTTTCACAAGCTTTAATGGCAGCTTCTATAATTCCTGTGTGACCTACCATATCTGGGTTAGCAAAATTTAAACAAACAAAATCTGCTTCTTCCTTTTTAAGTTGCTCGATGATCTTATCACGCACTTCATAAGCGCTCATTTCTGGCTGAAGGTCATAAGTGGCGACTTTAGGAGAAGATGCCATTATGCGGCTCTCACCTTCAAAAGGAATCTCCTGCCCACCCGAAAAGAAGAAAGTAACATGAGGATATTTTTCAGTTTCAGCGATGCGAATTTGTTTTTTGCCCGCTTTAGAAACAACTTCGCCCAGTGTATTTACCAGATTGTCTTTGTCGTAAACAATATGTACATTTTTAAATGTTTGATCATAATTTGTCATGGTGACATAATACAGATCAAGCTTTTTAGTTTCCTGCTCGGGAAAATCTACCTGAGAAAGCATTTCTGTTAGTTCGCGACCGCGATCTGTTCTAAAGTTGAAGAATATAACCACGTCGCCATCTTTAACTGTTGCCACCGGCTTATCAGCTTCGGTAACAATGATTGGCTTTAAGAACTCATCTGTAACGCCTTCATCATAACTTTTTTGTAGAGATGCTGCCGGGTCTGTGGTTGCAGTTCCTTTGCCTTTTACGATCGCATCGTATGCAAGACTTACGCGTTCCCAGCGTTTATCACGATCCATCGCGTAATAGCGACCTACCAACGAAGCGAGTTTAGCTCCTTTATCTTTCGCGTATGCGGTAATATCTTCTACAAAACCTTTACCTGATTGTGGGTCAACATCGCGACCGTCTGTAAATGCATGTAAAAAAACGTCTTTTACATCTGCGTCTTTTGCAGCTTTAATAAGACCTTTTGCATGTGTAATATGAGAATGCACACCACCGTCTGATAACAGGCCTAGCAAATGAATGGGTTTATTGTTTTCTTTCGCATAAGCGAAAGCTGCTTTAAGAGCATCTGTATCTTTAAGTGTATCTTCCTGAATAGCTTTATTGATCTTTGCCAGATTTTGATAAACGATGCGTCCTGCACCCAGATTCATGTGACCCACTTCACTATTCCCCATCTGGCCTTCTGGAAGGCCTACATTGCCACCGTGGGTAAGCAATTGCGCATGTGGATATTTCTCGTATAGCGAATCAATAAATGGTGTGTTTGCAAGATCTACAGCAGAAACTGTTTTGTCTGGAGCAAAACCCCAGCCATCTAAGATCATTAAGATTACTTTTTTATTCATAATGTTAGCTTATGTGGTAAAGATAAAAACAAAATTCCGCCGAAGCGGAATCAAAATATGCTTTAAGTATGTTTTAACCTCCATATTTAATTATAGCCTCTTTTATTTTCTCGATCCTGTTTTCTGGATCGGGATGTGTACTTTGAAATTCTGGTACACGATTAGGACCTGCAGAGGCTTTTAGAATTTTCATCACTTCTATCATCTGGTTAGGATCGTAACCGGCTTTTATCATAAAGCGTACACCAAGATCATCACTTTCTAACTCGTCATCGCGCCCGTTACCTAAAAGTATATTTTGACCAATAGCGCCAGCTTCTCTACCGGCGCCTACACCTACTTCTGCGCCCATAGATATTGTGCTCCATAAATTGCTGTTCTCAATACGCTCTGCAGAATGTTTACCAAGTACGTGGCCTATCTCGTGTCCTAAAACTCCCGCTACCTGATCTTCATTTTCTAACCTGGAAAGCAGAGCATAGGTTATAAATATTTGTCCGCCGGGTAGGGCGAAAGCATTTATAGTTTCAGGATCCTGTAGTAAATGGAATTCGTATTTGTAAGGTGTCTCTCTTGCTACACTATGGTCTATTAACTTCTGGCCAACCTGATCTACAAAAGCCTGTAATTGCTGGTCTGGGTGTAAACCACCGTGTTGTTGTGCCATTGACGGTGCGTTTTGTAAACCAATTGCGATCTCCTCTTCCGGAGTCATAGATATGGCTTGTACGCGCCCTGTGTATGGATTTTCCTGTCTGTTGCCGCAGTAGCGTACAACACCAAATCCTATGATGAGAATACCTATTATAAGTTTAAGCTTTGTACTTCTGCCGCCTAGTCGCATAATAACTTGATTAGGTATCTAAATTAATTAAAATTAACTCAGAAGATCAGGATTTATATCTAGGACGTTGTTTTGACGATAAAGTGTTATAAACTCTGGAGTAAATGCTTTACTGCCTAAAAGTTGTTGTTCTTGAAGTACCTCTTTAATATCTAGTTTTTTATACTGCTCGAGATAATTTTGAGACAGCGGCTTATAGCTAAAATGCCATGGTTCATAATTAAATCCCTGGCGCAGGGGTAAATCGGTATAAACCAGGTAAAAATCGAACTCATTTGCATGTTTATCGAGCCATTCTTTTAATTTGCAAAAGGGACCATTACCATGAAACTTAGAAGGGACTAACACATCGCCAGAGGTTTTGCCATTGGCGTCTATGATATCAAGATCTGTACCCCAATGGTGTCTTGAGGTTCCCGGGATAGTGCTATACTCAATTATTTTTGCAATAGCATCTTCGGGTGAAAGACCTTTGTTTGTATAGGCGCGATATTTGCGCTCCCAGATGCGATTTTGATGGTTATAATCCCGATAACTGGAAACCACCTGAATGTCGATATTTTCTTTCGCGGCAGCGGCCTTCATTTTATCAAATGCCTTTGCTGCTTCGGGGCGCAGGCGATAGCCCTCTTTTTCTATAAGATCAGGATTGCCTTTACCTATCAATTCTGCTTCTGATATCATATTCTGACTAAAACTTAAACCAGGCAAGAGTGTTGCTGCAGTCGTGGCAATAGCTGTGGTAGTTATAAAAGTTCTGCGTTTCATCGTAGCTTTTTATGCATGAGATAATGCGTGCCTATAGGTTCTACTTCAAAAGGTTTACCCATTATTTCATAATCCAGATTGGTGTAGAAAGAGACTGCGACTTCTCTTGCGTTGAGCCATATAGTATATACTCTTTTAGCGTTGAGTAATTTCTCACCTTCATCAACTAATAGTTCACCCAGGCCTTTATTTTGAAATTCAGGCAAAACAGCCATTCCGCGCAGTTGATATTGAGTACCGCTAAAGTAATTGTGGTCTTTTTTTAGTAAGCTTACAACGCCCACAGGATGATCAAGATGATAGAGCCCCAGATGTATTGTATCCTGATCTTCATCTCCTTCAAAATGACAATCTTCTAACGGTCTGCCCTGGCGCAAAACGGGATGGCGTACAGACCAGGTTTCTTTTCCTGAAATTTGCCTTATTGCATAATCTTTATTAAAAAGGCTGTATTGAAAGGCGTTTTTGCCATCATAAAGGAAGGTTTTTATGTATTTAAACCCGATTTTTTGAAGCACCTTATGCGAGGCAGAATTATCTACATGCGCATGTGCTACCAGCGAAGCGAGTTTTAAGTCTTGAAATGCGTATTGTACACAGGCTTTTGCTGCTTCTGTAGCATAACCATAACGCCAATATTTCTTTTTTAAACGATAGCCCAGATCTACAACTCGCTCCAGCGGATGGTATTTTAAGCCGCACCAGCCTAAAAAAGCATCATCTTCTTTTCTAATCACAGCCCATCTGCCCATGCCGGGTTTTTCATAAGCAGTATAATTACTTACAAAATGCAAAGCATCTGCTACAGAATCAAAAGGCTCATCACCGGTATATTGCAGAACTTCATTATCATTATTAAGCTCGTAAAGATCTGCGGCATCTTCTGCCGTAAACTGCCTTAAATAAAGTCTTTCTGTGGTAATTATAGATTGCTCAGGCACGTACGTCGTTGTATTCAGAGTGTCTGTCAAATTGAACTTCGGCAAAGGGGCAAAGCGGCTCAATTTTAAGGCTGTTCTCTCTTGCATAATCTACAGAGTGAGCGACCAGTTTACTTGCAAAACCTTTTCCTTCTTCAGGGATCTTAGTTTCTGTGTGGTCTATAATAAGTGTGTGTTTGTCTTTAATAGAATAAGTAAGTTCTGAAATGATCCCAGAGTCACCTTCTATAAAAAAGACACCACGCCTGTCGTTTTGTTTATGTTCAATATTTAAATCCATTACTTTTGTCTGCCTTTTAATCCTGTAAGAGGGTTCAATTCTCTAAAGGTTCTTGATTTAAAAATAAATAAAATATGACCAACCTGAACATCAAACGCTTATTTAAAGAAGATATTAACACCTTTCAGCCATTAATAAAAGCATTGATGAATAACAATATTGAAGATGAGGTACTTCGAGAGCGTTTACACGAAATGTTTAAGCAGAATTATGAATGTTATGGTATTCATTGGAATGATAAATTAGTAGGTGTTTTTGGTCTTTGGTTTGCCATACGTCACTACGCCGGTAAGACCTGTGAGGCAGATCATGTTTATATAGATGATAATTATCGCAACAAAGGGATAGGTAAAGAGGTTTTTGCCTGGATATTTGAATATGCAAAAAGTAAAGGCTGTGAAACTTCAGAACTAAATAGCTATGTAAGTAATTATCCCAGTCATAAGTTTTATATGAACCAGGGCTATGATATTTTAGGTTACCATTTTCTAAAGAAACTTTAGGCTAGTCAAATACAATCTGTTCACCGGCCTCTAACTCCCAGGTTTTCTTTCCAGATTCAAAAATGCGTGCGTCCAGATCACCTTTTAAAAAGCAATTGTCGCCCTTAACTTCGATCCAGCTGCCTTCGCGTAATCCTATAACCGGGATATTATTGAATCTATGAAATTCACTAATTCTGGTTTCCCGCGTTTCACCCATGTGCGTATCACCTTCAAGCGGATCTACATAATGAGGATTTATATTGAAGGGAACCAACCCAAGCGTTTTAAAGCTGGGTGGGTAAATAATAGGCATGTCGTTAGTATTCTGCATGGTGAGACCGCCTATGTTTGTTCCCGCACTTGTACCTAAATACGGTGTCCCGGAAAAAAGTACTTTACGCAAAACCGGCATTAATTCTAATTTATAAAGTGTATTTACTAATAAAAAGGTGTTGCCCCCGCCGGTGAAGATTGCCTGAGCTTCTTTTATTGCCTTTTTAGGATCTTCAAATTCATGAATCCCTCGTACTTCAATATCAAGAGTATTAAAAGCTTCCTGTACACGGCTTGTATAGTCGTCATTACTTATTCCGCCAGGACGCGCGTAGGGTATAAAAAGCAAACGTTCTACATTTAAAAAATGCTTATCGAGATATGGTAAGAGATAACCTAGATATGAATCTCCATAAATTGTTGAGGTACTTGCGAGTATTAAGTTTTTCAAAGAATAGGTTTTTTAGCTGGAACAACAAATATAATGGTCATTTAACAAAAATTTACACGCTGGCACCGAGTAAATTTGAAAATCTTGTTGTTACTTAAATGAGGTAATCAATTTTTTCTGTTATGAAACTTTTATACAAGGTTCTTTTTCTTTTTTTATGTACCTCTGTCGCTTTGGCTCAAAACTCTGCCAGAGTGATGATAGAAGGGCAGTTAATTGTACCTAAAGGCGGCGATCCTGAAGGTATAGTTATTTACAATACAACTTCAGAAAAGGGAACAATAACAGATAGAACTGGTGTTTTTACTTTGGCTGTAGCCAATCAGGATGAGATCTTAGTTCAATCTTTACAATTTACTCCCGTCACTGTAAAAGTGAATCGTGGCATATTAAATTCTAAGAAAATGACGATCTCATTACGAGAAACAGTAACACCCTTAGAAGAAATAGTGGTTAGTCCATATGATCTCACAGGAGATATTGTGGCAGATGTGAACCGGGTTAGTGTTAATGAAGGTGCGCCTAATATAAATTTTGCAGCTGTAAATATGTTAGATGGTACATATGATTCTATGAGCGCTCCAGAAAATGTCGCATTAGATGATGCCACCTGGAAATACGGTCTCAACTTTGTAAATATCTTCAAAGCTTTATATAACAAAAGAGAAAAAGATAGCAATACGTTTAAGATAACTGCAGAAGATGAACTTGCAAAGATGTATGACAACGCTTTCTTTAAGCAAAATCTTGATATTAAAGAAGAGAATATTGGCGACTTTCTGGACTACGCTGCAAATAACGGACTCAATAAGGAGATGCTTGAGCAGGGTAATGAATTAAATCTTATTCAATTTTTACTGAACAAAAGAGAAGCCTACAAGGCTGAGGTAAAAAATTAATCTTGCAACGGCTAAAATCTTTTGGCGTCTTTAATTTTTAGCAACTTACTTTTACAAAAAAAAACGCCGCCTTGGTAAAGCTGAAAATACCGTCTTTAACACTTTTATGTCTTTGTTTTTTGTGCCTGTTCTCTTCCGGAAGTTTACAAGCGCAGGAGACGGTTATGTTGCAGGGTAAAGTGCTTAATGATTCTATTGAAACGTCTTACCTCCATATTGTAAACCTTACAATGCGTAAAGGGACGATAACTAATGATGGTGGTAGTTTTAGTATTCCCGTGCGTATTAATGATACACTTTATATATCTGCAATACAATTTCAACACAAAGAAATAGTAATATCTCCAAAGATTTTTGAGAAGGGACAAATCACGTTCTATTTAGACGAAGAAATAAGTGAGCTGGAAGAGATTAACATTAGTGATATAGATCTTTCCGGAAGGTTGGGCAGTGATATGAATGTGCCAAAATTAGAAAAACCGTTTGATCCTGCTGCTGCCGGCTTGCCAGTATATAAAGGTAAAACCCTCACAGACGAAGAGAAAAAGTTATACACGGCGACGCATACTGGCGGGGGCATAGTTCCTGTAGATCCCATTGTAAACTGGATTTCTGGCAGAACAAAAATGCTCAAGCGCAGAGTTGCCATTTCTAATATGGAAATACGTGTGCAGAAAGCCAGAAATAAAGTTCTTGATAGTGTTTACATAACAACACTGAATATTCCGGCTAATCTCATTGATGATTTTAGTCATTATGTCTACGAAAACAACAATAGTACACTTGCCGTAGCGTCTAAAGATGATCCTTTAGCATTGATGGAATTACTGCTGGCAAAAGCCCCTGAATACAGAAAATTTAAGGAGCTGAATGAATAAATATTCCGGTTTTTGAGGCAGTAGCAGCGATACTAGAGCATAAAAAACCGCTTTTTATGAGAGGAAATCGTGCTAAAACACTAAAAAATAGGCTGTATTTTAAAGGAATAATCATTTTAGGAGGTTCAATATTTCGAAATTGAGATTCTTTTTTGGAATAATCTTTGGTCAACAGCAAGTATATTTGCTTTACAGAAAGCAAAAGATTAATTCTTACCCCATAATTTTAGCTTACCTCTATGAAAAAGTTTTGGTTAATCTTACTAATCGCTTTGCCATTAGTAATTTCTACAGCATGCCATAAATATTACTTTAGTGTTACTCAGGTAGATTATGATTCTAAATCACAATCCCTTCAAATAGTTACCCGCATATTTTATGATGATCTTCAGCGTGCACTTCAGGAAAGATATGATCCTGAAATTGAGGTTGATGAGACCTATGATCAGGATAAATTAAATCAGTTTATCAAGAGGTATATTTCGCAGAAATTCTTTGTAAAAATAAACGGTGAAGAGCAAGAGATCAATTACCTGGGGCATGAAGATGATAACGACTATGTAGTGTGTTACATTGAGGTGAAAAACGTTCACGATATAAGTTCAGTCTCTATAGAAAATACACTGCTAATGGATGTTTTTCCTGACCAGAAGAATGTCGTACACATTCATGTGGGCGATAATAAAAAAAGCTTTCTTCTGATATCAGGAAATGATAAAGCCGTGTTAAATTTTGCTAATTAATTCTTATAATTTTCCCATTTATATACTTTTAACCAATTCTCTATTTTTAAATAATAACAGTACAATATGAAAAACCTGAAGTTTTCACTCCTAACCTTCATTTTTCTTTTTGCAGCAGTAGGATTTGCGCAGGAAGAAGTTCAGAAGGAACAGAGTACCCCCCCTCACACAAATACCAATAAATTTAGGCAACTCTATCAGGAGTTTGCAACTCCTAATACCTACAGAACCGCTTCTGGTGCGCCGGGTAAAGATTATTATCAAAACAGAGCCAATTATGAGATACAAATTGAGCTTAATGATAATAATCAGACCATAACAGGGTCAGAAAAAATTACATATATCAACAACTCTCCAGATGATCTTGAATATTTATGGGTTCAGCTTGATCAAAATGTGCGTAAAAAAGACACGCCCGCTAAACAAAGAGACGGTGACGGTATGACTCCCGTAAATCGTCCTGAAGGTTTTGTTGCGCAGTATATGACAGAGCCTTTTGATGGCGGTTTTAATATTCATGAAGTAAAAGCAGACGGTAAGGATCTTAAGTACAAGATCAATTACACAATGATGCGTGTTGATTTACCGGAACCATTAAAAGCAGGTGAAGAATTTGAATTCTCTGTAAAATGGGATTACAATATCGTAGATCACACAGTAGATCGCGCACGTTCTGGTTATGAGAGTTTTCCTGACGGAAACAAGAATTACATCATAGCACAGTTCTTCCCAAGAATGTGTGTATATAATGATGTAGAAGGATGGCAAAACTATCAGTTCTGGGGCAGTGGCGAGTTTGCTTTGCCTTTTGGTGACTACGACGTTGAGATCACAGTACCTGCAGATCACTTGTTAAACGGTACAGGAGAGATCGTAAACAGAAAAGACGTTTTTTCTAAAGAAATGATGCGTCGTTGGGAGCAGGCTAAAAAGTCTTATGACAAGCCAGTTCTAATAGTAACTCAGGCTGAAGCTGAAGCTACAGAAAAAGGATTTAGCAAAGACAAAAAGACCTGGAAGTTACACGCAGAGAATGTACGTGATTTTGCATTTACCACTTCACGTAAATATATTATGGATGCACAGGCGGTTAAATTCCCTACGCATGATGTAATGGCTATTTCTATATATCCTAAAGAAGGTAATCCACTTTGGGAAGAGTATTCTACTAAAGCTGTTGTACAGACTTTAAAATCATACTCACGTATGACTTTTGATTATCCTTATCCTAAAGCAATATCTGTACATGCTAAGCAACAAGGTATGGAGTACCCTATGATATGCTGGAACTATGGTCGTCCTAATCCTGACGGTACTTATAGCGATCGTGTTAAGTTTGGTATGATAAGCGTTATTATACATGAAGTAGGTCACAACTTCTTCCCAATGATCGTAAACAGTGATGAGCGCCAGTGGGGATGGATGGATGAAGGTATCAATACTTTTGTGCAGTATGTAGCAGAGCAGGATTTTGGTGAAAACTATCCTGAAGCGATAGCTCCTAATACAAAATATCCTTCAAGAAGAGGAGAGCCTTCTAAGATCGTTGATTACATGAAAGGTAATCAGGATTATATCACGCCTATCATGTCAAACCCTGAGAATGTTTACCAGTTGGGTAACAACGCGTATGGTAAACCTGCAACTGCTCTTAATATCTTAAGAGAGACTGTAATGGGAAGAGATCTTTTTGATTATTCTTTTAAAACTTACGCACATCGATGGATGTTTAAACATCCTACACCAGAAGATTTCTTCCGCACTATGGAAGATGCTTCGGCTTTAGACCTTGACTGGTACTGGAGAGGCTGGTTCTATACTACAGAAAACGTAGATGTAGGTGTGAAAGAAGTTAAGTCATACTACGTGACAAGTACACCTACAGAAGAAGGAAAAGCATTGCTTAGTCGTTATGGCGCAAGTCCTGATGCTATAAACGGTATATACGTGGTAGAAGAAGGTGGTGAGGGTTATGATCCTTCTATGAAAGACAAATCTGTTTTAGAAAATGCCCCTAATCTTCAGGAATTCTTAATGGATAATTTTACTCCGGAAGAACGTGCAAAATTAAAAGCGCCTAAGCATTTCTATGCTGTTGTTTTTGAAAAACCGGGAGGTATACCAATGCCTCTAATTGTTGAGTACACTTACTCAGATGGTACAACAGAGAAAGTTACATATCCTGTACAAGTTTGGAGAAAGAACGATGCAGAGGTAAGCAAAGTTATCGCTACAGATAAAGAGATCGTTAAGGTAACTGTAGATCCAGATCTTGAGACTGCAGATGTTGATCTAAGCAATAACAGCTGGCCTAAACAGGAAGAAACTAATAAATTCAATCAGTTTAAGGAAAACCTGAATAATTAGAACGTTAATTCATGTATAAAAAGCCGGTGATATTTCACCGGCTTTTCTTTTTTCCACATATCTTTGTGTCATTATGATAGCACCACTTTTTATTAGCGGAGGCGAGATTGCCTTTGTGATTTTTATAGTTGTTATGGTATTTGGGGCAGATAAAGTTCCAGATATTGCAAGAGAATTGGGTAAGGGAATGCGCACCATACGCAATGCGACCAATGAGATCAAATCTGAAATTACTAAAAGCGCCACAGACAGAGGCGTAAGCAGCGATATTGCAAAAGATGTTAAAAAGGAAATTGATAAGGCTAAAGAAGATATAGAAGATATCACTGGCCCTATCAAACGTAGATTTTAATGTGGGAACACCTTGCAGAATGGGATAGAGATTTATTTGTTTATCTAAACAATCTGGGAATTGAAGATTACGACGGTTTCTGGATCTGGATAACACAAATCACCCATTGGGTACCACTTTATATAATTTTTCTTCTTCTCTTTATAAGCGCGTTTTACTGGCGCAGAGCTTTACTAGCAGTTTTTTCTACTTTACTTACTTTCTTTTTAACTTTAATGCTTACAACGGTCGTTAAAACCTATGTAGCGCGTTTAAGACCTAACAACGAGCCTTTATTGCATGACCTGATCAGGGTATTGCAGGAGCCTCATAATTTTTCTTTCTTTTCAGGGCACGCCGCCTCTTCTTTTTCGGTTACAACTTTTGTTGTATTGAGTCTTAGAGGTATGTATAAGTGGGTGTATATATTTTATATCTGGCCTATATTATTTGCTTCAAGCAGAATTTTTGTAGGTGTTCATTATCCGGGAGATATCCTGGTGGGGGCAGGAGTAGGGGTTCTCATGGCAGCTTTTGTCTACCACTTTTATAAAAAAGCTCTTGTAAGACTAGACTATTAAAGACGTCTGCGGCTAATTGTAAGTCCGTCGCGTATGGGCAGCAACACCGTTTCAAGTCTGTCGTCTTCAGCTAGTAATCTGTTATATTCCAAAACAGCCAGTGTTGAAAGATCTTTAGGATTTACTTCTTCTATTACTTTACCGCTCCACAATACATTATCAGAAAGAATTACGCCGCCGGGATTAAGTCGGTCGATTATTATATCAAAATATGCCGGATAATTCGGTTTATCTGCATCTATAAAAATCAGGTCAAATTTGCCTTCTAGCTGCGGAATTACCGCTGTTGCATCACCTAAATGCTGAATAATGCTTTTCGCGAAAGCTGATTTATCAAAGTATTTTCGTTGAAAATCAACCAATTCTTCATTGATATCAATAGTGTGAAGTGCTCCGGTACTTTGCATTCCTTCCGCAAGACAAAGCGCGGAATACCCGGTATAAGTGCCAATTTCCAGAATGTTTTTCGGATTGATCAGCTTAGAAAGCATACTCAGCAATCTGCCTTGATAATGACCGCTTAGCATACGTGGCTGAAGAATTTTTTGATAGGTTTCTCTGCGAAGTAGCTGTAGCAACTCAGGTTCCTTTTGAGAGTGAGCAACTACATAATCGTCTAATTTTTCGGGTAAAAAGTGCATTTTTTGGTTGATTTACAGCGATTTTGTCCTCCCGCCATCAACGGGAAAATTGATTCCGTTTATATAGGCAGCGCGTTCACTAGCTAAAAAAGCAACGGCATCTGCAATTTCTTCTGGTTCGGCAAATCCTTTTGCAGGGATTGATGCTTTCATATTCTCGGCTATTTTTTCAATAGAAATACCCGATTTTTCGGCATTTTGAGCGATTATTTCGTGTAACCGGCCGGTTTCTGTAGTTCCCGGAAGAATATTATTTACTGTAATTTTAAACTGTCCCAGTTCGTTTGCCATCGTTTTTGACCAATTAGCAACCGCACCGCGCGTGGTGTTAGAAACTCCAAGACCATCAATAGGTTGCTTAACGGAAGTCGAAATGATATTAATAATTCTGCCAAAACCGGCTTCTTTCATTCCCGGTACAACCGCCTGCGTCAACAAATGATTGCATTTAAGATGTTGTGTAAATGCTTTCTGAAATTCTTCTATTGAAGCATTAAAAATAGGTCCGCCAGCCGGGCCGCCAGTGTTGTTGATCAAAATATGAATAGCGCCTTTGTTTTCAAGATGCTTTTTAACAGCAGTTTCTACTTCCTCAGGATTGTTAAAATCAGCAACCAGATAGCTGTGTTTTTGATCTTCAGGAACTGGTAATTCTGCAAGCGTAGTTTTCAGCTTTTCTTCATTTCGCGCAAGCAAAATAATTGTAGCTCCCTCAGTAGCAAGTGCAATGGCTGTCGCTTTACCAATTCCGGCTGTACTGCCACAAACCAGAGCGTGTTTATTTTTTAATTCTAAATTCATGTTTTATTGCAAACTGTGGGCAACTGCATCGTCATGTAGCATTTCGCGCGAAGCTTCAATTACCAAATTAAGTTTTTCTCTTAGCGAAAGGTCGTCTGTGAGTTTCTTATCGTGAATGAGATTAAGAATAGCCTTGTCTTGTACACGCCCGCGGCTCATCGCTTCAGAATAGGGAATATCTTCCCGAAATGTCACAAGTGAATATTTTGAGAAATACTCTTTAGGAAACTCTTTTTCAAAGGCCAGTTCAAGTTTTCGTTTCTTCTGAAATATCTCATTTGCCGTATGCGCTTTCATCTCATGAAAGTTATCTACAGCAAGATCTGCGATGGCATCTGTGTCTTTTTTGCGTTCGGTTTGATAGGCTTTAAAAATTTTAGGCCAGTCGCCTTCATATTTATCTATCATCTTATCCAGAACCACAATATCTTCAAAAGCAGCGTTCATGCCCTGACCATAAAAAGGTACAATGGCATGAGCGGCGTCGCCTAATAATAGAGATTTACCGTAAGCGTACCATGGCGAACATTTAATTGTGCCTAACGGCGAAACAGGATTTTTTTCAAATTCCTCTATAAGATCTGGCATTATGCTCAGCGCGTCAGGAAATTGTCTTTCAAAATAATCCTTAACGTCTGCTGTTGTTTGCAAACGGCCAAAATTCTCTTCACCTTCTTCCCAGGATAGAAAAAGTGTAACGGTAAAACTGCCGTCCAGATTGGGCAGCGCGATCATCATATCTTTACCACGAGGCCAGATATGCAATGCATTTTTTTCTGCAAGATAACTTCCGTCTTTTCCTGGGGGAAATGATAGTTCTTTATAACCGTGAGTGAGGTAATCCTGGGCATAACTGAATAAAAGCTGTTTGTGGTCAAACATACTTTTTCGCAAAGCAGAACCTACACCATCTGCACCCAGAATGATATCTGCTTTTATGGTTTTGTTCTCGCCGGTGTTGTAATCTTCAAATATAGCTTCTGCCTCTTCCAGATTTACAGAAACGCACTTTTGATTGAAAAAAGCGGTTATTTTAGGCATTTTATCGCACTCATCCAGTAACATAATGTTGAGGTCAGATCTGGAGATAGAGTTGATATATTCATGATCCCGACCGCTGTAATTACTCATGAACGTTTCGCCCTCGCGCTCATGAATCATGCGACCATTCATGGGTATACAAAGCGGTTCTACTTTATCCTGAAGTCCTACCAGCTTTAAACCTTTCATTCCCCGATCTGAAAAAGCCAGATTTATCGATCTGCCAGAATCAACTTCTTCAACTCGCAGATCTGGTCTTTTTTCGGCTAAAGTAACTTTATAACCACGTTGTGCCATGCGCAAAGCGGCAAGAGAGCCACAGAGGCCGGCGCCTATAATAAGTATGTGTTCTTGTTCTTTCATAGCGTTATTGGCCTAGTAATTGGCGCAGCCTAACCGCCATTTCATAAACATCTTCAAAACTGTTGTACAAAGGTGCAGGAGTAACCCTGATCACATCAGGCTCCCGCCAGTCGCAAATTATACCGGCATTCATAAAACCATCATGTAAACTGCGATCTGCATTTTTTACCTGTATAGAAAGCTGGCAACCGCGTTCTTCAGGATTTTTAGGAGTTATAATATTAATACGATCGTCGTCTATCTGTTCTATTAGATATTCCAGATAACCGGTTATTTTTCTTGATTTTGCACGTATATTCTGAAATCCAGCTTCCGCGAAAATTTCTAAAGAAGCGCGGATGGGTGCCATAGACAAAATAGGGGGATTGCTTAATTGCCAGCCTTCTGCTCCCGGAAGGGCATCAAAATCTACGCGCATATTAAACCGCGTTTCTTTATTATGACCCCACCAGCCAGTAAATCGTGGAATATCTTTATTCTTGGCATGTCGCTCATGTACAAAGCAACCACCTAAGCTTCCCGGGCCACTGTTTAGGTATTTATAGGTGCACCAAACGGCAAAATCGGGACCGTTGTCATGTAAATCGGCATCTATATTTCCTACGCCGTGTGCCAGATCAAAACCGACTTTACAACCGTATTTATGACCTAGTTCTGTAATTTCTTTTATGGGGTATTTTTGCCCGGTATAGTAGTTAGAATTTCCTATCATAACCAGTGCGATCTCTTCGCCTTGTTCTTCAAGCATCGCCTTAAGATCTTCAAGGTGACAAAGTTCTTCTCCTTTGCGCGGTTTCCATAACACTAGACTTTCTTCAGGGTTATAACCGTGATGATTTATTTGTGATTTCACCGCATAACTGTCAGAAGGAAAGGCATCACTTTCAATAAGAATTTTGTGCCGCTTATCTGTGGGCCTGTAAAAAGAAACCATCATCAAATGCAAATTTGTGGTAAGCGTATTCATGATTACCACTTCGCCAGGCTTAGCACCTACAACGTCTGCCATGTTTTTAGATAAACTTTCATGATAAGTGGTCCACGGTATTTTTGCCTTAAAATGGCCTTCTACACCTATTTCTGCCCAGTTGTCTAGTTCTTCCTGAATATAATCTTTAGCTTTTTTGGGTTGCAGGCCTAAAGAGTTACCACAGAGATAGATCAATGGTTTCCCATTCTCATCTTTAGGCAGGTTAAATTCATCCCTAAACTTATGCAAGGGATCTTCAACATCGGCATTTTTGGCGTAGGCCAAATTGTTTTGATACGATTGTGTTTCTGTTTCTAGCATAGGCTAACAAAAATAGGAATTAAAATAGTTTTAAAAGTCTCAAATATTCCGTGTGGCGTGAGTTTATATCTGTAATTTGCAGATATGAAGGCACTCAAATTGATCGCGAGCAGTCGCAGGTATCTGTCACCTGCAATTATATTTGCAACCCTCAATATTGTGTTTGGTACCTGGGCGATCTACATACCCAGGATCACAAAGAATCTTAATGTGTCTGAAGGTGAGTTAGGCTTTGCTGTACTCTTTATAGCATTAGGAACCCTTAGCATGTTACCTTTTATCCCTAGATTAATTAATAAATATGGGGTGGGCAAAATGACTGCTGTAGGTGTTTTTGCCTTTTGCATCAGTTTTATAGGGCCATTTGCGGTGAGCGGTTATGTGGGTTTATGTGTTGCCCTATTTTGTGTGGGCGCCTGTGGAGGCATGCTTGATGTCTCTATGAATACTCTCGTAACTGAAATCGAAAAAAAAGACGGTGTACATTTTATGTCTGCCGCACATGGCTTTTTTAGTCTGGGCGGAATGGTAGGAGCGGGGATAGGTACTTTTTTAATGCCTGTGATGCCTAATGCCTTAACTCATATTATAATCATATCGGTAATTATGATCGTGGTAAATTACTTTTTGATCAAAAATTACATAACGATCATTGCTCCTGTGCAAGAACAGGAATCTGTTTTTAAGCTAAAAAATATAAGACCGCTTATAGGTCTGGGCATAATAGGAGTTTTAATCATGGCATCAGAAGGTGCGATCGTAGACTGGAGTGCGCTTTATCTGGAAAAAGTTACTCTAGCAGCTGCTTCCTTATTTGGTTTAGGATATACTGTTTTTAATGCGGCTATGGCTTTTGGTCGTTTCTATGGTGATGGTATAAGCGCAAAATACGGTTCAAAAGTAATTCTTGTTACCGGCGCTTCCTTAGCGGCAGTGGGATTTGCATTGGTTTTAACGGCTGATATTTGGACTGCTATAGCAGGTTTTGGCCTTGTGGGGCTGGGTTTTTCTGTGATGGTACCAGAATTATTACGCTATAGCGGAAATCTACCCGGCGTTGCGGCAGCAGAAGGTGTAAGTTTTATTTCAGGAACTGGTTTTACAGGAATGCTTTTAGGACCTGTTTTTTTAGGTTTTTTAGCCGAAACCTTCAGTCTTAAAAGCAGTTTTATTGCCCTGCTGTGTTTTGCTGTTTTGGCGGGTCTAATTGCTCTTTCGCTTAAGCGAAAATAAAAAACCCCGGCTCGCCGGGGTTTTAAAGTTGAAGTTATTTTTAAGTGGAGATAAAACTTTAAGTGTATTATTCTGTTTCTATCGCGACATTAGTAAAATATAGTTTAAAATCACCATCTGGGCCTTTGTGTGTTTTTGCGACTTTTATGCCGTCAATATCTTCATAATCTTCCCATGTTGTCATCATAGAAGGCTGTGGACTATTGCCGCTTCTGTAGATCCATTCTTTAACCACATAATCATCACCATAAAACATATCATAAGCGTCACCCGGGGTGTAACCACCAGCATCGCCACCGTATGTGAGCGTGATCTTATGCATCATATCTTTGCTAATAGGTGCAGTTGCCGTGTCCTGAACTGTAATTTTTACATCGTCCCAAACCAGATGTAAAGGTGCAAGCAACCAATATGAATCATTGATAAAACCCTTGTCTGAAGTTACTGCCAGACTATCCATATCATTGCGGTTATAGTTTACGGTGTCGTCACCGGCTTTCATGGTGATATCTTTAGTTTGAGGGTTCCACGTCCAGGAACGCTCCATATGATTCTCGCCACGATCTACGTTAAATGTGAATTTTATTTCTTTCACTTTATCCCAGTCTTCTGCGCCGTAAGCTTCAGCGATTTTCCAGGCTTCTTGTTGCTCACTGCTCATATCATCTTTTGGCATTTCTGTACTCGCGTCAGATGTTGCCATACCGTCTTTATTTTCAGTTTTACATGCAACAAATACCGTGGCAAGTGATAGGATTAGGACTAATTTTTTCATTTTAATAGCAATTGGTGTACGTAAATGTACAAATGTTTCTGGTTTTTAATGAAATAGGAATTGCGATTTTGCTACGTATTCTTGAGAAATCATGATATCTTTGCAAAAATTAAAAGATTGCATCGTCTTTTTGCATTAATACTACTCCTCACCTTTACTTTACGACCTGTTTATCAAGCCGGGTATATTGTTTATTTTCAGCTAAATATTGATGTAATTGTTGAAAAATACTGTGTTAATAAGGCGAAGCCCGAACTACATTGTAACGGCAAGTGTCATTTAGCCCAACAACTTAATTTATCTCAGGATACTTCAGACAAGGGTACAACGCGTGCTGTTGTTTTGGATTCATTTATTCCGCTTTATTTCCAAAAAACACATTATGAAATTCCATTAGTTTGGACTTTTGATTTTAAAACAGAGAACTGGAAGAATGCATTTTGTTACCAATCCAGATTTTGTGATATTCCGTACCCACCACCCAAAGTACAATTATACACTTTAGCTTAAAACAAGGACTATTCTCTAATAGCCTTAAAACTGTATAATTAAAATTAAAACAATGAAAAATATATTCGTTGCACTTACTCTATGTGCAACAGCAAGCCTCTGCGCTCAAGTAACAATAACAGAAAATAAATGGAACGGCAATAGACCAGATGCGCATGCGCCCATATCAATAATGGGAGATCACACGCACGGCAAAGGAGAGTTTATGCTTTCTTACCGCTATATGTATATGGATATGCATGATCTTAAAAGGGGTAGCGATGATGCCTCTTTTATATCTGCTTTAAAACCAAATGATAAATACATGGTGACACCTACACGCATGCCTATGCACATGCATATGTTATGCTTGATGTATGCACCCACTAATCGTGTTACTTTAATGGCGATGGGGATGTACAGCGAAAGTTCTATGAAGCATTTAACGGTAATGGGAGCCAATTTTACTACAGCAAGTAATGGCTGGGGAGATGTGCAGGTTTCTGCGCTCTACAAATTTCTGGAAGCAGGAACTACAAAAATGCATCTTCAGGCAGGAATTTCATTACCCACAGGAAGTATTGACGAAAAAGGTGTGACTCCTATGTCTATGGGTATGAAGATGGTTATGCCATATGCAATGCAAATAGGCAGCGGTACATATGATGGTCTGTTCGGTTTGACATTTCTTAAACAATGGCAGGCAACTTCTTTTGGTGCCCAAGCAAAGAGTACTATTCGCTTTGGCGAAAATGACAATGGTTATACGCTGGGGAATAATTACCGGTTAAACTCTTGGTATAGCTACAAAGCAACAGATGTGATGAGTTTATCGCTGCGTGCTGAAGGTGTTATAGTAGATGAGATCTCAGGCAGCAATCCTGCTTTAAACCCCATGATGGTAAGTACAGCAGATACCGCAAATTCTGGCGGAACGTACGTTAA